>JBAUVJ010000155.1:0-5907 GCA_049583165.1 Candidatus Sulfotelmatobacter sp. | reverse complement strand
CTGTGGCGCGGAGTTGGGCAGCCGCGAATTCCGGATAGGGGTGCGACTCTGGTGCGGGCGGGGCATTGAGCGCGAGTTGGAGGACTTCGGCCAAGTGAAGCGCGTTGCGGGGAGTGCCTTGGGCGATTTGCTCGCGGCAACTGAAGCCGTCGGCGATGATGAGCCAGTCGGACGGTGCTCGGCGGACGGCAGGGAGGATTTCGAGCTCGCCGATGGCCATGGAGATGTCATATTTATCGGGTTCGAAGCCGAAGGAGCCAGCCATTCCGCAGCAGCCGGGAGCGGGAGTTTGGAAGTCGATGCCGAGGCGGCGCAGGAGAGATTCCTCGGCGGTCATCTTCATGAGAGATTTTTGATGGCAGTGGCCGTGAAGAATTGCTTTGCGATTGAGTTGAGGAAGCGGGAGATGCGGAGCGTGGGTTTCGAGGAATTCAGCGAGCAAGAAAGTTTGGCGCGACAAGGCTTGAGCGCGTTGGTCGTGGGGGAAGAGGTTGAGGAGTTCGTCGCGAAAGACGGCGACGCAGCTGGGTTCGAGGCCGACGATGGGAATGCCGGCGGCAATTTCGAGGGAGAGTTCGTCGAGGATTTGGAGAAGGAGGGATTTGGCGCGGTCGAGCATGCCGTGGTCGTAGAGAGGACGTCCGCAACAGAGGTTGGCTTTGGGGATGATGACGCGGAAGCCGGCGGCTTCGAGGACTTCGACGGCGGCTTTGGCTGTGGAGGGGTGGAAATGGTTGTTGAACGTGTCGGGCCAGAGGAGGACCTTAGGGGCTGAACCCCCCGCACCTTCAGGATGCTTGATCGCGGCGGTGGAAGCGCTAAGCCACCCAAAATCATTTTGCGACGCTGCGCTGGTGTTGGCCTCAGCAGTCCCACGTCTCGCAAAGGAGGCGAGACCCTTCGACAGGCTCAGGGCAGGCCGTGGGGCACCCCAGCGGTTTGCCGCTTCTCGCTGCCCGAACCAACTCCTGAAGGTTTCGGGGGCGAAGGCGGGGATGGAGCGCTGGGCGGGGATTCCGGCTATGAGTTTGGTTAGGTCGCGGAGGAATGGAAGTTGGGTGGTGAGATTGACGAGGCCGGGGGCGTGAGATGCGGCGCGGGCCCAGAGGTCGATATTGCCGAAGGCGTAGGCGCCGCGGGGGCGGATGCGGCCTTCGTAATAATGGGCGAGGAATTCGGATTTGTAGGTGGCGACATCGACGCCGACGGGGCAGTCGCTTTTGCAGCCTTTACAGGCGAGGCAGAGATCGAGAGATTTTTTTACCTCTTCGCTGCGCCAACCGTCGCGAACCATTTCGTCTTTTTTGTTTTGCCCCTGCGTCATCTCCCAAAGAAGGTGAGCGCGGCCGCGAGTGGAGTGCTCTTCTTCGTGGGTGACGCGGTAGCTGGGGCACATCAGGCCACCTTCCTCGCGACGGCATTTGCCGACACCCACGCAGCGCAGCGTGGCTTGGGCGAGGCTGCCGTGGTCGGAGATGAATTGGAAATTTGTTTTCGGCTCCCAGGGAGAATAGTCGGCGCCGAGGCGGAGATTTTCGTCGAGCTTATAAGGCGGGTTTCCGTGCAAACCAACCAGCTTGCCGGGATTCATCTTCCAGTCGGGATCCCAGACTGATTTAAATTCGCGGAAGGCCTGCACCAGTTCGGGGCCGAACATTTTGGGAAGCAACTCGGCGCGGGCCTGGCCGTCGCCGTGCTCGCCGGAGATGGAGCCGCCGTAGCTGACGACCAGATCGGTGGCCTCTTCCATGAACTTGCGAAATTTGGCGATGCCGGCTTTCGATTGCAGATCGAAATTGATGCGCGTGTGAACGCAGCCGTGGCCGAAGTGTCCATAGAGTGAACCTTTGTAGCCGTGGGCCGCCATGAGTTGGCGCAGAGCTCGAAGATAGTGGCCGAGTTTTTCGGGTGCCACGGCGGAGTCTTCCCATCCCTCCCAGAACAGGGGTTCACCGGCGACGTGCGATGTGACGCCGAGAGCTGACTCGCGAACTTCCCATACACGCTTGATCTGCTGCTTATCGGTACAGAGGCGCATGGAGGGAGCGGTTGCGCCGCGGGCGAGCGCTTGCATGAGGGCGCGGGCCTGGGATTCGGCGTCCGGCGCTGTGGAAGCGCCGAACTCGATCATGAGCCATCCGCCGCCCTCAGGCAGCAGAGCCAGGCCTTCGGAGTTGATGCCTTTGGCCCGGGTGTAGCCGACGAGAAGATCGTCAAAGCCTTCCAGGCCGATGGGCTTGTGCTCCATGATTTCTGGCACACGGTCGGCGCACTGATAAATATCGGGATAGGCGGCGACCAGGAGCACGCGCTCCGGCGGGCTTTCGACGAGGCGGCAGGTGGCTTCAAGAATGGTGACGCAGGTGCCTTCCGAGCCGACGAGGGCGCGGGCGATGTGGAAACCATTTTCGGGGAGAAGGTAATTGAGGTTGTAGCCGGAGACGCGGCGCGGGATGTTGGGAAATTTTTGGCGGACCAGATTGGCGTATTGAGCGGCGAGGTTTTTTAGAGAGGCGGAGATTTGGGTGGCGCGGGCGGAGGCGTGGTCTGAGGAGCTGCGGCGGAGTGCGCTGCGGCCCGATAATTCCGGGCCGCTGGACAGCCGAGGGCGGCTGTCCCCACATGGTTCGTCTTGGATAAAATTCTTGCCGACTCTTAGGCGGGCGCCGTCGTAGGTGAGGACTTCGAGTTCTTCGATGTTGTCGTCGGTTTTGCCGGCCATGACGGAGTGCACGCCGCAGGAGTTGTTGCCGATCATGCCGCCGAGAGTGCAGCGGTCGTGGGTGGCGGGATCGGGCGCAAAGGTGAGGTGGTGTTTTTCGGCGGCGGTGCGGAGAGTGTCGAGCACGACTCCGGGCTGCACCCGGGCGATGCGGCGGGCGGGATCGATTTCGAGAATCTCCGCCATGTATTTGGAAAAGTCGAGAATGACGGCGACATTGCAGCATTGGCCGGCGAGCGACGTGCCGCCGCCGCGGCAGAGCAGCGGAGCATTGAAACGTCGGCAAAGGGCGACAGTGGCTTCGACGTCGTCGGCATCGCGAGGGAGAACGACGCCGATGGGAACCTGACGGTAGTTGGAGGCGTCGGTGGCGTAGAGGGCGCGAGAGCTGGAGTCGAAACGAACTTCGCCGCGAATTTGTTTGCGGAGAGATTCGGCCAGGGCCGAGGAGTCAACCTGCGCGGACTTGGCGGCTTGGGCGAGTTCGGTGAATTTATCCGGCATGCGAGGTGAGTTGCCTCAGTGGCTAAAGCCAGCGAGGAAGAAAACGGTATCGCAGCGCTGAAGCGCTGCGCCACCCAAAATCTTACCGGAATTTATTTGGGAAACGATTCTAACTTCGATTCTGATTTCAATTTCTGATTTCAATTTGAGGACGAGCTTGTGTCTTACTTATGGGACACGTTGGTGATTTGGATTTTGGTCTTATCGCCTTCGGCTTGGATGTTGATGGTGATTATATTTCTGTGATCGTTCGAGATGATGGTGCAGCGGCCGGAATCGGAGCTGGTGACAATCGCGTTGGGAAACTTGGACTTGTAGAAATCGGAGACTTTGTCCACGGAATCGGTGCTCTCGGAATTCAGCGAAACGGTGTGAACGCCGCCGAAGGTTGCGGAAGCGGCGCCATTTTTCAGGACGTCCGCACCGGGATAGAGATCGACGCCGAGATTGCGGGCGGCTTCGGCGGGATCCTTCGTGGTCTCGACAGTGCCGAATGGGGTCTCGACTTTTACATTGTTGCCTTCCTGCTGGACGCGGGTGCGATGCGCGAGGCGCGAAGCGAAGAACACGAGGGACGCGAGGCCGACAATTCCCAGGAGAACGATGACGCCGACCACGATCAGAATGGCTTTGAGCGCGCCGCCGGCCGGGGCTGGGGTTGCCGGAGGAACGGCAGTTGCAGGTACGACGATGGGAACGGCAGGCGGGTCGACAATGGCCGCGCCGCACTTACTGCAGAAGCGGGTTCCGGGAGCGATATTTGTGCCGCAAGAATTACAGAAGGCCATGGGGTACCTCGTGCGCATCGGCGTGCGCGCCGATCAGGAAATTAAATCGTGGCGCGAGTATATCGCAGATTAACTGGGAAGCGGAGTGGGGATTGAGATGTGGTGGAAACGCCTTGCGAGGTCTTTGATGGCGCCGACGGCTATGGGGTCCTTCGACTGCGCAATCCGATTCGCTTCGCGAGTCGGACTGCTTCGCTCAGGATGACAGAGTTAGCTCCAGAGGCGGGTGGCGTAGTCGGACATGGTAAGGCCTAGCAGCAGCATGAGGAAAAACAGGGCGGCGATTACCACCATCTTGGTGAGTTTTTCGCTGGCATGGTAGACGTGCATGAAGAACAGGGCTACCAGGGTGGCTTTGAAGGTGGCGATGCCCAGGGCAACGGCGGCGTTGTAGCGGCCGAGCTCGATGAATGCGGCTTTGTAGGTGATGTAGGTGCACGCCAACAGGGTGAGCCAAATTCCGAAATACATTTTCAACGGCGACGATTTTGAATGGTCAGACATAATTAAGCCTCAAGATTAAGCCTCAAGCAAAGCTCACGGATGCCGGTCGATCAGGTAAAGCAAGGGGAACAGGTAGATCCAGATGATATCGACGAAGTGCCAGTAAAGACCGCCGATTTCGACTGGAGTGTGCCACTCGGGGGTGAAACGTCCCTTCCAGGCCATGACAAAGAGCCAGGTGAAAATGCCGAGGCCGATAATCATGTGCAGGGCGTGCAATCCGGTCATGACGAAGTAGAGAGAGAAAAAAAGTTGCGCGTGGCGCGGATTGGCGTACTCGCCGGGATGGCCGGGGATGGGCACGTTCTCGAAACTGAAGGAAGCGCCGGGGACGTGGTGCTCCTCGAACTTGTCTTTATATTCGACGGCCTTGATGCCAAGAAACGTCAGGCCGAGAAGCATGGTGATGCCGAGCATGACGACCAAGAGCGTCTTGCGCGCGGTTTGAGCGGCCCAGACGGCGAGGACCACGGTCAAGCTGCTGCAAATTAGAACCGCGGTGTTGGTGGCGCCGAGCGTAGCGTCGATGGATTTGCTGGCCGCGCCGAAATCTCCAAAGTACCAGCGGCGGTAAATCAGGTAGGCGCAGAACAAGCCGCCAAAGAACAAGACTTCAGTGGCGAGAAAGACCCACATGCCGAGGCTGGCGGCGTCGCGCTGCTGGCTTTCGGTGGCAAAGTGGTGCAGCAATGCAGGATTGTCCGCCGCGTGAGCTTCTCCGTGACCACGAACAGGAGTCACCGAACTGGCGCTATCTTGCAACGGGCACCTCCGCTTTGTGAGGCGCATCCAACTCATCGTAGTTGTAGGCTTCCCAGGTCACGACGGGTTCTTCGTCGAAGTTGAAGGTGGGCGGCGGAGAAGTAGTTTTCCATTCCAGGCCAGCGGCGTTCCACGGATTATCAGAGGCGGGCTTGCCGTAGCGCATGGACCAGAGGAAATAAAGCATGGGCAAAAGATATCCCACGCCGAGGACGGTAGCTCCGGCGGTCGAGAGTACGTTCAGCACCTGGAATTCCGGCATGTGGCTGTAATCGTAATAGCGGCGTGGCATGCCCATGTAACCCAGCACGAACTGCGGGAAGAATGTGAGATTGAAGCCGATGAAAACGATCAGCGCGGCCAGACGCGCCCAGCCCTCGGGATAAAGCCGCCCCGAAATTTTGGGCCACCAGAAATGCATTCCTCCGAGATAGCCCATGACCGCGCCGCCGACCATGATGTAGTGGAAGTGAGCGACGACGAAGTAAGTGTCGGTGACGTGGACATCGATGCCAAGGGCGGCCAGGAATAATCCGGTGAGGCCGCCGATGGTGAAGAGTCCGAGGAAGCCGAAGGCGTAGAGCATGGGCGCATCGTAGTGGATGGAGCCCTTGTACAGAGTGGCCG
>JBAUVJ010000154.1:0-7199 GCA_049583165.1 Candidatus Sulfotelmatobacter sp. | reverse complement strand
ATGCATTGTAGCACGACTTTACTATTTCGCTATTTCGTTAATAGTTACGAAAGATTAACGCACAACCGCGCTTTTCAGATTTCGAAACGATCACGCAGCCATCAGGCGTGCTCGAATTTCCTCAACAATCTGCGCGGGTGGCCGGTCTACATTAACCTCGATTGCGTCCTCCGGCTCCTCCAGCGTATCCAACTGGCTGTCGAGCAGCTTCTCCGTCATGAAATGTCCGTGCCGGGCGCGCAGCCGCTGCTGAAGAACCTCGCGTTTTGCATGCAAATAAACAAGATGAACTTCGTGCGAGACCAGCAACCTCTTCTGATAAGCGCGCTTTAATGCTGAGCAAGCCAGTACTGCACTCTTCTCGACTGCAATCCATCCGGCGATCAGATCATGCAGAGTCTCCAGCCAGGCCTCGCGATCGGCATCGGTGAGGGCAATTCCATTCCGCATTTTCTCGACATTCACCGCCGAATGGTAATCGTCCCCATCCGCGAAGTCGTAGCCCAATTCCGACGCCAGCAACTGTCCGATCGTAGTCTTCCCCGCCCCGGAGACTCCCATCAGAAGAACGACCAATTTTCCTCCATAGCTTCTAGCTATCGAGAGTTTAGCCGTTTGCAAAACAATTGTCGTGATGTGCAGGTGTCGTCGCCCGCGGTTTCAGATTTCACGGTTCAGAACGCGCATTTTATTTTTGTTTTGGCGGAGGTATCTGGAATTGCGCGTCGTCGATTGGAACATTTTGCCGGATGTCTTCCATTTGTATTTGGACCCGCGCTTCAGCGCCCGGGCGAGCGATCGTCCACAAAAATGGCATCTGCACGCCGTCGACCGTTCGATAATCGCCGTAGTCGATTTGCGTGGGGTCGAGGCCGAGCGGGGAATCGGCATAGCGCATGACCCGGACGAGGAGCCCGGACTGCGCGTCGAAAAAAAACTTCCATGGAGCGTGGCTGCCTTTGCGAATGCCCGTGAATGCGTAAGCTTCGCGGCCATTTATCGTTTCCGGATATTGCACGCGCAAGTCGGGAAAAAGTTGTTTAACGTGCAAAGCGAATTGCAGATCGGCGTCCATGCGGTCGGCATCGAGATCGGAACTGCTGAGATCGTGCGTGGGACGGCCCGGAACGCTTGCCCATCCGGCACTTCCATCGATTACGGTCCTGCTGTCGCCGGCGGGCGTATGCTGGATGAACAAACTCTTGTCTGGAGCTTTATCGAAAAGTTCGACGCGAATTGATTTCCCATTAACTTGCGCATTGCCATTCGCGACTCGGGACGAAATTTTCTCGAGTGCCGCGGTCCCGCCGAGTGCCTGAATAAATTTATCGATGAGTTGGTCGGCGGTGGGAAGGTCGTTCCCTATTTGCCCTTCCTTCAGAATGCTGGCACTGGACTCGGTGCGCTGTGGCGCTGGCGTTTCTCCTGCAATTAACGGGACTGCAAGCGGTTTGGGCTCTCCGTGATGGCAGGAATAGCAAGTCACTTCACGGGCCCCCTCGAAATCATTTCGATTGATGGCCGCCATCATCTGCATCATGCTGCGCGCGATTTGTTTCGGCTTCTTGGCATCGTCCTCGAAGTGACCTTCGACGTGGCAATAGTTGCACCCCACGCCGAGCGCCGATGTGATGAAGCGCATCGTCGGAATAACCTGATCAGCCGGAATGCCTTGCAGCACCTTGATGTTTTTGAAGACTGTTTCAGCCATTCCTGGCGTGGTTAGCGCCGAAGCCGGCTTGGGTTGGGACGAGATCCCTTCGCCGGACGTAGGTTGTTGCTCCATGATCGCGCGGATTTTATCGGACAGAGCATCAGCTTTCACGGTGTTCCCTTGCTGCCGGTACAGATTGATCAGAAGACTGCTGGCTTGCAGGTGCAAGGGATCAATGGCAACGGCACGCTCGAGGTGAGTAATGGTTCCATCAATATCGCCGGTTTGTTGAAGGGCAAAGGCAACGTTCGTCTCCGCGGCAGCTGAATTTGGGTCAAGCGCCAAAACGCGCTCATAGGCCAGCTCTGCCTCGGAGGGATGTTTGCCCACGAGGAGTGCGGTGCCCATCCAGGTGAAGGTCTCAGGATCCAACGCGAATTGCTGTTGCACTTCCGTCAGAAGACGGTAGCCCTTGACGATGAACGTCGACGAGCGACGCTGAAATCCGGCATTGATGTATGCGATGCCCAGGTTACGCTTCTGGAGATCGGGAGCGGGTTCACGCCAGGCGGCAATATCTCCAGCAGAGGGTAGGTCGCTTTGGGATTGAGGGCGCCGCTGAATTCTGTGATCGGTAAAGGCTGTGTGTCCGCCATCCTGAGCATCACGCCGCGGCATGTGACAGTGGATGCAGTCGCTATCCGCGGCGGGATGGGAACTGGGAAACGCTCCCGTGTGGCAGGACAAGCATCGAGAGCGGTAATACTGCACCGGCTCAACCGGTTTGTTGTGCGGATCATGGCAGGTGCCGCACCACAATCGTCCCTGGCTGCTGCGCGCGCAGACGCTCATGGCCAGTTGTTCCACGTGGCTGATGACTTTGAATGCTTCCGGCGGACTATCCGGAGGCAAGGCATCGCGATACGTGGTAAATGTGCTCTCTAATCTCTGCCCCGGTTGAAAATCACGAAACTCCCGGCCGGGATTCGGCACGCGAGCAGCGCCGAGCAAATGGCATTGCTCGCAAACGCTGTCGCGAGCACCCAGCTCAAGCTTTGCGGGATTGACGATTGTTCCGGCTCTCGGCTCGGCAAGATGTTTTTCGCTGGGGCCGTGACAGCGTTCGCAAGTGATTGCCTCATCGGGAAACACGGGCGAGCGAAATTGATTAGTGGTGCCGGTGACATGAAGCTCAGTGCCAGCGTGGCAGAAGACACAACCCTCCGCGACCGGGCGCGTGAAATCCGGGTCTTTAGTCTTTTCATATCCCGGCGCCAAATCATAGGAGTTGCGGCTTTTGTAGAAGGCAACTGGAGATTGAAAAAGGTGACCGTCGATATCGACCAGATAGCCCGTGGCGTGGTTCCCGGAGCCGATTACATACTCGATCTTGTAGTTGCTGATGTCTCCGCCGGCTTCCAGGCGCTGCCAAGAGCCGGCCGGCGAGGAGTACATCGTAATTTTGGCGTCTGGCGTTGTGACTGTGCCTGTAGGTTCCTGGCCAGCACGGCGTAAAGAATGGCCCATGGCGGAGCGCGCATAGCCCTCGACTTCGGAAGCATGGCAGACCGCGCAGCGGCTCGCACCCGTAGGCTCGCTGGGGAATGATATTGCGGCTTTCGCACTGCTGCTGGCGGGACTAACAGTTGGAGATTGACCTTGTCCGGAAGAAAGAAAAAGAGCTGAGAGCAGCAGAGGAAAGATTCGCCGTCCTGTGATCAATCGCATGGTTTCAATTAGGTATCGGAATATCCGAGCCGACGAATCGTGTTCCGACGGTTGTCTCGCCAACGGCAAAAAACCAGTACACAGAGGCTGGGAGTTTATGGAGACACGATTCTACTTTTCGCCCGGAATAACCGATACTTCGAATACTTATGATCTTCGCGGAAGAAGCGCCCACCGGCCTCCATGTCCAGACTAACAGCTTGCGGCAACCAGAAAACTGAATCGACCGACGCGATCTTCACTGGTCCGAATACAATGTCGGCAGTCTGCTTTTCGAGCTGAATCTCGGGTCGAGGCGCCAACAAGTCGGTGCGCAGACGAATGACGCGAAAGTCGGATTCATCGACCCAGGCGATGCCCTGCAAGAGCATCGGGACCGATCCTCTATCGTTCACAATTTGTCCAGGAGATTCAACTAAACCAGGAATCTGAGCAAAACCGATCACAGCGGTGTTGTGCCCATTCATTTGCTGCTGCCCTAAATAACGAAAGCGGGATTCCACCTGATTCGGCGATGAGAGAATAATCCAAGCGGAGATGAATCCCTGAAAATCCGGCGCTGCCACGCCTTTTGAAATGGGCTTGCCGTTTCTGCGGGTTCGGTACTCCTGAACCATCACACCGCCGCCCGGGGCCGGATGAGTCACAATGAGATAATCGAAGGTTTGGTCTCGCCGTGAACTGTTGCCAGGGGCGAAGCACCGGCCGACGCAACCGGGAACCATTTTGCCCGAAGCCTCAGTCCATTGCGTCTCGCTCACGGCCTCTTGGGAAATCAAGTTGGGCACCTTCCGGAGCAATTCGTCAGCAGCGGCTCCAATTTTCGCAAGAAGATCGGGAAGTTGATCTTGGCTGGAAGCGGGATCTATTCCCGCGAGTTCATGAACCGTTTTCTTGAGCTCCGGCGGTGGGTCATCCATGTAAGGATGCGCTCCGGCATAGAGCCTCGTTATGTCGCTATTGATGCCGCCGGAAGGTCGGGGTAAAGGTTGCTGAGAAGGCGCCGTGAGCGATACTCCAAGACTAAACAATAGGATTAAGACAACACGGCAAAACCATCCACTTCGACTCATAACCGTTTGCCCGCTAACTATCAAGACGATCCGTCAAGATGAACCACGGCTAGCGAAACGATTGTGCCTGTTTCGCTAAAGACGGCCAGCGGAAACACCCTTTAGCTACGAGTATAGCGAGCCCAGACTTGCATCGGAGTCGCCTCTCGGTTCGCCCACGCATAATAAGGGATCAGTGTCAGTTTCGCTGGATGTGTTTTCGGCACCATACTGCTCATCGGAATATACAGCGCTTCGCCGGCGGAAGCAGTTTCGAACGCCGCACCATCATGATGCAGCACGACCACGCCCTCCAGAAGGCTGGCCGCATATTCATCATGAAAATCCTTGCCCATCCGCTCGCTAAGATGAACGGAAATATCGGAGAGCGCCACGCCCGTTGGCTGATCCAACCCTTCCATGCAATAAATAATGGGACCGCGCCGCACTGCAACGCGTGAGGTATCCTCCGCCACACGTGGGTTCGATGCGACGATTTCAGTTGCCATCGGGAAATTCAGTGTCACGGTGTCGCCGGGCTTCCAGTTGCGCCGTACCGGCAAGTATTCTCCCGCCGTCGCGCCATCGATTGTTTTGCCGTTCACCGCAACCTTGGCGCCGGTGGCCCAACCAGGGATTCTTACGTAGAAAGTGAAATCGACAGCCTGCGCCGGGTTCAGCGTCAGCTTGACGTCTCCATCCCAGGGATAATTCGTCTTCTGCTCGATCTTGATTGGCGTTCCATTTTCCAGGTGCCAGTCGAGCAGAGAGTTATCATACAAATGCACGTACAAACCATCCTTGCTGGTGCTGTAGAAGTAGCCCGGCAGAGAAGCGAAAGTACGCTCAAGGTTCGGCGGACAGCAGGTCGTGTCGTACCAGGGATTGCGAATTCCCTTCTCGCCGCGAGCCTTGTCGTAAGCCGTGGGATCGAATGCCAGCGGGTTGCGATAACAGTATGTGGTTCCATCGAGCGACATGCCGGAGTTGATGCCGTTGTACAAGGCACGCTCGATCACATCGGTAAATCGAGCCTCACCGCTTGCCGCCAGCATCCTCCAGTTCCACATCATGTTGCCGATGGCGGCGCAACTTTCGCCGTACGCTTGTTCGTTGGGCAGTTCGTACGCTTCGCCAAAGGCTTCTCCGGCGCCCCGCGCGCCCACTCCTCCGGTGATGTACATCTGCCGTTTGCTCAGATCTTCCCAGAGTATGTTCAGCGTCTTCCAGTAGGCCGGGTCGCCCGTCTCCAGGTAGTAGTCGGTAGCGCCGCAGCAAGCGTACATCGCGCGCACGGCGTGGCCTTCGAGCTTGGTGCGCGAGGTAAACGGAATGCCGCAGAACATATAGACGATGGCACGCGGCTGAATCGTGGCGCGCTCATCTCCATGCAGGATGTATCCGGCGAGTTCGACATACTGGCGTCTGCCGGTCGTGCGGGAGAGCTCGATCAAAGACATTTCGATTTCCGGATGGCCGGAGATGATCGGCTTCTGATTCGGTCCCGGTCCGTAGTTCGGGATCAAGAAATTGTCGACAAACTTGGCGCCGGCATCCATAAGCGTTGAATCGCCGGTGGCTCGGTAGTAAGCAATCGCGCCTTGCAGCATGTGGCCAAGACAATAAAGTTCGTGGCCCACCACCTGGTCGTGAGGCTGCATTCGCAGGGCAATGCGGTCATTCTGGTAGTACGTGTTCAAATATCCGCTGGGTTCCTGGATGGCGACGACTTCGCGGATCATCGACTCGGTAACGTTGCGCAGTTCAGGCCGGTCGCCGGATTGCAGCGCCCATCCCACGGCTTCGGTCCACTTGTAGATATCAGAGTCGGAATAGTAAGGGCCCTTCTGCGGAGCTGTACTCTTACCCACGAGCCGGCGGAAGTTATCCATACGTCCATGCTCTTCAAGCTGCACTCGCATCGTCGGAATGCTGCGCTCAACATTGGTCTTGCGGCGCTTCGCCCAGAAACCATCTTCAATGGTCACCGCACGCACTGGAACGCTGTGCAGTTTGGCATACGGAGAGTTGCTCAGATTCAACACTCCCTGATCCTGCCAAGGCAGCAAGGGCGTTGAGGCTTCGCCGATTTCAAACGGCAACGGGTGAGACGAATGTGCGAGAGGATTGCCCAGCGCGAAAGAAAGAGCAGGACGAGCCAATAATGAAGCTGCGGTTGACGTTACTGCGGCGGAAAGAAAACGGCGGCGGGAGACATCGTGGTCAGATCCCATGAAACACCTCTAATATGTGGATGGCCCGCCTCGCGCAACAACCTTGGCGATGACATGGGTTAGACGGGCAAACGTTTACTATTCTACCGCAGATTGACCACAGAAAGTGTGATCAAGCTCGCGCCCTTACCCACTTCGCGCCCAGCCTGCTCCGGGAACCATGCCGGAGCTTTCCTTGATCACAATGAGTTGATCGGCGGCAACCGCCTTGAATTTTTCCTGAAGACCGCTGGGCCAGCGGATTTCGACATCTGCGACTTTTTCAGGCCCCAGCCCGAAATGAAGCCGGGTGTCATTCGTCGAATAGTAACTGGACTGGCTCAATACTTCCTGCAGCTGCATTTTGCGTCCGTAGCGAATCAGAACCCGGGCTCCGATGGCGCTGCGATTTGATTTTGTACCGATTAACTTTACTTTCAACCAGTGATTGCTGCCGTGCAGATCATTGCGCAGAAGGGATGGCGGCTCGTTCAGGTTGACGATCAAGATATCCAGGTCGCCATCGTTATCAAAATCGCCGAAGGCGCATCC
>JBAUVJ010000153.1:0-2915 GCA_049583165.1 Candidatus Sulfotelmatobacter sp. | reverse complement strand
TGGGCGCACATGGTGGGCGTCGTGGTCAAAGAAATCACCATCGAAACCACGATGGCCGTCGAGAGAGTGACGGCAAACTCCCGGAAAAGGCGCCCAACAATGCCGCCCATCATCAGGATGGGAATGAAGACCGCAATCAGCGAAACGCTGATGGAAAACACGGTGAAGCCGATTTCTTTCGCGCCCTGCAACGCCGCGGCAAAGGGCGCCATTCCGAGTTCCAGGTGACGCGAGATGTTCTCCATCACCACGATGGCGTCATCCACTACGAATCCGGTGGAGATGGTCAGCGCCATAAGCGAAAGATTGTCGATGCTGTAGCCGAATAGATACATCACCGCGAATGTCCCGATCAGAGAAACCGGAACAGCAACGCTAGGAATCAAAGTAGCGCGCGCATTGCGCAGAAAGATGAAGACGACGAGAATGACCAGCACTACTGAGATCATCAGCGTGCGCTCTACGTCCGTCACGGAGGCGCGGATCGTGGTTGTACGGTCGAGAACGATGGTGGTGTCGATGCCTTGGGGCATCGAGGCTTGCAGAAAAGGCAACTGCTGGCGGATGTTATTAACGGTCTGAATAATATTTGCGCCCGGTTGCCGGAAAATAATCACCGTGACCGAGGGAATGCCATTCAGGTATCCAGCGGAGCGGACGTTCTGCACCGAATCCGTAAGGGTTGCCACGTCAGCGAGCCGAACGGCCGTGCCGTTGTGGTAGCCCACGATGATCGGCTTGTAATCTTCGGCGGTCGAGATCTGGTCGTTGGCAACAATGTCGGCGGTGGTCGAGCCATCGGCAAATTGGCCTTTCGCAAGGTCAGCATTCTGCGTGCTTAAAATCGCTTGCACGCTGGTCAATGTGAGACCGTAGCTGTTCAGTTGTGTGGGATCGACATCCACGCGCACGGAGGGCAGGGAACTGCCGCCGACGACGACCTGTCCCACTCCCTGGATCTGAGAAAGCTTCTGTTCCATGATCGTGGAAGCTTCGTCATACAACTTGCCCTTGTCGTATTTCTTGGAGGTCAATCCGAGAATCACGATCGGCGCATCGGCGGGATTCACTTTGCGGTAAGTGGGATTCGCGGGAAGATTTGCCGGCAGATACGTGCGCGCGGCGCTGATGGCCGCCTCGACGTCGCGGGCCGCGCCGTCAATATTGCGGCTCAGGTCGAACTGGATCGTGATCGATGTGCTCCCCAGCGAACTTGCGGATGTCATCTCCGTAACGCCCGCGATATGGCCGAACTGCCGCTCGAGCGGGGTGGCCACGGAAGAAGCCATGATCTGCGCGCTCGCTCCTGGCAGTTGGCCGGAGACAGAAATAGTTGGAAAGTCAACCTGAGGCAGCGGTGAAACTGGCAGCACCGTAAACGAGATTGCCCCGGCAATGGCAATAGCAATAGTCAGCAACGTGGTTGCCACCGGGCGCCGGATAAATAGCTCGGAAGGATTCATGACTGCTCTGCCGGTTCCGCCGTCCCACTCGAAGTTCCACCCGAGGTTTCGCGCGAGCGGGAGAATCTTTTCCCCAGGTTGTCGAAGAAGATGTAGATCACCGGAGTGGTGTAGAGTGTGAGCGCTTGGCTCAGCAAAAGTCCGCCAACCATCGCAATGCCCAAGGGACGGCGAATCTCCGAGCCGATGCCTGTTCCCAAAGCCAGCGGAAGTCCGCCGAGCAATGCAGCCATCGTGGTCATCATGATGGGACGGAAACGCAGCAGGCTCGCTTCATAGATGGCGTCCGTCGCGTTCTTTCCATGTTGCCGCTCGCCCTCAAGCGCGAAATCTACCATCATGATTCCGTTCTTCTTCACGATTCCGATGAGCAGGATGATGCCGATGATCGCTACCACGCTCAAGTCCTGGCCGAATATCATTAGCGCCAGCAGCGCGCCTACTCCAGCCGATGGAAGCGTGGAAAGGATGGTGACCGGATGAACGAAACTTTCGTATAGGACGCCGAGCACGATATAGACGGTGACCAGAGCGGCCAGAATTAACAGGGCTTCATTTGATAAAGAGTTCTTGAACGAAGCCGCCGTACCTTGAAAAGACGCTTGCAGACTCGCCGGCATGTGCATCTGTTCCTGCACTTTATCGATTGCGGTGATTGCGCTTCCCAGCGCAGCGTTTGGCGCCAGGTTAAAAGACACCGTGACGGAAGGGAACTGCCCTTGATGGTTGATGGAGAGATTTTCGGGGGTTCGCTGGACGTGAGTGAATGCGCTCAGCGGTACGGCATTACTCAACATGGAGGAGACGGGAGTGTTGCCGGAGGAACTTGACGTGGAGTTGGCACTCGGGCTTAGCGCATTCGAAGGAGGCGTAAGTAAGCCGTTGGAAGCAGTTGGGGTGTAGAGCACCGAAGTAGTGGTGGCATTCGATCCGGCGGAAGAAGAACCGGAAGCCGAAAACGATGTGGAAGCTCCCGGCCCTGACGTTCCCGAAGATGCATTGGCCTGAATATATAAATTTTTCAGCGTGTTCGGACTCTGCTGGTACTGCGGCTGGGTTTCCAGAATTACATGGTACTGATTCAGTTGCGTGTACATGGTGCTGATCTGGCGCTGTCCGAAGGCGTCATACAAAGTGTTGTCAATGGTGGTGGGAGCGATGCCGAGCCGCGAGGCAGTAACACGATCGATGACCAGCGAGACTGCCAGTCCGCCGGTCTGCTGATCGGTTGCTACATCTTCCAGCTCCGGCAGGCTTTGCAATTTTGCTACAAAACGATTCGTCCATTCGTTCAGTTCGTCCGCGTCCGGATCTTCGAGCGTGTATTGATACTGGGTGCGGCTCACGCGGTCGTCGACCGTTATGTTCTGCACGGGCTGCATGTAAAGCGAGATGCCCTGGACCTTCTGAAGGCTGGACTGGAGCCTACGCACCAGATCCGCGGCGCTAATG
>JBAUVJ010000152.1:0-2216 GCA_049583165.1 Candidatus Sulfotelmatobacter sp. | reverse complement strand
GCGGCTCAGAGAACCGTTTCGCGAGACCTGAGCAGATCTCCTTGAACCATACCTCGTACAGGGCAGCGGCGGCTGATTCCCGGGTCACCTCTGTGTCCCAGCCCAGAAACTCCGTGAACGCAGGGTTGTCGCGCAGGGCGCTCGATTGCACCAGGATTTGCAGCTCGCGCGCAGGCAGTGACACGACGTCGTTCTGCAGCGCCTGCATATCGGCGATCGTGAGTTTGTGTCGGGCGTCACGGGCGCCCTCAATCACGGAGCGGATGCGCTCAAAGCGATAGGGCGGTGCCCAATCGAATCCGACCTTGTAGGGATAGTCCTCGGGAATCATCCTGTGGTTTGCCGTGGCCACGAACCCTGCGGCCGGGTTAAACGAATGCGGCAGCTTCGATGTCGACAGGAATCCGGCCCACTCATAGCGGCCGGTACCGGGCATCGGCACAAGCCCGGTCCAGCTTCGAATCGGCGTGAGGCCCAGGGAGTGTTCGCCGATGTTGCCGGCGCGATCCGCATAGACGATGTTTTCGGGAGGGACCTTCCAGCGCGGTGCCGCCGCCTCGAACTGAGCCCAGTTCTGCGCCCGGTCGATGGCCAGCGATGCCAGGTACCCCGCCGTCCCCGGCTCGCTTCCCACCCACCGCAGCGCGAGCGCCCGTTTGCCGTCCTCCCAGAGCACCGCGCCGTGGCGCGTGAACTTCAAGTCGACGGTTTGCGTCGCCGCACCTTTGATCAGGAACTGCTCACGGCGTAGCAGCATCGGCGTCCATCCGTTCTCAGTCCGGTACTGACGCGGATTGGCGGGATTGAGCTCCTCGACGTACAGATCCTGCTGGTCGAGGTCGAAGATGGTGAATCCCCAGGCGATGTGCTCGTTGTGACCGAGGGCGACTCCCGGCAAGGCCGGTTCCCCGGCGCCAATCACATCCCATCCGGGAGCCACGAGATGAACCATATAGCGTAGCGACGGCAGCGCCAGTACCCGGTGAGGATCATTGGCCAGCAACGGCTTGCCGCTCGCGGTCAGTGTGCCGGCGATCGTCCAGTTGTTACTCCCCTCGCGCGGCTGCGCGGCGAACTCAATGCGATGATCGCTGCCGATGAGATTCTTCAGCAGCTCGGGCGAGAGCCCCGAGAGATCCACACCGGGTGCGGGATCCAGGGCGACGGGCGGATCAAAGTTCAAGAACTTCGCAGCCTTGTGCGCACCGAGCTCCGTCAGCGCCTGAGCCGCCAGCAGCTCATGCGAGGCGTTGCCGGTCATGGAGAAGGCCGCCATGCGATTCAAGCAGTCCTGCGGGCGCCAGGCATCGGGCGAGAATCCCGCAAGCTGGAACTCGATCGGCAGACCGGGACTGCCGGAGCGTTTCAGCAGCGCGATGTAAGCGTTGATGCCGTCGGTGAACGCCGTCAGTATCGCTCGGGTATCGGGCGAGTAGCTCTGGTACTCCTTCTGCAGGTCGCCCCGGTACTGCAGGGCGCGCGCGTTGATGTCGCGCTCGAGAGCGGACGCTCCGAGAATTTCGCTAAGTCTTCCCTGGCCGGCGCGCTTCCACACTTCCATCTGAAACAGGCGATCCTGGGCCGCGACCACTCCTTGCGCAAAGAAAAGGTCGTGCTGGCTCTGCGCGTAGATGTGTGCGACACCCCATTGGTCGCGGAGCACACGGACCGGCTGGCGCAAGCCTGGCATGTGCAGCTTGCCGGACACTACGGCGAGGACCTGGCGCGCGCTAGCGAGCGGTGTGGGGTCTGCGGAGGCGTGAGCAGCCGTACAGAGCAGAATCGAGACGATCACGAGCGGAAATATCTTCATGGCCGCCGTCACCAAGGTCGCGATGGCACTGCCGTCGCACGACGTGCTACTCGCTTCTGACACCTGGAAGTCCCAAACCCAACTGAGTGGCCCGCTTGAACAGTTGAATAGCCGTGTCCGCGCCGAGCTTGTGTTTGATCGCGGATTGATGATTAGCGACCGTCTTGGGGTTAAGGCCCATCGTTTGCGCGATTTCTTTAATCGATCGTCCCTGCGCGAGCAGACGCAGCACTTCAAACTCGCGTGCCGACAGAGCCCCGGCCGCGGTCTGGTCAGTAACGAAGTCGCGCAGAGCAAGCTTTTGCGCGATTTCCGGGCTGAGGTATTTTTTTCCCGACGCGACGGTGTTTATGGCTTCTACCAACACGTTCGGTGCGCTTGCTTTGGTGACGTAGCCGAAGGC
>JBAUVJ010000151.1:0-2091 GCA_049583165.1 Candidatus Sulfotelmatobacter sp. | reverse complement strand
GTATAAAGCGGTGCTGCGCCTATGTCTTAGTTCGCTCTAGCGTGATGCTCATCGAAACCGAATCCAGCTCGCATTCCGCTAGTGCTCTGTCCTATTCCAGTGGAGAAACTGATGACGACTCGACCCTCCGTTATGATCACAGGCGCTTCTATGGGTATTGGAGCTGCCTATGCAGACCGATTCGCCAAACGTGGCCATGACCTAGTTCTTGTAGCGCGCAACCATGATCTTATGGAACTCCTGGCTGAGCGTTTGCGCGTCGAAACAGGTGTCACAGTCGATGTACTGAAGTCGGATCTGACGAATTCTGCAGATCTTGCAAATGTCGAGCAACGCTTGCGTGACGATTCGCGCATCGGTGTCCTGATTAACAATGCGGGGACTGCTGCCAAGGGCAGCTTTGCAGAACAGACGCCTGACGACGTCGCTCAAGTCATCAACCTCAATACAATCGCATTGGCCCGCCTCGCCAGTGCTGTAACTCCGCGCTTCGTCAAACAGGGTGCTGGCTCGATCGTGAACATTGCCTCAGTCGTCGCATTTGGGCCCGAGTTCGGGCTTACCGTATACGGCGCAACTAAGGCGTTCACACTGTTTCTGACGCAAGGCATGCACCATGAACTGGCGCCCAAGGGAATCTATGTCCAGGCCGTCCTGCCGGCTGCGACTCGAACCAAAATCTGGGAGCACTCGGGCATCGATATCAACGCACTGCCAGCGGTAATGGAAGTGGACGAGCTTGTCGACGCCGCGCTGACCGGCTACGACCGACGTGAAACCGTCACGATTCCGCCGCTAGCCGATATCAGCCAGTGGGAAGCCTACGAGGCCGCACGCATCACTATGAGGCCGGGATTCGCTCACACGCAAGCAGCCAAGCGTTATAAATCAGCATAGGTAAATCAGACGCGGGAGCGACCAGTGCAGATTCGGCGCGACACTGATCCCTTCCAGCTATTGCCTCGGAACTCAACTATTAGCGCGCGTGGCTCGACGGTGCCGCCACGGGCGCCGGCATAATTAACAAATACGGCGTCCAATCGCTATGAGTGAATCGAGCATTTGTGGTCAAACAGCTTGATCTGCATGGCTAGGGATGACGTCCGCCTTGGCTGCAAGACAGTAACAATAGCTCTCTCGCAGCCCCCGCTATACGTGAGGCCGAGGAATCCAGACTCCGAAATATTCCGAATGTTCGACGCCGCTTGCAGTCTCCCAGGGCTGCCATTCGATCTTCGACGAACTTTAATAGTTGTGGAAAATTCGGGCTTCTAACGCACGCGTGCTGCGGCGCCAAGGTTATTACTGTAGCCACGTCTGCCCTCCTCGCGTAACCGTCCGATCCTGACCGTATAGACGCCTGATGACGGCGCCGCCATGCTTTCCCGGGGCACAAATGTGACTGTGTCCACGAAGGGAATCATGGACACAGTGACTGAATTCACGGAAGTCAAAGCCGTCCGCAAGTATCGTCGGCGTACGCCGAACGAGAAGCGCGAGATCGTCGAGGAGACGTTGTCCAGCGGGCGTTCGGTGGCGGAGATTGCGCGCAGTCACGCGGTGAACGCGAACCAGGTATTCGACTGGCGCAGGCAGTATGTCGAAGGACGCCTCGGTGGCAACGGGCGCGAATGTACCTTGCTGCCGGTCACCGTGAACGAGCCACCCGACAGCAACGCCTCCGAACCGTCTGCCCCCACGCCTGCGACACCGGTGCCCGGTACGATCCGGATCCAGTTGGCGCGAGGCGAGGTGCATGTTGAAGGGAGTGTCGATCCCGATACGCTGCGTGTGGTGATCCAGTGCATGAGCCGCTAATCGGCCCGCTGGCGAATACCCGAATCTGGGTTGCTGCCGGATTTACGGACATGCGCTGCGGCTTCGACGGCCTGGCCGCGAAGGTGCAGACCGTGCTGACAAAGGATCCGTTCTGCGGGCATGTCTTCGTGTTCAGAGGCAAACGTGGTGACCTCATCAAATGCCTGTACTGGCGCGACGGCGGCCTATGCCTGTTCGCCAAACGCCTCGAGCGTGGGCGCTTTGCGTGGCCGCGTGCTGACGGCGGTGTTGTTTCGCTGACCAGTGCGCAAC
>JBAUVJ010000150.1:0-3385 GCA_049583165.1 Candidatus Sulfotelmatobacter sp. | reverse complement strand
GACAAGGACACACTGCTAATGCTCAGCGGAGTGGCTCTGATGGTTTTCGGAGCAGGGCTCATTATTTCCAATCCGATTGTGAAGGGCTACCTCGGTCAGTTCGGACTGGGAAATCTGGCTCAGGCCGCGTTGCCGGATCTGGATCGTTATTTGAAATTGCGGTCGATGTAATGACAATGAGAAAGAGGTGGATCGTGGCTGAATTAAGGACCACGACCCGGCGAGGGGGATAGCTGTTTGTCGACAGTAGAAGTTGCGGTGCGATACCTCATCGACGCCAAGCGAAGCAAGTTTACGGTAAAAGCGTTTGCCACGGGGTTGCTATCGGCGCTCGGTCATAGTCCGACCATTGCTATTCCTGATTTCGAGGGGAACGTTTCCTTGACTCCGGACGACTTGACACAAAGCTCGCTGCGGGTGGTAATTCCTTCGGCTTCGCTGAACGTCATCGACGACATCAAGGAGAAAGATCGGCAGGAGATCAACCGCGCCATGCGCGATGAAGTCCTCGAATCCGACGCTTATCCCGACATCGTCTATGAGTGCTCCAAGGTTTCCGCCAGCAAGCTGGGCGAAGACCAGTTTCAGGTGACTCTCAACGGCGACTTGACGCTGCACGGAGTTACTCAGAACGAGCCCGTATCCGCCCGTGTGTGGCTGAATGGAGATACTTTGCGGGCAGCGGGAGACTTCTCCGCACGCCAGAGCGATTACGAGATTCGGCCGGTCTCAGCTGCCGGGGGAACAATCAAGCTGAAGGATGAGCTCAAGATGTCGTTTGATATTTCCGCTCGCAAGCAGGCTTGATTTGCCCGCGAAGGAGCGTCAAAGATGCGCCAGGATGAGGCGGATCGTGGAATCTCCGGAGGATGCAGAATGTGTTTAGCCATACCAGGGAAGATCGTCGAAATCTCTCCCGATAACCGCGATTCCGCGCTCGTCGATGTCGTGGGCGTGCGGCGCAAAATCGATCTCGGCTTGCTGGAGGATGACAAGCCGGTGCCCGGCGACTGGGTCCTGATTCATGTCGGTTTTGCCATGAGTAAAATCAGCGAGCAGGATGCCGCCGACCAGATGAGTACCCTGAGAATGCTCGGCGAGATCGACGGCGCAATGCAGGAAGTGCAGGGATATGGGCTCGACGACACAGACGACACAAAAGTAAATTGACACGCGCGCATTTCACTCAGTACGAAGTAGGAGCGCAAGACAGCGAGCAGTATGAGATTCGTTGATGAGTTCCGCGAACCCGAATTGATTTCGAAAACGGCGGAAGAGATTCGCCGTCTCGCCGGTACGGAACGGCACTACCGCATGATGGAAGTCTGCGGCGGACACACTCATGCCATCTATCGCTTCGGCCTGAAAGATATTCTTCCGGAAAACATCGAGCTGATCCACGGCCCCGGCTGCCCGGTTTGCGTGCTCCCCATGGGAAGAATCGACGACGGTCTTGCCATCGCTCACGAGCCCGATGTGATCTTCGCCGCCTTCGGCGACATGATGCGCGTGCCCGGAACGCAGGGCAGCCCTCTTGAGCACAAGGCCCGAGGCATGGATGTCCGCATCGTTTACTCGCCTGCCGATGCGCTGAAGCTCGCCCGGCTCAATCCCGACAAGCACGTAATGTTTTTCGCCATCGGTTTTGAAACCACGGCTCCCTCTACCGCGCTGACCATGATGCGCGCCAAGGCCGAGGGCGTCCACAACTTCTCTGTGTTCTGCAACCACGTCACCATCATCCCCGCCATCCGCGCGATTCTCGATTCGCCGGACATGCGTCTCGACGCGTTCATCGGCCCTGGCCATGTCTCGACCGTCATCGGCTGCCGTCCATATGAATGGATCGCGCGGAACGAATGCAAACCCATCGTTGTCTCGGGTTTCGAACCGCTCGACATGCTGCAGTCCATCGTCATGCTGCTGCATCAAATGAGAGCGGGTGAATCCAAAGTCGAGAACCAATACAAGCGCGTCGTCCCTTGGGAAGGTAACCGCGCCGCGCTTCGTGCCATGGCTGAGGTTTTCGAGTTGCGTCCCTACTTTGAGTGGCGCGGGCTCGGCTTCATTTCGCAGTCGGCTCTGCGCATCAATGACAAGTATGCCGAATTCGACACCGAACAGCGCTTCGAAGTCCCTGGCATTCGCGTGACCGACCCCAAAGCCGCGCAGTGTGGAGAAGTTTTGAAAGGCGTCCTGAAGCCGCATCAGTGCAAGCTTTTTGGACGGGAGTGCACGCCCGAGCATCCCATTGGCGCACTCATGGTATCAACGGAAGGATCATGCGCCGCGTATTACAACTACGAACACCGCAAGGCAGCAATGGTGAGTCTGAGCTCGATCGCCTGATCGCTCCCTCCGCCGTGATTGCCGAATCCGCGCCCATCCGTTTCCGCGACCCGCAAATTGAGATGGCCCACGGAGCCGGCGGCAAAGCCAGCCGCAAACTCGTCGAGGGCCTGTTTGCGCCGTTACTGTTCGGATCTACTGCCGGCCCGCTTGGAGATGCCGCGCACATCGACATCGACGGCACCAAGGTCGCGATTACAACCGACAGCTTCGTGGTCAAACCACTAAGCTTTCCCGGCGGCTCGATTGGCGAGCTGGCGATAAACGGCACGGTGAACGACCTTGCGGTTTCCGGCGCCCGAGCCGAAGCGCTCGTCGTCAGCTACGTGCTCGAAGCTGGACTGCCGACGCCCGTCCTCGAAGCCGAAGTCCGGGCCATGGCCAAAGCCGCACGGGATGCCGGTGTACGGATCGCTGCCGGCGATACAAAAGTTGTCGAGCATGGGAAAGCCGACGGCATGTACGTCACAACCACTGGCATCGGACGCCTGCTTCCAGGAGTGACCATCGATCCCCGTTCGGTACGAGTAGGCGACAAGATTCTGCTCTCCGGTCCGATCGGCGATCACGGAATCACCGTCCTGCTGGCTCGGGGCGAACTCGATTTCGAGGCCGAGCTTCGGTCCGATACCCGCTCGGTGCTCCCGCTGGTCGAAACTTTGATCCGCGCCGCAGGACCTGGTATCCGCTGGATGCGCGATCCAACCCGCGGAGGCGCCGCGACGTCGCTCAACGAACTGGCCCGCGATTGCGGGCTGGGCATGGTGCTCTTTGAAGATCAGATACCAGTGCGCGATACCGTGCGCGGCGCGTGTGAGCTGCTGGGGCTCGATCCGCTGCACATTGCCAACGAAGGTCAGTTTCTTGCGGTGGTCGCTCCCGAACACGCCGACGCCGCCATCAATGCCCTCACGCTGGCGCCGGGCGGAGACAAAGCACAGGTGATCGGAGAAGTTCGCGAGCAGCCCGCCGGCACGGTTCTGGTGACAACCCTTTATGGCGGAAGCCGAATCGTAGATATGCTCGTCGGCGACCC
>JBAUVJ010000149.1:0-6687 GCA_049583165.1 Candidatus Sulfotelmatobacter sp. | reverse complement strand
GGCGTGTTCAGCACAGGCGATGCCGGAGCAGATTTCCTGCTAGGAATCCCAGACAGCTTCTCTCAAGGCTCGGGAGGGCTGATCATCGGTCGGGCCTACGAGTATTACTCTTATGTGCAGGACCAGTGGAAAGTGAAATCAAATTTGACCCTTACGCTCGGTACAGGCTGGCAAGTTGATACTCCGCTGGCCAATGAGCAGTTTGGCGGCAAGGATGTAACCTGCTTCCGCGCGGGACAGCAGTCGACCGTATTTCCGAACGCTCCTCAGGACATGCTCTATCCTGGCGATCACGGCTGCGATAATACCGGTGGATTAAAAGTGCCGTTTACCCACTTCGGGCCCCGTATCGGATTTGCTTGGGCCCCGGATGCGGGAAGGCTCAGCGGAGGCACCGGAAAGCTCTCGGTTCGCGGAGGTTGGGGTTTCTACTACAATCGTGCCGAAGAAGAAGGTATTCTCCAGAATTTAAGTACTCCGCCGTTCTCCATTACGTCGCATGGTATTAACGACCAGGGAGGAACATACAGCCCAGGGTTTACAAACCCGTACGCGGATATTGCCGGTAGAGCATCTGAGCCGAACCCATTTCCGTTCGTGCCCTCATCGGGTGCGTCCGCACCCGCTACGGATTGGAGCAATTTCTTCCCAATGTCGCTCAATGTCTTCAGCCCGAATTACACTACGCCGGAGGCCATGAACTATAACTTTACCGTCCAACGGGATTTGGGTGCGAACACGGTATTCAGCATCGGGTATGTCGGAGCGCTAGGGCGGCACTTGATCCGGCCGGTCGAGGGGAATCCGATTACTCTGGCGGGTCAACAAGCCTGCCTTGCAGATCCAACGTGCAACCCGGCGACAGGTTCAGGTTTCCTGCTCCAGCATCTACTTTACCCAACTCACTCTATCTATAACGGAAGCATTTTCGGATCGATTGGAACTCAGGCGACTGAGGGTAATTCCACCTACAATGCCATGCAGGTTAGTATCAATAAAAGTTTCAGCCATGGCTTGGGTATGCTCGCCAACTTCACCTGGAGTCATGCCATCGACGACGGCTCAGGATTCGAAGACAGCGGCTTCCAGGTCCGTGCAATCAATCCGTATCCAGAATTTGCGTACCTGAACAAGGGGGATTCCTCTTATGACGCGAGGAGACGCTTTGTGGCCGGATTTACCTATCAGGCGCCAGGCCTGCATGGCCATGATGCGCTGAATATGCTGGTCGGAGGCTGGCAATTGAGTGGTATTACAACCTTCCAGAGTGGCTTCCCAGTGGACATCTCGGATTCCGGTTTCACATCTGCAACCTGCGACGAGTTTGAATATTACGATTGCTGGGATGCCCCACTACAGGTTGCTCCGGTCGAAACCGGAAATCCCAGGACGGACTCTTTCGGAACGGGATCAAACCTTGTCAGTCATGTCCTCTTCAATGGCCCGGCCACTTTCGTCCCCGCGGTGGCCACCCTTGGTGGCCCAGCATTATTCGGCGTGCCGCGCAACAGCTTTCATGGTCCGGGGCTAAACAACTGGGATATGGCAATTGAGAAACACATTTACTTCCGTCCCTCCCACGAATCGCAGTATCTGCAACTGCGACTCGAGGGTTATAACGTTTTCAATCACACACAGTTCTGCAACACTGCCGGCCCCTTCCCCTGTATCAGTAACAACGTACAGAACGCCAATTTTGGCCAGGTCACGACAGTAAATCCGAGTCGATTGGTGCAGCTGGGAGCAAAGTTCTACTTCTAACCAGATCCGAAATTTGACCACACCGAGGAGCGTTTCATGGGGAATGCTCCTTGATTTTTCTCAGCTCTTAGGTCCGAGTTATCATAGAGAATATACGGCAATTCATCTTCGCCGTTTCCAACCATCCAGCACCTAGTGTGCATCTCTATGATTACCAAAGTGTTACTTAGGTGTTGTTTTGGAACCCTACCTGCTTCATTCCTGATATAACTACAAGTCAATTCGCCAACTGTTTGCCGATAGGCACACACTAAAGCTGCAGAGACCTGTTTCCTGGGCCCCAGCTATTTATTAAGGAGACAGTTCACATGGAATCTGCATTTCGCCCTTCCCTGAATCGGCTTTTTCACCAACAATCTGCCGGAACAACACGGTCGCGAGGAGTAATGCGAACGGCTCGATATTTCCTGGGATTCTGCGTGGTTGCGCTGATCTCGGCAGTAACGTCGTTCGCCCAGACCGCATCGATCGCGGGCACGGTTTCGGACTCCACGGGGGCGGTGGTGCAAGGGGCGGAGATCACGGCGCGAAACACTGCCACCAACGAGACGCACAAGGCTACCAGTGGTGCGTCGGGTGCTTATTCGATAAGCGACCTCGCTGTCGGTCCTTACGAGATTACAGTGAAAAAGGACGGTTTCAGGTTGTTTCGCCTGCCCAGCATTGAATTGACCGTGGCGCAAGTTGTCGCCGTCGATCCGAAACTCAGTCCGGGCTCGGCGACCGAAGAAGTAACCGTACGGGCGGATCAGGTGCAGGACGTCGATCTGGAATCTTCGCAGATCACTAACCTCGTCGATCAGCGGCAGATGGAGAGCCTGCCTCTCATCACGCGCAATCCTTACCAGCTAGTGCTGCTGTCGCCGGGAACATCGCAAACCGATAGCGCGAGCCAAGGCATTTCCGTCAACGGCGCTCGCGACCGAAATAACAACTTCATGCTGGACGGGGTGGACAACAATGACACGTCCGTACCTGGTCAGATTGGCGGAGTGCTGAGCGCCAACCCGGAGTCGACGGAAGAATTCCGCGTCATTACGGACAACTTCAACGCCGAATATGGCCGAAATACCGGAGCCATTATCGACGTGGTCACCAAGAGCGGCACCAATTCGTTTCACGGGAACGCCTATTATTTTGGGCGCTGGAACGGTTTTGGCGGTGCACGCGACTGGTTCAACCCGGCCGAAGGAATCAACGGCGGGCCGATGAACCCTTACGAGCGCCACCAGTTCGGGTTTTCAGTCGGCGGTCCCATCATCAAGAACAAGACGTTCTTCTTTTTCAACGATGAAATGGACCGGTTCCATACGACTTTGACAGACGAGGCTACCGTACCCACCCAGGCATTTCTCACGGGCAAATTTAACTATACCTACGCGGACCCTTCAGGCGCACAACACACGGTTCCCATCGACCTCACGCCCACGGGAATTAATAACTTTACCGGCGCAACACCGGGTGCCGGCGTAGGTGAGGACCCGACGATGCAGAAGGTATTTGCGAACTATCCGGCTGCGGCAGCGGGATCTTCGGCTGACGGCATTTCGAGCACGTTTTTTTTCCCCACCACGTCGAAACTGAGTAGTTACGCTCCTATCGTGAAGCTCGACCACCACATCACCGATCGCGAATCCCTAAGCTTGCGTTACGGATACAACCACGCTTTTGATCCCAACCCAGGCTTCTCGGATATCCTGCCGGGATTCGGAGCTTACGAGGAAAAGAGCATTGGCGAGGGTTTGGCCGCTCAGCTCACTTCCACTCTCAGCAATAACCTGGTCAACAACTTTCAATTTGGCTGGAACCACATCTACGCCGCGTTCTACCTGACCAAAAACACGACAAACATATTGGATGCTCCCGCTGGAGTGGATAGTTTCGGAAACGGCTGGGATTACGACCTGTTTCCGTTCAGCAGTTTCGCCAGCACCCTGGGAGGATCGGATGCCCAGGCACGAAAGACGGGAACTATCAGCTACACCGAAGGTCTTAGCTGGGTGCATGGAAATCACACTTTTAAGTTCGGGTTCGATTTCCGGGATGTCGGGGAGAGCGGCTTCGATGATTTCAGCTCGCGCCGGCAGATCGTTCTGGATCCAGAGACGTTCTTCGGCGGCTACAATCCCGGGGTTGTGAATGAAGTGGATCCACAGGGAATTCCGTTGAACATCGCGGACGACCGTTCCCTGGTCGACGGTGCGAATGCGTACTGGGGCTTTGTGATTCAGGATTCCCAGGCTCAATTTTTCAATAAGACCACCGTGCGGCAGCCCTCGGACAATAAGTTTTTCAAACAGCACGAATTCGATTGGTACGGGCAGGATACCTGGAAGATTCGGTCGAACTTTACCCTGAATCTGGGACTCCGTTACCAATACAATTGTGTTCCCTACGAGACCAGCGGAAACCTTTCCAACCTGCTGCAGGATCCGGGTACGTTTGCCGCGGGTCATTCACTGACCTTCAGCACCGTTGGACCGGGTTCGGGACATTCGCTCTACAATCCGGACTATAAAGATATCGAGCCGCGTTTCGGGTTCTCGTGGGATCCATGGAAAGACGGCAAGACTGCCGTTCGAGGCGGTTTCGGCATCTTCCATGACCGCACTTTCGGCAACGCCTTTGGTAACGTTCGCTCCGACCCACCCTTCCAGACTACGTTTTCCAACTTTACCTTTGACACCTTGAACGGAGCCTTCGGTGTCACAATTCCGGGAACCAGTACACCCGAGTTTCCGGGGCAGCTCCCAACCCAGCCGGTTTCTGCATCGATCGCGGACGGAAGCGCTACACCGGATCTCGTGATCTTCGATACCCATTTTCCCAACGCCGCGAGCAACAACTGGAACCTAGACGTTCAGCGCCAACTGCCTGGTAACAACGTTCTGGATGTTGCTTACGTGGGCGCGATGGGCGTGCATGTCTACGGCGAGCGGGACGGGAATCCGCCCAATCCGGCTCTGGTGGCGCAGCTAGTGGCGTTCTGCGTGCCCAACAATCCGAACAACGTAGGATTCTCGGACCTCGTCTCTCCCTCGAATCCGCTCGGACAGTGCTCCTCGTCTACCGTTAGCAGCACAGATTTATACGAGGGTTTCCAACTCGGCGATCTGCCGTTCAACGCAGTGAACAATAACGCACTGCTTCAGCCTGACTATCAACTGAACGAGTTCAACTCCATCTATCATGGCCTACAGACTAAGTTTACACACCGCATGAACCATGGCCTGCAATTCCAGGCGGCTTACACTTGGTCTCACGCCCTCGACGACGCATCCGATCCGCTCACGCCGGCAGTCGGGTCTCACGTCTTCCCGCGAAACTCCCTCGATCTGGCGCAGAACTATGGGAATTCCGACAACGACACCCGGCACGTTGCGGTGATCAACTACGTTTATGAGCTGCCGTTTGGCCGGGGTAAAGGCTACCTGAACCATGGAGCCGTGGGGAAAATTATGGAGGGCTTCGAGTTCGACGGCATCTTCACCGCAGAGACCGGACATCCCTTCCAGGTTCGCGGAACCGAAGATACTCAGAGAACGGGTATTGCCGCGTGGGGTTATCAGGTCGGAGATCCGTTCGGCTCGGGAGCTGGTTGTGGCCTTACACCAGCTCCGGGCTCCGGATTTGCCTACATTAGTAACGAGTGCGCCTTTACGAATCCTCCGTTCGGGCAGGCTTCTAACAACGAGCGCAACCAGTTCTATGGGCCGGGATTCTGGGATTGGGATGTAACGCTCGCCAAGAGGATGACTCTGACGGAACGAGTTAAGGCCGAACTGCGGTTTGAAAGCTATAACATTCTCAACCACCCTCACTTCCAGAATCCGGGAACGGATGCGGCTGGCATCGGGAATTTGATTGGTCAACCGGAGTTCGGGGTTATAACCAGCACCTACCAACAGCCGGACGGAACGACCTCAGCCCGCCAGATTCAGGTAGCAATGAAGGTTATCTTCTAAGCGCGGTAAACTTGCCACTTTCCATGGCCTGTGGCGATCGCCACAGGCCGTTGCTTTTTACTTTCCAAACATTGGGTAGTGGCTGGCGGCGCCCATGAAGAACAACAGGGCGACTGAGAGCCAGGCGTTGGCGCGGCTCACGAGGAATGCCTGCCGCGCCATGGCTTTGGCTTTGTCGGGCATTGGCGTGCCGTTGGTGGCGTTGTCGCGAGTCCATTGGATGAGGCGTTTCTGAATGCGCCAGATTACTCCCCAAACATTCAGCAGCATGACCCAGCCGATGCCACCGCCGATGCCGATCGCGAGCAGGCGATTGCTCTCCCAGCCGTGGTTGTTGAGGCTGAGGAAAACCCACGCCGCAACAGCCGTGACTACGGCATAGGCCGTGCCGATGAACGCGCCGCTATCGAAGACGCCTTTGCCGGGTATGAGGCAGGCATAGAGCACTCCCCAGACGAGGGTCCAGATGAGAAAGAAGCTGCCCATTGCCATGCCGCTGGTGGCGTGGAGTCCCTGAATCTGTCCATTGTGGGCGTCGGCAGCCACGATGTTTCCCCAATAAATAAGGCCGGCAAGAACGGTGAGCGCCGCCGACATGCGGAACCACATTAGCGCGCGCGTCATCAGCGGAGGCAGCACTTTGCCTTTGGTGGCCACGTCGAGCTCCTTCATCAGCGGTACATTCACCAGATTGAAAAAGTAGAGCAAGCCGATCCAAGTGATGCCGGCGAGGAAGTGAATCCAGCGGAGCAGCATCAGAAAATTGGTGTTGAAGTCCGGGGGGAAATTAATTTGTGGTCCGAAGAACGTTGCGAGAGCGGAGCTTACCATGATGCCTCCTAAATATTTCACCAAGGCGAGATTTAGCCAGGGCGGGATTCGCCCACGCGGGCGATTGTACACAACCGGACGTTTTCTACTTCGAAACAAAAAGATCACATCGCCAAAGTTCGAGGTTGAA
>JBAUVJ010000148.1:0-8746 GCA_049583165.1 Candidatus Sulfotelmatobacter sp. | reverse complement strand
AGATAAGGATAAGGATAATGATGCGCCTCCTCGCATTCAGCGAGTCACGTTCAACGAAATCACCAAGCGTGCCGTGCAGGCCGCCTTTGAACATCCCCGCGCCATCGACCAAAATCTCGTAGACGCGCAGCAGGCGCGCCGCGTGCTGGACCGACTGGTCGGCTACCAGGTATCGCCACTGCTCTGGGATAAAGTTCGCCGTGGACTTTCTGCCGGGCGCGTGCAAACCGTCGCACTCCGATTGATCGTGGAACGCGAACGCGAAATTAAAGCGTTCGAAAAGAAGGAATACTGGACGATCGACGCGCAGCTTGCGGCCGCCAAGCCGCCCGCATTCGATGCCCGTTTCCTAGGCAAGGGCGAAGAGAAGATCGAGGTCACAAACGGCGAAGACGCGGAAAAGATACGCGCTGCGCTGGAGAATGCGGAGTGGCTGGTGCGGTCGGTCGAGAAGAAAGAACGCCGCAGGAATGCCGCTCCTCCTTTCACCACCAGCAAGTTGCAGCAAGATTCCTCGCGCAAGCTGCGTTTCAGCGTGAAGCGCACCATGATGATCGCACAACGTCTATATGAAGGCGTGGAACAGGGCGAAGAGGGCCTGGTCGGCTTAATCACTTACATGCGTACCGATTCGACCCGGGTTGCACCAGAAGCGATCCAGGAGGTACGCGAGTATGTTGGCAAGGAATACGGTGCCAACTACCTCCCGGAGACGCCGAATACATATAAAGAGAAGAAGGAAGCGCAGGCGGCGCACGAAGCCATTCGCCCGACCTCGGCGATGCGACATCCTGACCAGATCAAGCAGTATTTAAAGGAAGATGAATTCAAGGTTTACAAACTGATCTGGCAACGTTTTGTAGCCTCGCAAATCATGCCGGCGGTCTTCGACCAAACCACCGTGGATATCGACGCCAAGACCAAGAGTGGAGATGCTTTCTGGTTCCGCGTTACGGGATCGGTGCTGAAGTTCGATGGATTCCTCCGCGTCTACGAAGAGTCGAAAGAAGGCAAGGACGAGGAAGACGAAGAGTTGAAGCACAAACTGCCAGCGCTGGAAGCCGGTCAGAAGCTCACGCTCAAGGAATTGAAGCCGGAACAGCATTTCACCGAACCACCGCCACGTTACAACGAAGCATCGCTGGTGAAGGAATTGGAAGAACGCGGCATCGGGCGTCCGTCGACGTACTCTGCGATTCTTTCGACGATTCAGGAGCGGCAGTACGTCCAGAAACTCGGTGGGAAGTTTACGCCGACGGAGATCGGGCTCGTGGTCACCGATCTTTTGGTCGAGAACTTCCGCGACATCTTCGACGTGGCCTACACCGCGCGCCTGGAAGAAGAACTCGACGAGATCGAAGAGGGCAAGGAAACGTGGACGGACACTCTCGCCGAGTTCTACAAGAAATTTCAGAAAGATCTCAAATATGCCGAAAAGCATATGGAGAACATCAAGCGGATGGAGAAGCCCACGGACGAAAAGTGCGAAAGCTGTGGCGCGCCGCTGGTGATCAAATGGGGCAAGCACGGATCGTTTTACGCTTGCAGCACTTACGACAAAGAAGATCCGAACACTTGCAAGTTCACCAAAGAAAATCCCATCAACCTGCCCGACCTCGACTCAGCCGACGTGCAGGAAACCACGCAAGAAGAATATTGCGAAAACTGCGGCCGGGTGATGGTGCTCAAGCGTGGGCGCTTCGGCCAGTTCATGGCCTGCACGGGTTATCCCGACTGCAAAACCACCCGGCGCTTGGACCAAGGCAAGAAAGTTCCCGATATTCCGCTCGATGAGCCGTGCCCCAAGTGCGGGCGAAACATGATGATCCGGCACGGGCGCTTCGGAGAGTTCACCGCATGCAGCGGGTATCCCGAATGCAAATACGTAAAACAAAACTTCATCGGCGTTAAGTGTCCGGAGTGCAAAGACGGCGAGTTGGTGGAGAAGCGGGCGCGCAAGGGCAATACGTTTTATGGCTGCGGAAACTATCCCAAGTGCAAGTTCACTTCGGCCCACAAACCGATTCCAGAGAAGTGCCCGAGCTGCGGCGGTGAATATTTGGTCGAGAAAAACCTCAAGGCTGGGCCGGTGATCGCCTGCCCAAACAAAGAGTGCGACTACGAGCGCGCCGCGCCTCCCGCAGAGGCGGCAGCGACGACGAGCGCCTAACCCTTGTCATGGAATATTGGTTTCTTGAGAACGCCATTAACTCTGGCCATTCAATTCCTCTATATCTAACGAGTAGTTAAAGGAGAGCTCAATGCCCAAAAAGCCAACCGCTGCCGATGCTCAACTGATTCTCCAACTCTACGACTTGCGCCGTGAGACGGAAATGCGCAAGGCGCGAAACTGGTGGTTTGTCACTTTCTGGCCGTCGAACGCTGACGACTTCATGAAGGTCGCGTTTGCGGCTGGGACGCCGGAGAATAACTGGCTGCGTCAGGTGAGCGGCTACTGGAGTATGGCCGCGTCTTTTGCTCTGGCAGGCGCATTGAACACGGATTTATTTCTCCAGCCAGCCGTGAGCGGGGAAATGTTCATTATCTTTGCCAAGGTGCATCCCTTCCTCAAGGACCTACGGGAAAAGGTTGGCGACCCACACATGTTCGCGACCATCGAGAAGGTCATCATGAGCACCAAATTTGGCCGGGAACGATTTAAATTCATGGTCAAGCGCGTCGAAGTGATGCGGGAACGAATGGCGCCTAAGGCAACTTAGAACAGCAAGAACCAAGTGATCGAATGCCGTGGCGGACGCTGCGAATCACCTTCAATCCGAATGTGAACCGTTGCTCGACCGGCTCCCGGCTTCACGTCCAGTGATCTGTTATTCTAATCGGCTGTGCGGATGATCTGGTGGTTCCTGATCCTAGGTTTGAGTACCCTGACAGTGGTGTGCGTGGCAATCGCTTTGTACATGCGTTTACGCCGCCACTTGCAAGGGGCGCGTGCGGCCCGGGAAGGCAGTTCCAGCGAAGCGGATCATAAGACTCAGTCCGGCGAAATTGAACCCTGATCCTCCGATGAACATTCGGAGACTTGCCCGGGAGAAACAGCAATGCAAACTTTGAGCAATTCGCGGGAGCGCTTGATGGTTTCCGAAGGCGCTCGCCAGGTCGCCCTGGTGCTTGGCGGCAGTCTGGTGGTCGCTCTATGCGCGCACATCTCCATTCCTTTGCCGGGTACGCCCGTACCCCTGACGGTTCAGAATTTCGGAGTACTGCTGGTTGGTTTGCTTCTCGGCAGCCGCCGTGGATTTGCGGCCCTCATGCTTTATCTCGCGGAAGGTATCGTCGGACTGCCCGTGTTCAGCCCCTTCGGTCCCGGAGGAATTGCCCAATTGCTGGGGCCGACCGGCGGATTTCTGCTGGCCTATCCTCTGGTTGCATGGCTGGCGGGATATGTCATGGAGCATGGACGGAAGAATTTCACTCGCGCCGCGTTGGCCAGCCTTCTTGGTGAAGTTGTGCTATTCGCTGGTGGATTGGCTTGGCTCGCGGTTCTCACGCATTCCATAGTGCAGGCTTTCCGTTTGGGCCTTTATTGGTTTCTGTTTGCGGAAATAATGAAGGTTATGATCGCCGCCGGAATTGCAAGGCGATGGCAGAGCGGCAACTGGTTGGGGTTCAAGAGATGACAGTAATTTCGGATCTGGAAACAAAACACTCGGGCGGCAATTCGTCGTCGCAGGTGCGCGAGATTTCCGTCGCTCACAGCCCCGACTCCGACGATGCCTTCATGTTTTACGGCCTAGCGACTAACAAAGTCCGCGTCCCGGGACTGCGCTTTACCCACACTCTTTGCGATATCGAGAAGCTCAATCAGAAGGCGCGTGAGGGTGTCTACGATGTCACCGCGATTTCATTTCACGCTTATCCTTATATACAAGATCGCTATGCGCTGATGTCGTGCGGCGGCAGCGTGGGCGAAGGCTACGGGCCTATGGTCGTTTCGCCGCGGCCGTTCACCCAAAGTGAAATCAAGGAAAAACGTATCGCTGTTCCGGGCACGCTGACCACGGCATATCTCGCATTGCAGCTTTTTGCTCCCGGAATTGAAACCGAGGTCGTGCCCTTCGACCAGATCATTCCCCAGGTGCTCGAGGGCAAGTACGAGGCCGGGCTCATCATCCACGAGGGCCAGTTGACCTACGACAAAGCCGGACTGCACCGCATTGTCGATCTCGGCCGCTGGTGGCAGAAAATGACTGGCCTCCCGCTGCCGCTGGGCGGCAATGCTATTCGCCGCGCTCTTGGACCAGAACTCATTTCCGCAGTCAACGGCGCACTGCGCGATAGCATCCAGTACGCGCTCGATCACCGCGAAGAAGCCTTGTCCTACGCCATGCAGTTCGCCCGCGATCTTGATCCGCAAACCGCCGACCGCTTCGTTGGCATGTACGTAAACGAGCGCACTCTCGACTACGGCCCGGAAGGGCGCGAGGGTGTAACGCGTCTGCTCGATATGGGTCACAAGGCCGGAATTATTGGCCCTGAGGCGCGTGTGGATTGGGTTGCGTAGCCACCTTCCTCAAGGAGTTTTGCCCATCTTGTCCGGCACGGCCCCAAGAAACCAAACCCTGCTCATCGACGCAGACGATACGCTCTGGGAGAACAACATTTATTTTGAGCGGGCGATCGAGCGCTTCATTTCATTCCTCAATCACCACGAGTTTTCTCCCGAGCAAGTTCGCAAAGTACTGAACGATGTGGAACGCGAGTGCATCGTAAAGCATGGCTACGGCCTTCATAGTTTTGCCCACGCGCTCGTGTATACATTCGAGCGGCTTAGCGTGCGGCCGGTCACGCCAGAGCTACACGCTCAGATCCAGAGCTTGACCCACACCATAGAAGACCATCCAATCGAGATGCTGCCGGAGATCCCTCAAACATTGGAATATCTCGCGGCGCGTCACCGCCTCATCCTGGTGACCAAAGGCGCGGTCGCCGAGCAGACTGGAAAGATCGAGCGTTCAGGGCTCAAAAACTACTTCACGGCAACTGAGATTGTCGCGGAGAAAGATCCCGCGGCCTACCAGCGGTTAGTGGAAAAATATCAACTCGCTCATGATTCCACCTGGATGATCGGCAACAGCCCGCGATCGGATATAAACCCCGCGCTGGCCGTGGGGATGCACGCGGTTTTCATTCCGCACGGCAATACCTGGATTCTGGAACACGAAGAAGTGAACCCGGCTCCGCCCCCGCAAAGTCTTCTTATCGTGGGACGCTTCGCCGAATTGCGCGAGCACTTTTAACTCAGCCGTTCGTGAAAAATCTGGAATCAACAAGCACCAAACTAACCAACAACGCCTCTCGCTGTGCCTGTTTCCAGCATGTTAGGCTCGTTCTGTTCGAACGTTCTTTGTTCATTGCACCACTCGTCCATCGTGGAAACGAACAATTTCCGCAGGCTATTGCGCACGGTTGAAGCTCTCTCCGATCTCGGACCGGAGCTGACGGCGGAGCGCGATTTCAGTGATACGTCGCGCCGCATGCTCGCCGCCGTCATGGAGGCGGCAGGCGCGCGCGAAGGTGCGCTTTTTGTTTTCAACGAAAAGCCCACCATGCTCACCTCTGTGGCCGTGCAGGCCTTCGACATGCTGCCCCAGCCGGCCTTCATCCCTCTTCTGCCAAAACACGCTCACGCACTCTCCGCCGCGCGTGGACCAATTGTCCTCAATGCGTCCACCTATTCGGTTTTTCTAAGTTCCAATGGCAACGTGGCTCCGGAACTCTTCAAGTGCATCGCTCCTCTCAAGTCAGTCGGTAAACTCGCCGGAGTTGTGGCTCTTGGACAGCGTCTGGAAAACGCGCCCTACCAGGACGCGGAACTGGATGCCGTGGAGCTACTGTGCAGCTACATTGGCCTGGCGGTGCACAACCATGCGCTGACGCAGACGCTGGCTCAGCGAGTCACGGAAAACCTGCGCCTGATGGCATCTCTACACGGCTTCTATGACAGTGCCCTCGAAGCCTTCGCCACCGCCATCGACGTGAAGCACGTTAACATTCACGGCCACTCTCTGCGCGTGGGTCGCTATGCGGCCGCGATCGGAGAAGCCATGGGCGTTGATGCCGGCGAAATTGCCGCACTGCGCAGCGCCGGATATTTGCACGACATCGGTAAAGTAGCCGTCGATCGCCGATTGTTCGGCAAACCCGGGGCGCTGAATCCCGAGGAGTTTCGCGAAATGGCGGACCACACCGTGGTCGGTCACCAGATTGTCAGCAGCGTAGAGTTTCCCTGGCCGAAAATTCACGAGGCTGTGCGCTGGCACCATGAACGCAGCGACGGCTCCGGATACCCAGATGCTCTGGCCAATGACGAATTGCCCATGCCAGTGCGCATTATGGCTCTGGCTGATACATTCGACGCGATGACTAGCACCCGGCCGTATCGCGAACCGCTTTCGCTAGGCGGCGCGCTAAGCGACCTCGTGCGCATGACTCCACAAAAATACGATCCTAGTGTTGTGCAGGCCCTGCTGATTCAGGTGCGCCGCGATTCCGTGGGCAGCAATCGACCATCGCTCCTAGGAGACCATATGGCGGTAAATATCGCTCCCACTGACGTAGACCAGCTGGCCGCAACCTTGCAGCACAAAATCTCCCACGGCCGGGTGCATCTGACCTAGCCGTTTTACCCCAGTCCTCTAACTCAGCTTCTCTGAGTGCGATTGCGGCCCTAACCTTCGGGTAAGTCCAGCGTTTGCAATACCCTTCCGTAACCTCCGAGTTGCAACTTTTCCCTCCACGCGGGTTCATAATGAGAAGGCTGTTGTCCTTTCTCGCTCGGGAGTCTAAATGCTTTTGGGCCGTACCAAGTTTGCCGTTGTTTTTCTATCTGTGAGTCTGGTGGCTACGGTCTCGCCGTTGCTGGCGAAAAAGAAAAACAAGACGCCACCCACCGCCAGCGATCAACGCCGTGCCCTGCACGCTCTCAATCGATTAACTTTTGGTCCGCGACCCGGAGATGTGCAGCGTGTGATGGCGATGGGCGTCGACAAGTGGATAGACCTGCAACTGCGTCCCGAAAAAATCGATGACAGTGCCCTCAATGCTCGTCTGGAGCCGTATCGCACAACCCGCATGAGCACCAAGGAAATTGCAGAAGACTTTCCTGACGGGCAGGAAATCAATCAGGTGATGAATGGCAAAAAGCCCATGCCTTCGGATGCAACGTTACGGATGGTGTATCAAGTTCAGATCGATCGGCAGCAAGAAAAAAAGGCGCGCCAGGAATCCGCAAAGATTGCGAGTTCCATGTCGGGCGCCAACGCTTCCGCAGATCATTCTGTAACGAATACTGGGATGAATGCTGCAATGAACTCGCCCGTAGGAAATGACATATCCGCGGAAACAAGCAGCAAAAATACTCCTAACAACAGCGCAACATCCCCCGCGCCTTCTGCGCCGCTTACTGCTGACGAGCAAGAGCAGGCGCGCCAGCGAGAAGAGAAACTTTACTCCGATCTGGATGTTCAGCAACTGCCGAGCCTTCCGCCCGATCAGCGTTTCAATAAAATTCTCAGAATGCCGTTGGAAGAGCAAGTTGGACTGGCCGATTCGTTGCGCGGAGGAAAAGGCCAGGAATTTCTTGAAGGCTTGCCGCCCAAGCAGAAGGAAGCCCTGCTGGCGATGAATAATCCCGGCGGAGTAGTCACCGGCGAACTGACGCAGGCCAAGCTTCTATGCGCCATTTACAGCGAGCGCCAGCTTGATGAAGTGATGACTGACTTTTGGTTTAACCACTTCAATGTATTTGTGGACAAGGGAGTCGACCGGCTGCTACTCACCAGTTACGAACGCGACGTGATCCGGCCGCACGCGCTTGGCACGTTCGAAGACCTTCTTGTTGCCACGGCGAAGAGTCCCGCAATGTTGTTCTATCTCGACAACTGGCTAAGCGTGGGTCCGAACTCGGATCAGTCTCGTGGCATCCCCGCGCATCCTAACGGATCGAACAACCGGGCCCATCCACCGCGGCCAAATCCGCGCAAGCGCCCCAGCGGCCTCAATGAGAATTATGGGCGCGAGTTGCTGGAACTGCATACGCTCAGCGTGAACGGCGGCTACTCGCAGCGCGATGTCACTGAGGTCGCCAAAGTCTTTACTGGATGGACGATCGACAAGCCAGCCGAAGGCGGCGGCTTCAAATTCGACCCGCGCATGCACGAACCCGGACCCAAGTTTGTGCTCGGCCGCCGCATCAAGTTCAAAGGTGAAGGCGAGGGATTGGAAGTGCTGCACCGCTTGGCCACGAGTCCGCAGACGGCGCACTTCATCTCGCTCAAGCTCGCGGAGCGTTTTGTTTCGGACGATCCGCCTCCCGCTTTGGTCGATCGCATGACGAAAACTTTCTTGAAAAAGAAAGGTGACATTCGCGAAGTGCTGACCGTGCTCTTTCGCTCGCCTGAGTTTTGGGATGACGGAACCTATCGCGCCAAGGTTAAAACGCCGCTCGAATTTGTAGCTTCAGCCGTGCGCGCCACGGGCGCTGAGGTCGACAATGCATTGTCTCTCACCCGCCAGCTCAACAACATGGGCATGCCACTTTATGGCGCGCAACCGCCCACCGGATATTCCATGAAAGCGGAGACGTGGGTGAGTTCGTCTGCCTTGCTCAATCGCATGAATTTCGCTTTGGCTTTGACCGCCGGAAAAATCAAGGACGTTAAAGTGGATGTGGCGCAATTAGCCGGAAATAGCTCGCCCGATCCTCCACTGGACTCGCTCCGTATAC
>JBAUVJ010000147.1:0-28136 GCA_049583165.1 Candidatus Sulfotelmatobacter sp. | reverse complement strand
CAATAGACAAGTTGTTCCAGCTTTGGATAGTAGGGGTGGGACGCACGTCGGGATTTCAGGGATCAACGCAACAAAACAACAGACAAATGATTCGCGGATAGAACAGGTCCGCATCTCTGGAGAGATCCTTACAGAATTTGGGGAGCTGACTTATGCAGTCTTTGCAAGGCTGCCGTCCAACCCCAACTTGCCGGCAATCTTTTGCAGAGCTGCGATGCAGAAGGCGATGTGCTCATCTAAATCCACGCCCAGGGCGGCGGCGCCATTGACGATGTCGTCGCGATTCACTTTTCGGGCGAAGGCTTTGTCTTTCATTCTTTTTCGCACGGACTTCGCATCGACCTCGGCCAATGATTTCCCGGGCTTGATCAGGGCCGCGGCGGTGATGAATCCGGCAAGTTCGTCGCAGGCGAACAGAGCTTTTTCCATGGGCGTATCGCGCGTGACGCCGGTATATTCCGCGTGCGACATGATGGCGCGGCGGATCACTTCCGGCCAGCCGCGCTCTTTCAGGATTTCGTTGCCCTTGTAGGGATGGTCTTCCAGGCTGGGATATTTCTCGTAGTCGAAATCGTGGATGAGTCCGACGATGCCCCATAGGTCTTCCTGGGACAACCCAGCTTCGGAGAGCCCCAGTTCCGCTGCGGCGTTCCCTTGCCCGCCAAACTTCCCCGCGCAAGCCCTCATGCAGGCCTCTACCGCCAGCGCGTGTTTGCGCAAGCTTTCGGACTGAGTGAACTCAGCTAGTAGTTCCCTTGCTTCATCTAATCGATTCATGGGAGATTTCCGAAGCTAGACGCAGTTTTGTGAAGAATCTACAAGTCGCACCGCCAAGACGATCATTTTAACTTGAAGCGCATCCCAGCCAGTGATGGAAAAAAGGAAATTGCGTCTTGATGCGAAGAACCGCAATCGAATGGGTTGTTATGGCTACGCTGGAAATAGCGTTCCTGCACAACCAATTGGAGGAGCGGAAGCACCGCCTGGAAGCGGCGATGGTGCTTGCACCACAGAGAACGGGCTTCGCCAGTCTACTGCGCGAAGTAGATTCGGCACTGGAACGAATGGCCGAGGGTAGCTATGGGCTGTGCCAGGAGTGCCACGAATCGATAGAACAGGATCGGCTGCTTGCCGATCCGCTGGTGTGCTATTGCCTCGACCACTTGAACGAGCTGCAACGGGCCGCGCTGCAACGTGACCTCGATCTCGCCTCCCAGGTGCAGCGCAATCTATTGCCGCAAGTGAACGTGCGGGCGGTGGGCTGGGAGACTAGCTATCATTACGCCCCGGTTGGTCCCGTCAGCGGCGATTACTGCGACTTGATCCCGTCCGATGGAAAACTCTTCTTCGCGCTCGGCGACGTCTCCGGGAAAGGCGTGGCCGCCTCGATGCTGATGGCGCAACTTCACGCCTTGTTCCGTAGCCTGACTGCTATGGGTCTGCCGCTCGGCCAGATGGTCACCCAGGCGAATCGCGTCTTCTGTGAGAGCGCGCTGGCCGGCCTGTACGCCACCCTGGTGTGTGGACAAGCTACCCCCAGCGGTGAGGTGGAGATCCATAACGCCGGCCACTTGCCTGCGATCGTCGTCGGGCGCGGCGGCGTGTTGCGCATCGAATCCACGGGTTTGCCGCTGGGGATGTTTCACGAACTCGATTTCTCCGCCACGCGGGTGCACCTGGATGCCGGCGATATGCTGTTCCTCTATACGGACGGTCTCTCGGAAGCTCGTCGCGGGGACGACGAATACGGCGTGGATCGGGTCACGCACCTGGTTCGCCAGCAAGCTACACGGCGTCCCGCCGAGCTCATCGCCGCTGGCCTCGAGGACCTGCGTGCCTTCGCCGACGGGCCGCCATCGGATGATTTAACTCTACTGGCCATTCAGCGAATGGAGTAAGCATCAGCGGGGATTTTGGCCACGACTCCAGTTAGTAAACACCGGGCCAGCTCACGATCAATCATTGCTTTCGCCTTGTTTAGCGCGGGATTTCGCGGCGTGGATCCGGTTTTTACCAGCAACATTCGCGTCCATACATATTTTCACCTTGACATCCACAGGCCTCGTACCGCAGATTGGCACTGCAGTCCGAACCTCTTCCCCCGTTGCAAGGTTCGATTGTTCAAGTTAAGGAGTAGCCCGCTCTGGCACTCCCACAACCCGATGGCTACGACTCTTGCCCCAGTAGATTCTAGGGAAGTCGTCCGTTGCGATCACTGCCTGTTGGTTCAATTCCGTACGGTCAACAACAATTGCCGACGCTGCCACTCATCCCTGGATGAGGAACCCGAACCTGAGCCGGTGGTAATGGTACAGCCCGTATTGATGCCCATGCCCGGGATGGGCCGTGGACACCTCAACCTGGCGACATCGATCCGCTCGCTGCGATTGCGAAGTGGATTGAGCCAACGTCAACTGGCGGGACGGATGTCCGTGCCACGAACCTACGTTTCCAAAATTGAAAACGAGAAAGCCACGCCCACGCTGTCTTCCCTGGAGCGGCTGGCGCGAGCGTTGGAGGTAACCGTGCCGGAATTGCTCAGTGGCGGAGAAAAGAGCCGTCAGGACGAAATCAGCGAACTGATGAAAGATCAGTTTATTGCGGAAATTTTGCCGTTTGTTTCGCAACTGAATGGGATGCAGATGTCGAGCATCCTGACACAGGTGCGGGACTTAACGATTCGGCCGCGAAGGACTGCGTAGATACGGGAGCGGGGATCCTTCGCCGCAACGAACGTGGCTCAGGATTTCGGCACGCCGCTCACGCCGCGTAAGCACCTCAATTTTATCCGGGCGAACCAGCCAACTCAATGCCGGGACCACCCCATGGTCCCGGCTTTTTTTTCGAGCATGACCGATGGCCGTTGCCGACGAAACGGTTCATTCCGCTATTTCTGCGGTGCGCCAAGAGACTTGGAGAAGAGCCAGGGAAATAGCTTCGGTTCGTCGAAGGCTTTGTCCCAACTATCGTGCCCGACACCGGGATATTCCGTATAGTGCACCTCGGCGCCGATTTGCTTCATCGCCACGCTCATCCGTTGCGATTCGGTGACCGGCACAGTTGCGTCGGCAGAACCGTGAAAGATCCAGACAGGCGTTTTGCCCACTCGCGCCGCGGCGGCCGAGTAGCTCTCGGGCAAGTCTGGCGGTGTTAATTTCACAAGGCCAGGGATTGCATTTCTTGCGTGTGCGGGCGGGCGAATACCACCGCAAATCACGACCAGCGCTGCGAAACGACCAGGATATTTTTCCGCCAGATACCACGCACCGAACCCTCCCATGGACATCCCGGTGAGATAGGTGCGCTCAGCGTCTCCATGGAATTCTCTCATTGCTTCTTCCAAAGAGGCCGTGGCCAGTTCGTCTGCGGGCGACAGCATCCACCAAAGTTTTTTCGGACATTGCGGCATGACCACGATAGCCGGAATATCGCTGCGGTTGGTACGGATGGCGGTAGCGATACCAACGTCGGTTTGCAACAAGCCATCATTGCCCCGCTCACCGGAGCCGTGAAGAAAAAGTATTACCGGCCATTTTTGGTGGGGGTTCCAGCTCTCGGGGATGAAGACCTGGTATTTGTAAGAAACGCCTTGGAGGGTAATCGTGCGGTCGAGAAAACCGGTCTCGTATTTTTTCCTGGCATGAGCCGGAAGCGCGCTGACCGGGCAAAGAAACGGCACTACGAGCAGCACTTTCCACAAGCCAGACAAAGATTCCCTCCGCCGTTAAACTCTAACATGGAATTTTCAGCGTAAAGTTTCGTAGTTTTTTGTTCGAGCGTCGAATCTGAGCGACGGTTGGCTCTAATGTAGCGTCTAAGAGATATGGCCTCGGGACGCCGACTCGAACTAGACGCGATGCGCGGACTGATGCTCGTCTGGATCGCGTTGACGCATCTGCCCACCGCCGCAAGTGCCTGGGTGAATCAGCCTTTTGGCTTCGTGGGAGCGGCGGAGGGCTTCATTTTCCTTTCGGCACTGTTTACCGGGCGGATTTACTTTCGCCTGGCGGAGCACGACGGCTATCGTGCGATGACGCGAAAGTTGTGGGGGCGGACGCTGCGTTTATATGGCTACCACGCACTTCTGCTGGCTTTCGCGTTCTTAGTGGCTGTGCCGATTGCATCTCATGGCAACCGGCCAGGACTCCACAATCTTCTGGATTTTTATTTCATGGCGGGCGCCAAACGAGCGGTCACGGAAGCTGCTCTACTCATCTATCGGCCACCGTTGCTCGATATCCTGCCCATGTACATCATCTTCCTATTGTTCACGTCAGTTGCGATTCTGCTGGCGCGGAGGATTGGATGGAAACCGATCCTATGGACGGCTTTCGCCTTCTGGGTGCTCGCGCAATTCGGCTTCCGCAACGCCGAACACAACTTCATGATGCGATACATTCCCACGCGAATTCCGATCAACGAGATGGGGTCGTTCGACCTGTGGGCTTGGCAACTTCTTTGGTTTGTGGGTGTGTGGCTCGGTGTGCGTTGGGCGCAGGGAAACCTGCCGATTGAAATATGGGCCAGGCGGGCGCTGGTTCCAGCGGTGGTAATCGCGGTTTTTTGTTTCGTAATTCGGCGGAAAGTGGTGCATGGTTTAGAACTGGGCGTGTTCGGGGGTCTCTTTGACAAGTGGCACCTCGGGCCGTTGCGCCTACTCGATTTCGTGGCAGTAGCGGCGTTGCTGATCGTCTCGCAACAGGTAACCAAGCGGTTGGCGGTGCGGCCTCTCGTGCTGCTGGGACAGTCCTCCCTGCAAGTTTTTTGCGTACATCTTTTGTTTTGCTTTGCGGGTCTCACGCTGCTGGGCAATGCATCGATGCTGAGCGGTTGGCGACAAATCGCATTGCTGAGCACGACTTTTACGGCGATGTTGATTACGGCGAAGATCTTCTCGAAGAGCGAGACCAAGCACGAACGTCAAGACAAAACTCAAGTCCCTTCCGGATCATATCCAGCAAGGATGACAGACCGGGCGTGCCAAGCAAGCTAACCCACAAGCGGTTGAATCCCCAAGACATTGACAGACATCTATGCATCATGGATTTGGAAGCTGGAAATGTTAATTCTCTTTCCGTCTATCCTGCACCTCTGAGTCAGTCTGAGGCGAATGGATGGCAAGATGAGTCGCAGCGAGATTCGCCCCCAACAGCGAATTCTCCGTCCGGCGATAATGCCTTGCTTGATGCCTACTCCCGCGCGGTCACCGGAGCCGTAGCCCGAGTCAGTCCGTCGGTGGTGAATATTGAAGTGCATCAGGCGGCCGCTCCTACGCGCTCGGGCGAACCGCGAGAACGGCGTGGCGGAGGTTCGGGCTTTGTCTTCACTCCGGATGGTTTGATTCTCACCAACAGCCACGTCGTGCATGATGCGCGTCGCATCGACGTGACGCTGGCGGACGGTCGCCGTATTCCGGCAACTGCTATCGGAGACGATCCGGCGAGCGATCTTGCGGTGATACGCATCGACGAGCCGCGCGTGAATGAACCCGGCCTCACCGCCGCGGCTCTCGGCGATTCGCAGCAGCTTCGTGTGGGACAACTGGTGGTTGCCATCGGCAATCCGTACGGATTTCAATCCACGGTGACGGCGGGCGTGGTGAGCGCGCTGGGGCGTTCGCTGCGTTCCTATTCCGGCCGACTGATCGACGATGTGGTGCAAACGGACGCTGCGCTAAACCCGGGCAACTCCGGCGGCCCACTGGTGGATTCCGTGGGGCGAGTGGTGGGAGTGAACACGGCGACCATTTTGCCGGCGCAAGGAATCTGTTTCGCCATCGGGATTAATACCGCGAAGTTCGTGGCCAGCCGTTTGTTGCGCGACGGACGCATCCGCCGCAGCTACATTGGCGTTTCGGCGCAGACCGTCCCGGTGCATCGCCGTGTGGTGCGCTTCTACGATCTGGCCAAGGAATCGGGCGCGCTCGTTCTGTCGGTAGAGGAGAAGAGTCCGGCGAAACGCGCCGGCGTGCGCGAGGGCGATGTGATCGTCGCGCTGGAAAGCCATCCCGTGGCAGGTGTAGATGATCTGCACCGCGTGCTTACAGATGTGCGGGTGGGCGCGAGTTGCTCACTGACGGTACTGCGGCATACCGCGAAGCTGGAGTTGCAGATTGTGCCGGAGGAAGCGAAGTAAATTAAGACTGTGTGGTGGCGGAAGGTTAGCGATGAATGGCATTCCATACCTGAATCGCCATTCCGGCCACAATCGCCAATCCCCAGAGCGATGCGCCCACGACGCGGATGGCCCGGCTTGTCCGCGACATCGGAATGCTTCGATCCAAGCCCGAACGCACGATGTAGGCCAACGAGACGACAAGAAGAACCATCAGAAGGCAATAGGCAAAGTTGGGGCGCGCGGGATCAAGCCGCCCACGAATGGCTGAAATCATTACCGCCGCGCCGATCGCAATTGCGATGATCACACTGACCCTGGCTTTCATCTGAAAAAGGCTAATTGCTCATTCTGTGAGTTGTCACTATCTTTCTTCGACTACTCCTCCATTGCCTCGCCCTTCCTCACCGTGTTAGCCTCGACATTCGGAAGGGGATAGGCCTTGCAGGCAAGAATTCCCGCCGGTTTGGATCGCAAGGAAAGTGAAGTTTACCGGCAGCTTGATCCAGAGCGGCTCCCACGACACATCGCGATCATCATGGATGGCAACGGGCGCTGGGCTAAACGGCGCCACATGCCGCGCGTGGCCGGACATCGTGCCGGAGTGGCGGCGGTGCGTTCAACCGTGGAGACGGCCGCGCGGATCGGCATTCATGCGTTGACGCTTTATGCCTTCTCCGAAGAAAACTGGAAGAAGCGGCCCAAGAGTGAAGTCGATTTCCTGATGCGCCTGCTCAGCCGCTATCTCAAGGCCGAAGTTCCTACGCTCAACAAGAACAACATCCGACTGGAATATATAGGCCGGCAGCACGAGCTTCCCGAAGATGTGCAGGAGCGCATGGCCTGGGCGCGTACGAGCACGGCTCACAATACGGGCACAGTGCTCACGCTGGCGCTGAATTACAGCGCGCGCAGTGAACTGGTAGACGCATTCCGCTCCATGGTCAACACCGCTGCGCAGAATGGCGGCATCGATCATCTGCGCATTGACGAAGACGCGGTCAGAGACCATCTTTACACCCGCGATTTGCCCGATCCAGATCTGGTGGTGCGCACCTCCGGCGAGATGCGGCTGAGCAACTTTTTGCTTTGGCAATTGGCATACGCGGAGATTTACGTCACTGCAACCCTCTGGCCCGATTTCCGCGGCGTGCATCTGCTCGAAGGGATTGCCGAATACCAGAAGCGCGAACGCCGCTACGGTGGCCTGAACCATAATGATCCGAACCATAATGATCCGAACCATCATGATCCGAACCGTCGTGATCCGAACCACGACGATTCGCATGCCCATTCGATGCCTGCGAAGGTTACCAAGTAGCTGCCCAGCATGCTGAAACGCATCGCGACCGCGGTGGTCCTGATTCCGATTGTGATGCTGTTGGTGCTACGCGCGCCGGTGCCAATGGTGGCCGTGGTAGCGGGCGCGGTAGCGCTGGTCACGATCCAGGAATTTCTCAAGCTTACCGAGTCTTACGGCGTGCATCCGTTGCGCCTGCCGACTTACATCTTCGTGGCATTATTTTTTCTGCTGCTTGCCGCAAGTACTACGGGTGAAACCCCACAACTTTCCATCTTGCAGTTTGTCCTCGGTGTTGGATTTGCCTGCGCTATTTCTCCGTTTGTTTTTCTGACCCTCACCATGCGGCGATCCCAGATGGCCAGCGCCTATCCTGCGGCGGCGGCCTCTGCTTTCGCTTTCGCGTATATCGTTTTGCCGATGGCGATGCTGGTGCAACTCCGCCAGCAGTGGGCGGGCGCGTTTTTGATGCTCTATCTTCTTTTGGTCGTCTGGGCCGGAGATATCTTTGCCTACTTCGTTGGCCGGTCATTGGGGCGTCACCTGATGGCTCCGCGCATTAGCCCAAAAAAAACCTGGGAGGGCGCGGCCGCGTCGCTCGCGGCAAGCCTGGTCGTCGGCATTCTCCTCTTCAACCACGCTCTGCAAATCAGTTCATTCCTGTTGCGAATGGGATTGATCCAGCGCCGCGACGGGCTATTCGGCCTGGAGAAGCCCGAAATGTGGCCCATTCTTGTGCTTACCATTGTGCTCAACATTGCGGCGCAACTTGGCGATCTGCTGGAGTCGTTGATCAAACGCGGGGCTGGGGTAAAAGATTCGGGCACCATCCTCCCCGGCCACGGAGGCATGCTCGACCGCATCGACGCTCTGCTTTTTGCCGCTCCCCTGCTGTGGTACTATGCGGCTTGGCGTGTGATGCAGTAGTTTTTGGTTCGGCTTCCCCGGCCGACCCAGCGAAGCGCGTAAAATAGAACTTGGATACTTCAGCTCGAGGGTCCCACCTGGAAATTTATTTCACATGAGACGCATTGCCATCCTGGGATCGACGGGGTCCATCGGCCGCAGCACGCTGGACGTGGTCGAGTCCTATCCCGAGCGATTTCAGATCGTTGCGCTGGCCGCAGGGGCTAACGCAGACCTAGCGTTCGAACAGGCGCGACGATGGCGGCCAGTGGTGGTCTCGATCGCATCCGAACGGGATGCCGATGTATTGCGCGGGCGCCTCCGGCAAGCCGGACTCGGTGAGATCGAAGTGGTCCATGGCGCGGCTGGCAGAGTGCGGGTTGCCACTCATGCTGATGTGGATTTCGTAGTCAGTGCTATCGTCGGCGTGGCCGGGCTGGAAGCCACCTACGAAGCGGCAAAAGCGGGAAAGATTCTTGGCCTCGCCAACAAGGAATGCCTGGTCGCGGCCGGCGAGCTGATCACCGCTGAAGCCCGCAAACAAGGCAAGCCTCTGCTGCCCATCGATAGCGAGCACAATGCGGTCCATCAATGCCTTCGCGGTGGGAGGATGGAGGAAGTCGAGCGTATCTGGCTGACTGCCTCGGGCGGCCCATTTCTGAACACGCCAGCTTCCGAGTTCGGTTCCATTACGGTGCAGCAAGCACTCAACCACCCGACCTGGAAGATGGGTAAGCGCATCACTATCGACTCCGCGACGTTAATGAATAAGGGTTTCGAGGTAATCGAGGCTTGCAGGTTGTTTCATATACCGCCCTCAAAAGTGGAAGTAATTGTCCATCCCCAGTCGACCATTCACTCTATGGTTGAATTTATCGATGGCAGCATACTTGCTCAGTTCTCGGTGACCGACATGCGGCTGCCGATCTTGTACGCTTTAACTTATCCCGAGCGGATTCAATCGGATATGCGCTTCCCGGTCAGCAACTTGCGTCACCTCGACTTCTCCCCCCCGGACATGAGTAAATTTCCTTGTCTCCGGTTAGCCTACGAAGCTGCCGAGGCGGGTGGGGTTAAGACGGTGGCGCTGAACGCCGCCGATGAGGTCGCAGTGGCTGCGTTTCTGGAAGGCGGCATCGCATTCGATGAAATTCCCAGAATCATCGAAGCCGCGGTTTCCGCATCTAATTCTGGGAAGCTGGGTTCAATCGAAGAAGTGCTTGAGGCTGACTCGGAGGCTCGCCGATATGCCCAGGAGCGGGTTGGCAGGTTGAGCGGGGCTGGGGTCCGTGGGTAAAACGTTCGCAGACAACAACTTCCGTCGTAAGCCGGATTTCGTAATTGGATTTTCGTAACCTAAGTTCGTAATCTAAAGAAGTGCGGAGTACGTATCACTTTTATGCCTGACTTTCTGATCTCTCTGCTCGCCGTCGTCGTAATCCTGGGTTTCATGATTCTGATCCATGAGTTTGGCCACTATGCGGTAGCGAAGTGGCTGGGCGTAAGGGTGGAGGTGTTCTCGATCGGCTTTGGGAAGCGTCTGCTCGGCTTTCGCAAGGGTGACACCGACTATCGCATTGCGGCGATCCCCTTGGGCGGCTACGTCAAGATGAGCGGCGAGAACCCCATGGATGATCGTACCGATGATCCTGGCGAGTTTCTCAATCACTCGCGCTGGCATCGTTTCCTGATCGCCATCGCCGGCCCCACCATGAACATCCTGCTCGCTGTTTTCCTGCTTACCAGCGTCTACATGGTGCATTACGAGTATCCCGTGTTTATGGACAAGCCGGCCGTGATTGATGGAGTTAAATCTAATTCCGCCGCAGCCCTGGCCGGGCTCGAACCTGGCGACCGCATCATCAAGATCGATGGCATCGCGAACCCGACATGGGAGCAGGTGCAGCCGCGAGTCATGATCAGCCCGAACCAGCCTCTCGCCGTTACCATCGAGCGGGGGGACAAAGTTCTCGAGAAAACAATTACTCCGAAGCCGGTCACCTCTTCCGAAGTCGGCTCCGCCGGCTGGTATCCTGCCGAAGCCGTAATTGTTGGCCAGTTGGATGATGACATGCCTGCCATCAAGGCCGGAATTCGGGAAGACGACCGGGTCATCGCAATGGACGGCAAGCCGCTCGGGTCGATCCAAGCCATGATCGAGCAGTTGCAGCAAACCAAGTCGCAGCCTGTAGACCTTACCGTGCTCCGCGGCACCCAGACTCTGAGCTTCCATTTGCAGCCCCTGCTCTCCAAAACCGAAGACCCGAAACAGGAGCGGTATCGCCTGGGATTTTTGAACAAGGAAGAGACCACGGTCAAACGATTGCCTTTCGGGGAGGCGGTCACGCTTTCCGTAAAGGAAAATAAAAAATATTCTCTGCTGCTTCTGGAGCTGGCCAAGAAGCTGGTGGAAGGAAAAGTTTCGCCTCGAATGGTTTCCGGTCCGATTGGAATCGCGCAGGAGGCCGGCTACGCTGCGCAGCAAAAGGGTTGGACTCCGCTCCTGGCGCTCACTTCAGGCATCAGCTTGAATCTTGGCGTCTTTAACCTGTTGCCCATCCCAATTCTCGATGGAGGCGTGATTTTCTTCCTCCTCATCGAGAGCCTGATGGGCCACGACATCAGCTTGCGTATCAAGGAACGCGTCTATCAGGCTGCATTCGTCTTCCTGGTGCTGTTTGCCGTCATGGTGATCTTTAACGATCTGGTGAAGACGATTCCGGGGCTGGCGGACCGGCTGCAATAGGCGCGCAGACTGGGCGCTGGTGCGGCCAGCTTTAGCGCACCCCTTCCACCTGGAAGAGGTCGGACAGTTCTCGGTCAAAAGAATAAGCGTACGACTTGGCGTCGGCTGTCATGCGGACGTTGAGAACCGCGGTCACTCCAGCAGGGTCGCTCGGGGCGAGCGTCATAACCAGCTCTCTCCTGCCTGTTGCGACATCCAGCCGGTACACCGTTGCGAAGGTTTTGTCATCGTGATAGACATACGCTGAGCGCCCGTCCGTCGACCACGTAATCCAGATATCTTCCGGCAGCCAGCCGGAAAGCTTGCGCGCTTCTCCTCCGGCAACCGGATAGAGCCAGCCCGTCTCACTCAGGTCCCGGGCGAAAATGAACTTGCCATCGGGCGATACTAGATGGGATTCGAAATGGGTCGGCTTGATGGAAATCGACGGCGTGATGCTCCGCGGCGCGCCGCCTGACAAACTCTGGCTATACATTCGCCATCCGTGACCATCATCGCCGGCATAGTAGATCGACTGCGAATCCGGCATAAATCCAGGAGAGCTAACTTGTTGCATCCCGCCGGACTCCAGCACCCGCACTTCCCCCACGCCGGTGGGCAATACAGAGAGGCGACCGCCCAAGCCGACGGCGTTATTCGCCAACACCTTCGTTCCGTCCGGGGAAATAACAGGCTGAGACCACTCGCCCAGCTTGATGGCCGGCGAGCCATCGGTTTTCCGCAAGTAGGCTAGACCGGAAGCGCCCGCCGCCGATCCCCAATCGTCAAATGCTACCTGCGTACCGTCCGCAGAGAGATCCCTCACCGTCGCGTAATCGAGCCATGAGAGATCGCGCTCTTTAGTGTCCTCCGGTCCACGAAACTGCAATCCGCTACGCCATGACTCTCTCGACAAAAGTATGCGCCCGTCATGTGACACATCGTGAAGGCGAACAATGCCCGGCAGGCGAAGAACGATCCGGTCTTTACTCTGGCCACTGTTCTTGCCACTGAGGCTCAGAGCATGGATCGCGTCGGCCCAGCCCTCATGCACCGTAGCGGCAACCCACACTTCGTCTCCCGATGGAGGCCACGCCAACCCCTCCACGCTGACAAATTCCGGCGAGCGGATCAGCTCCTTTCCGCTCCGGTCGACCGCAACCGCCCAGCCGGCATCGCCATCTACCGTTTGAGATTCAACGAATGCCACGGCGTTCCCCCGCGGCGAGATCCGCAGGTACGCGAGTGGCCGGCTGCTCTCGTAAATCATTTTCCCGCGGGGAAATTCCACGCGGAACTTTCCTCCGACCTGGCGGATCACAGCCATCTCGCTGCCGTCGGTCGTCCAGTCGGCGGAGAGCACATCTTCCGCGATCTCTCGTGGCGACCCGCCAGAAACCGGCACCAAACCCAACGTGCCCCGGCAGTTTCCGATAAACCGGTCCTTGCAGCCGATCGAAATCGCCATCTCGGAAGAGGAAACCGCAAACAAAGTGGAATTGACCAGGTTCAGCGGACGCGATTCCGGGCTGTCCGGGACTGTCGAATAAAGTTGGACAGGCTGGCCGTTCCAGCTGGCGCTGTAATAAATGGAACGTCCATCCGGCGCGAAGCGCGCAGCATAAACCAAGCCGCGTTCGAATGTAAGTTGATGGTAGGAAGGCAGGGCGATAGATCCGGAGCCTCGACCGAGCATCCAGCTGCCGGCGGCAACCAGTGCCAGCACAAGTACGGACGCCGCTACCATCATCCATGGCCTGCGCGGCTGTCTTTTCTCTGCGATTGCCAGGGTTCCGACGGTCGTTGAGGAAATCCCCGAGACGCCTTCGAGATTGAAGGCCAGATCCCGCGCCGATTGAAATCGCTGCAGCGGTTTCTTTTCGAGACATCGGCGGACAATCCGCTCCATCGCCGGCGAGATCTGCTTGCCGGTTGTGCTCAGTTCTGGCGGATCTTCTTTTAGGATTGCGGTCATCGTCTCGGCGGAAGTATCGCGCCGGAAGGCGCGCTGGCCACAGGCCATTTCGTACAAGATCGCTCCCAGGGAAAAAATATCCGAACGGGCATCGGCCACCTCGCCCTTCACCTGCTCGGGAGACATGTAGCCCACCGTGCCGAGGACCACACCAGCAGAGGTTGGAACCGCTTCCATCGTTGCGCCTTCATCTGCAGCTTCGGGACGCGCCAGCTTCGCCAATCCAAAATCCAGAATCTTGACCCGCCCATCTCGAGTCACAAAAATATTTTCCGGCTTCAAATCGCGATGGACGATTCCTTTGTCATGCGCGGCAGCCAGCCCTTGCGCGATTTCCGTGCCGTACTCCACCACGCGTCGCAACGGCAAAGCGCTGCCTTTTGATTCATCTCGCAGGGACTGGCCTTCCAGACATTCCGACACAAGATAGGGCGCTCCCTCGTGCGTGCCGATGTCGTGAATCGAAAGAATGTTGGGGTGGTTCAGCGCTGCGACCGCGCGCGCTTCGGTCTCGAATCGCCGTAACCGCTCCGCGTCCCGCGCCATTGCGCTGGGAAGAACCTTGATCGCCACATCGCGCCCGAGCCTGGTATCCCGCGCCCGGTACACTTCTCCCATGCCTCCGGCGCCCAGCGGAGTCAGAATTTCATACGGCCCGATTTTGGTGCCAGCAGTGAGCGCCATTTATTTGTGCGCCATTATAGCCCGAGCGATGAGTCCCCGTGGCGAATGCGGTCGTGGGTTGAAGGCTTTCTTCGATTGAGATACAATGTATCTCATCGAGGAATCATGGCCGCAACCGAGATGGTCCACGTTCGAGTGGAAAAACGCATTAAGACCCAGGCTGCCAAGACCTTGGCTGCCATGGGCTTGTCGGTATCGGACGCGGTACGCGTTCTGCTAACGCGCGTGGCGGTCGAAAAGGCGCTACCCTTCGAGGTGAAGGTTCCTAACGCCGCAACCGCAGCCGCGATGCGGGAAGCGCGCAAGGGTGGCATGCCCTCCTTCGACAAAGTTTCCGACCTGATGGCCGACTTGAATGCGGAGGATTGAGTACACGAGCGCCTTCCGCCGCGACTTTAAGCGCGAGAAAAAAGGAAGGCATCGCGGCGACGTCGACTCTCTTGTTTCAGAAGCCGTCGGCCTACTATCGCAAGACAATTCTCTGGCCGCAAGAACTCGTGACCACGAATTGTCCGGCGAGTGGCGCGACCATCGCGAATGCCATCTCCGACCCGATTTATTGTTGATCTACCGCAAGCCAGACTCATACGTTCTGCAACTTGTTTGAATGGGTTCCCATAGCGAGCTGTTTGGCTAGTAACTTAAATTCCACTCCCGTCCCCTCCCGACCTACCAAGCTCCCGGTTTCCGCGTGTTAAAATGGGTTTCTCATGTCTACGATTCCACGCAGGAAAACCGTGACCGCCATCGTCGGCGGCGTTCGGGTTGGCTCGGATGCACCGATTGTGGTGCAATCGATGACCAATACCGACACTGCCGATATTCTCGGCACCGTGCAGCAGTGTGCGGCGCTCGCGCGCGCGGGTTCGGAGTTGGTTCGCGTGACCGTAAACAACGACGAGGCGGCAGCTGCGGTTCCTCGAATCGTCGACCTGCTCGACCGGCAGGGCATTCGCGTGCCCATCATCGGTGACTTCCACTACAACGGCCACGTTCTGCTTACGAAATATCCTGAGTGCGCCCGCGATCTCGCCAAGTACCGCATCAATCCTGGCAATGCCAGCATCGGCAAGACTGGCGACTCGAATTTCCGCACCATGATCGAAGTCGCGGTGAAGTACCAGAAGCCGGTGCGCATCGGGGTGAACTGGGGCTCGCTCGACCAAACACTGCTCACCAAAATGATGGACGAGAATTCCGCACTCGCCGAGCCTAAAGATGCCCGCGAAGTCACCATGGAAGCGATGGTGGTAAGCGCGCTCAACTCCGCTGTACTTGCACAGAAATTCGGGCTGCGCGCCGATCAGATTATCCTCAGCGCAAAAGTCAGCGGCGTGCAGGATCTTATCGACGTTTACCGCGCTCTTGCCGCCCGCTGCAACTACCCGCTGCACCTTGGCCTAACCGAAGCCGGTATGGGAGCAAAAGGCGTGGTCGCCTCAAGCGCGGCCATGGGAGTGCTTCTACAGGAAGGCATCGGCGATACCATCCGAGTTTCGCTTACGCCGGCGCCGGGCGGAGACCGTACCGAAGAAGTCCGTGTGGCGCAACAGATTCTGCAATCGATGGGCATTCGCAGCTTCACTCCGCAAGTCACCGCCTGCCCCGGCTGCGGACGCACCACCAGCACCTTCTTCCAGGAAATGGCCGAGCAGATTCAGACCTACCTGCGCGAGTCGATGCCCGCGTGGAAAGGCCGCTATGTAGGCGTCGAAGAAATGAAGCTCGCCGTGATGGGCTGCGTGGTCAACGGTCCAGGCGAATCAAAGCATGCCAACATCGGAATCTCCCTGCCCGGTACGTTCGAAGAGCCGAAGGCTCCGGTCTACGTGGATGGACGCCTGTTCACCACGCTCAAAGGCGATCGCATCGTCGCGGAATTCATCACTATTCTCGACGAATATATCGATTCGCATTATGTGGCGCGAGAGACTCAGAGCGAAGAAGTAGCCGTGAGAAATTAGAAGCTATTCTTCAGTCTCGGCGCAATGGGCACGGCCTTCCTGTGCTGCCCGCTGCTGAACAGCACTACTGTCCCATCATCAGGAAAATCGGGTTTTGCAGCACCGCCCCAGTGGCTGCCGTTGCCGCAGGCAGGTCGCTGACCACGGTATCCGGGGCTATCGCGTTCCTGGATTGTTGGTATTGCTATCGGTGGTGTTGACCACGGCAATAATTCCGGAGTCGCACGAACTCACGTAAACCCGGGTACTGTCCTCCGAGGCCACGGTAAACACCCGAAACCGCGCGGCGCTCGGAGAGTATAGAGCAGGATATAGAGGAGTCGCTGCGCAAGAAGCCACTGGAGCCACGGCGTATTGGCCGGTAACGAATGGCCAACTTGACGCGCATGAGTTGGTCGAGCTCACCGTGCATCCCGGCGGCCCAAGCAGCAGGGTTAGAGTGGGTGCGCTAGGGTACTGGACCGCAAGACTATTGGCGTCGAACACAGTCACGTAGGGGATCACGCACGCCCCGGTAACGTTCAGGTCGGGACAAGTCGTAGCCGTCTGATAGCTCGCTACATAGAACCGGGTTCCATCCAGAAGGGCCGTCACGGAGACGGGTATACAGCCGCCGGGACACGGCGTCGATCCGGAGGTGAACGAAATAGCCGCCAGTTGGAGGGGTACATCGCTGACGATGCCCCCGGAAAGTCCACCGGTATCGGAGAAGACGTAAACCGTCTGCGTTACCGGATTCGTCACGAAGAGCCGGTTCAAGGTGGGGTCGTAAAAAATAAAGTTTGCCCCCGCACCGACCGGGAGGCTGCTGGTAACCGTGTCCGTGGCAACATCGATGGTCCATAGTTGCCCATCGCCTTGTGAAAGCACGTAAACCTTCTGGCTGTCGTCTCTAGCCACTACCCAGACTGGGGTGACACCTGTGAATCCTGTCACAAGGTTGGGAGAGAGGTCGACCGGGTTCAGGCTGCTGACCGTGTTGTTCCCCTGATTGGCAACGTAGAGCTTAAAGGCGTTCGGAGTTTCCGCCAGGCTGACCGGATTTGTTCCCACGGTCGCTGTGTTCGCGACTACATTCGACGTTGTATTGATAATACTTACCGAATTCGATCCGAAATTCGCTACATAGAGCGCGGTGCTTTGAGTGCTGTTCAGGAAAACGGGCTGCGATCCCGTCGGCAACCCGATCGTGGTCACAGTGCCTAATCCACTGGCTAGCGTGGATTGGAACTGCGGAGTGAACGAGGAGACGACATCAATCCCGCCCGAAACCACGCTGCCCGCGCTGGCCACGAACACCCTGGAATCGTTAGGCAAAATGGCCATATGAGTAAGATTCAGGCCAAGGTTCGGCTTGGAAGGATCGTTAGAGGGCGTTTCCCCAATGACGGAATCTCCCGAAACATCAAGCTGCATTGCCGTGCCCGGGTAAGTGGGCGAGTTGGTGCTGAGGCCAAAGATCGTGTGGAAATCGCTCGGCGTCGGATTCGTTTCCACTGGACATCCTGGAACGCCTCCCGAGGAACAAGGAATCACCACAGGGCGATACACCTGGCCGCACGCCATCCAAACAAGAATCGGAAGCACCATGGCTGCCAGGCAGCCCGCACGTCGAACACTCATCCGCACTCCGTCCCGCGCCAGTCCAGGAAAATTATGATCATAGGTGAGAAGAATTCAACATTCTAACGGGTAGACCAAATCTGCGCCAGTGCCCGTCATCCGGCAGATCGAGCTTTTGAGGCGAACGCGACGAGCTACCCGCGATCCTGCGTGAACCAACTGTTAAGAAGCTACTTCCTCACCTCTGGGATGCATCAGGAAACTGTCTAGTTGGATAGTCGTAGAAATACTCCAGCCGCCGACGCGATGGTCTGTGGCAAATCAGCGCGGGCGATCGAAAGCTTAAGTCGAACAGCCAAAAGCGACGAATTTTTCGGCAAACGTTTGTCAGCGATGACGCCGCGACTTGCCGCCAGCAGCGGCCGCCGGCGTCTCAGTCAGGGCTGTTGCAGCGGGTTTTTTCTTACCTTCCATCTGGGCCAGGCTCTGCTTGAGTGCTGCCATCAAGTCCACCACCGGAGCCAGCTTCTTGGGCTTTTCTACGGCTGCCACTTCCCCGCCCTCGAGCTTGGCTTCGATCAACTTCTTCAAATTTTCCTGGAACGTGTCTTTGTACTTCTCCGGATTCCACTCGTCCGCCAAGGCCTCAATCAACTGGTGCGCTACCTTTACTTCCGCTTCTTTCAGTTCTACATCGGGCGCGCCGAAACCCTCGACCTTGCGCACTTCTTCCTCGTAATACATTGTGTGCAGCATCAGGCCACCTTCATGCGGACGCAGGAACACCGTATACTCGCGGTTGTGCATGGTGATTTTGGCGATGGCGACGTATTCGCTTTCTTCCAGGGCCTTGGTCAGCAGCGCATAAGGACGCCGTCCGGCCTCTTCCGGCATCATGTAATACGACGACTCGAAATAAACCGGATCCACGTCGCCCGTCTTCACGAACTCCAAAATCTCCATCGTCTTCGCAGTCTGCGGCTCGATCTTCTTGATCTCTTCCGGTTCGATCACGATGTACTCGTCCTTGCGAAACTCGTAGCCCTTGACCGTGTCGGCGCGATCGACTACGACGCCTTCTGCCATGCAAATATATTGCTGCTTGAGGCGCGACTTGTCGGTGCGGTGCAGCATGTTGAAAGAAATTCCGCTGCTGCGCGCTCCCGAAAACAAGCGCACCGGCATGGAAATGAGTCCAAAGGTTAAGTGTCCAGACCAGACCGACGATGCCATAGTTCCTCTCGCTCATCGGGAACGACCCATCGTCCCCGGATTATTGCACCACAATCCGCCTAAACTGCCCAGATGTGGGAGTTTAGCTTACAAACGAGCTTTGGATGCACAAATCTCGCAACACAGGGAATCGAAATGCGAAGCCCGAGGGAATGGGGCTGGCCTAAAAGGAGCCCTACGGCTTGTAGTTGCAGAGAAGGTTCCATGCGTGACCGCTTCAGTACTTTCCCGCTTTCCTGAGTGCGCTCTCGATCGTCGCGAGCGGCAGCAGTAGAGATAACGGCGCGTCGTGCAAAGGCAGGGCACCATAGCTGGCATACCATCCCGCTACCTTTTCGTTTTTAGCGTCGATGACAAGCACGACGCCACCCACCTCTGCTGCGGCCAACAGACAGCGTCTTCCCGCCGCTATCAAGAGTTGTCCGCCAAATCCTCGTCCTTGAAACCTGCGATCCACCGCCAGGCGAGCCAAGCGGAAGCCTGGCACGTCATGACGTGCCAGCCCGTGCCGCAGAATCGCCGGCGTCTGGGCATAGTCCACCGATGCGGTGCTTAGGCTGTAAAAACCGAGAATGTTGTTGTTGGCATCGTCGATGCCAAGGAAAGTTTTCGCGCCGCCCAGTTCGTGGCTCTTGCGGGCGTAACGGCGCAGGAACTCATTCAGCGCTTCTTCGCCGCAGTCGAAGGCCTCTCGGTCATGTTTCTTGCCGATCGGCTCTTCGTGCCAAGTGTTCACGACTATCGCCGCTTGGGCAATGCACGGCCGGCTGCCAGCAATCTCTTGTTCGGCGCAGGCGGATTTTCCAGCAGACCAAGAACCCGCAAACTATCTCTCTCAGAGAGATGCACGCGGTCTGCTTCCTCGATGACCGCTTCGGCCGCACGCAAGGCATGACGAATCACAAAGTCCGTCAAGTCCGTGTGCTTCAGCGCAACCGCGCGCAGGAGAAGCGCTTTCTCCTCGGACCGAATTCGCAGGGACATCCGACTATTATCTTCAATTGCAATTCTCGGCATCGCCCCCCCGTACGTATTCAAATCGTACATTCTACAGTACGGATTGTCAACTCGCGTGACTGCTCGAGTCTCCGCTTTCTGCACCCTCCACCATTCTCGGACATCTGTGGAGAGAAGATATCTTATTTGGAGAAATCATGACTGACCTGCGCTATCCCATCGGCAAGTTTAGCTTCGAAGGCCCGACCACTGAAGAGCAGAAGCAGAGACGCCTGAACGACATCGAGCAAACGCCTGCCAACCTGCGTACCGCCGTGAAAGGCCTCTCCGATCAGCAACTCGATACTCCCTACCGTCCGGGAGGCTGGACGGTCCGCCAAGTCGCGCATCATGTTCCCGACAGCCATCTCAACGCCTACATACGCTTCAAACTCGCCCTCACCGAAGACGAACCGACGATCAAGCCCTACGCCGAAGATCGGTGGGCAAAGCTCGCCGATACGCAGACTACTCCCGTGGAAGTCTCGTTAACTTTGCTGGATACCCTGCACGCACGCTGGGTGCGCCTTCTGCACTCCCTGAAACCAGAGGACTGGAAGCGCACATTTCGCCATCCAGAAATGGGGGTGGTGAGCCTGGAGAAGAATTTGGCGCTTTACTCCTGGCATGGACGCCATCACGTGGCCCACATCACGGGTTTGCGCGAGAGAAACGGTTGGTAAGTTAGCCTTTGAAATTACGCGGGATACTCGGCTTGGCAGAAGCCTCTCGGCTGAACCATTTATGTCATGCCTACCTTCCACGCCAGATAGCTGCATACCTCCCGCGTGACTGCATAGAGCCGCTGCAAAACCCCACGCGGACGCGAATCAGGACGCGGCGCCACATAGACCGGTCCAACGCCCTCGCGCTGCAACAACTTCTTGATACGGAACACATGATAAGCGTCGCTCACGGCCACACAGCTACGCAGTCCGTTGGCGCGCATGATCACACCCACGCGCTGAGCCGATTGCGCCGTGTCCGAACCCTGGGTTTCGGCGATCAGGTTCCGCTCGGGAATTCCGCGGTGCATTAAATAGTCGCGTCCCACGCCGCCTTCGCTGTAGCTGGGATCGGAAGCCGCACCACCGGTGATGATGACTACTGGTGCAATCCCTTTCTGGAAGAGATCAAAGGCATGATCCAGTCTCGCGCGCAACACCGGGGAGGGACGGCCGGAATACTCCGCCGCGCCAAACACTACAATCGCATCGACCGAGTGGAGTTCCTGGAGAGAGCCCTCATGGACAACCCGAACCGCGGTCAGCGTAAGAAACGCCGCCGGAGCGAGCAAGGTCAACGCTCCCAGCCGTAATAGCCAGCGGCCAGTCGCACGCCGGGTGGCAAGTTCGTGGTTCATCCTTTGGCAAAAAACGTGGAGATTTCGTCGGCCGGAATCGCGCCCTCGCGCATAACCCGCCAGCGCGCGCCTTCGTCCGTCAAATCGATAATGGTCGAGGGAATATCACGCGGAGAAATCCCTCCATCCACGATGATGCTGATCCTGCCATGCAGTTGTTCGTGCACCTGCTCGGCGCTGGTACACTCGGCTGCACCGCTCAAGTTGGCCGAGGTGGCTGTGATCGGAATGGCGGCCGCCGTCACCACCGCCAACGGAATCTTCGCATTCGGCACGCGCAAGGCCACATTGCCGGTATTGGCCGTGACTTTCAGAGGCAAGCGCGATCCCGCTTTTACAATGATGGTCAGCGGCCCGGGCCAATACTTTCGCGCAAGCGCGTAGAACTCCTCCGGCAGGGGCTTGGCCAGTTCTTCTGCTTGGTCCACGCTCTCGATCAGCAACGATAGCGGTTTGTGACGCGAACGCGTCTTGATGTCATACACACGATCGACCGCGCGCAGGTTAAAGGGATCGGCGGCCAGCCCGTAAAAAGTATCCGTCGGCATGCCCAGCACTTCGCCCGCACGAATCTGGTCGGCGGCGTATTTCACCAGCGAACTCTCTGGTGCATCACAATTGATTTTTACGATTTCGGCGCGCACGCAGTTCCTTCCTGCCCGGCATCTTGTTGAAATGTCTTTGCTTGTGAAACTTATCATAATACCGCAAGGGACTGGAACGTGAGTGACTGGCGTATCATTCATCCACATTCTTATTCACGCTCACGTCGCATTCATGAAAAAAGCTTCAGAACCCGCTCTCAGCGCGCAGCACAGACTTCGCCGGATTGAGGGCCGCCACAACCCGCTAGTAAAGCAGCTGCGCCAGGCGTTTTCCCGGGCCGAACTTACTGAGTCCGGCGATTGCGCCATCGAAGGCCTGCGCATCCTGGAAGAAGCCATCCGCAGCGGTCTCCGCTTCAGCGCAGTTTTCTTTCGTGAGTCTACCCAGGACCGTGCCGACCGCCTGCTTCCGCAGATTGGCGCACAGGTCGAAACTCTTCTGCTGCCCGATAAATTATTCGACAGCCTGGTTCCCAGCGAATCTCCACAAGGCGTGGCCGCGCTCGTGCGCCTGAAGGAGTTCTCGCTTGACGATTTGATCGAACGGCTACAGGTGGGGCCAATTATCGCCCTCGCGGGCCTGCAGGATCCCGGGAACATGGGCACGATCCTGAGATCGTCGGAAGCCTTTGGCTGCGCCGGCGTAGTCCTTGGCGAAGGTACGGTCAGCCCGTTCAATTCGAAAGTTGTACGCGCCTCCGCCGGTTCCGTCTTCCGCTTGCCCATCATTCACGGCCACGGGAAGTCGGGAACGATAAAGCTGGAAGAAGTATGCGAGAAGCTGAAATTAAATGGCGTGCGCTTAATCGCAACCTCGTCGCACAAAGGGACGTCGCTCGATCAGGCAGATTTGAAGAGCCCCGCCGCCATCTTTTTTGGAAACGAAGGCTCCGGCCTGCCGCGGGATCTGATGCCGAAAATGGATGAGTCCATCGCCATCCCGCACACGGCGCAGGTGGAATCTTTGAATGCTGGTGTGGCCGCAAGCATCGTGCTTTATGAGGCAGCAAGGCAAAGAAAGTAGGCCATCGTCTTTTGGTTTTTGACTTTGTAGGGCCGAAAGGCTAACGATTTCTCATGGGACTTTTTGAATCCATCCCGAATGTCGCTGGCTCCGCCGATCGCACTCGGCCGCTGGCCGATCGCATGCGCCCGCGCACGCTCGAAGAGTACGCGGGCCAGGAACATTTAATTGGTCCGGGCAAACCGCTGCGTAGCCAGGTCGAGCGCGACGATACAGGTTCGCTTATTTTTTGGGGTCCGCCGGGTACAGGAAAAACCACGCTCGCCAAGATCATTGCGCATATGACCAAAGCGGAGTTCATCGAATTCTCCGCCGTGCTCGTCGGAATCAAAGAGATCAAGGAGGTCATGGCTGACGCCGAGCGGGCTCGGCAATATGGCACGCGCACCATCGTTTTCATCGACGAGATTCACCGCTTCAACAAGGCCCAGCAGGACGCTTTTCTACCGCACGTGGAAAAAGGCAACATACGCCTGATCGGCGCGACAACGGAGAATCCGTCGTTCGAGATCAACTCCGCTCTGCTCTCGCGCACACGCGTCTACGTGTTGCAGCCACTCACGGAAGATCAAATTGTGCAATTGCTGAAGCGCGCTCTCACGGATGAAGAGCGTGGCCTCGGCAATATGAAGTTGCAGGCGTCCGATGATGTGCTCAAGAAAATCGCCAGCTACACCAGTGGCGACGCGCGCAGCGCCTACAACGTGCTGGAAGTCGCGGCCAGCCTGGCGCAGCAATCCGGGACTCAACATGGCAACCAGCCCGCCGAAATCAGCGACGACATCATCCGCGACGCCCTTCAGAAGCGCATCCTGCTCTACGACAAAGCCGGCGAAGAACATTACAACCTGATTTCCGCCCTGCACAAATCTGTACGCAACAGCGATCCCGACGCCGCCGTCTATTGGCTCGGACGCATGATCGAAGCTGGAGAAGATCCGTTGTACATTGCGCGCCGCGTCGTCCGCATGGCCGTGGAGGATATCGGCCTCGCCGATCCCAATGCGCTTTCCCTGTGCATGGCCGCGCGAGACGCCGTCGATTTCATCGGCATGCCGGAAGGGAATCTTGCTCTTGCGCAAGCGGTTGTGTACCTCTCGGTCGCGCCCAAGTCGAATGCGCTCTACACGGCCTACCGCGATGTGCAGCGCGATATCGAACAAACCGCCGCCGAGCCTGTGCCCTTGCACTTGCGCAACGCACCCACTGGTCTTATGAAAGGCCTGGGCTATGGCAAGGATTATCAATACGCACACGATGTCGAAGGCAAGGTGGCCAACATGCAATGTCTGCCGAAGAATCTGCGTGATCGAACCTACTACCGCCCGACCAATGAAGGCATAGAGAAGCGTATCCGCGACCGCATGGAAGAGATCAAGCGCCTGCGGATGCAAGTATCTGCGCCTAACCAACCCAGCCAAAACAGAGAGTCTTAAACCCGTACCTAAGCATCAAAATCGCATCGTCATCTCCTAGGGAGTTTGCTAAATGGCCACGCTTCCCGCAAAAGTATTCGACGAATTTTCCGCCTCTCATCCTCAGATCGATACCCAGGTAGAGAGCCTGCAACAACTGCAGAAGGCTGCGCAAAAGATCAGCTCGATTCTCGATCTCGATCAACTGATCGATAAAATCGTGAATGATGTGGCACGTTCCTTCGGCCTGTTGGAGACCGCAGTCTACCTTCACGATGAAGCTCACGGAGAAATGGTGATGGGCGGCGTGCATGGCTGTTCCGTACACTGCAAGGGTTTCCGGCTGAAGATCGGCAAAGAGGGGATGGTGGGCTACGTCGCCTCCACTGGACAGATGCGATACGCGCCGGATGTTCGTAAAGATGAATATTACGTTGCTTGCGAGCCGTCAACCAATTCGGAAGTGGCCATTCCACTGCGCGTCGGCGAGCGCCTGGTAGGAGTGTTTACAGCGTCTCACCCCGACCTGGACGCTTTTCCCCGCCAACAGCTCAGAATCCTTCAGGCTCTGTGCGATCACATGGCCGTCGCAATCAATAATGCGCGCCGATTCCAATCGGAACGGGCCGAGCGTGAAGCGATGAGCCGGGAGGTTCAGGAGGCTCGCGCCATCCAGCAAGCCCTTCTCCCCAAAGCTTCTCCTTACGTGCCGGGCTTTGCTATCTCCGGCCTCAGCATTGCCGCCCGCGCCGTGGGCGGAGATTGGTACGACTTCATCCCCTTTCCCGATGGTCGTTGGGGATTAGTTCTTGCCGATGTCTCGGGAAAGGGCACTGCGGCAGCCCTGCTCATGTCGGCCACGCGCGGAATGCTGCGGTCCCTGGCAGAAGCGTGCTGCACTCCAGCCGAGGTACTGACCAAACTCAACGGCCTTTTGGTGGAAGACTTTCCTGCGGGAAAATTTGTGACCATGGTCTATGCCGTCCTGGATCCCGGATCCCGCCAGGTTACATTCGCCAATGCGGGTCATTTGCTTCCGCTCCTGGTCGACGATAGCGGAGCGCGCTTCCTCGACACCGAACAGGGTTTGCCGCTGGGTTTAAGCTGCGGGGTGTATTCACAAACCACCGTGGCTCTGTCGCCCGGTTCGCGGCTCGTTTTCTATAGCGACGGAATCAGCGAGGCCGCTAATCAGACGGAAGAAGAATACGGGTTGGATCGTCTTGCTCAACACGTCACTCGGCCTGAAGCTTCCGCAATCAGCGTTCTGGATGATGTCCGCAACTTCACTGAGGACGCCATGCTGTGCGACGACGCCAGCGTGGTATTTGTTAAGGCTGGTTCCGTAGAAGCCGCTTCGTAAAAAAGGGAAGAACGCGTCGATTCAGGTGCTACGAGACGGCATTTCGGCATCGTATGTGCGAGGCAGCGTGAAGAGAATGATGAGGCATACGAGGGCTAGAACGGCGACGATGAAGATGCTGCCTTCGGGCCCGGTGGTGCCGCCACTGAGGATGGGCTTGCCCGACGGGTGCGTGGCGAAGAGATGGTGCTGGACCATGATTCCGCTGTCAGGAACACCGTAGAGGAAGGATTGGCCCCAATCCCACGAGGCGTGGAAGCCGACGGCCCACCACAGAGAGCCGGTACGCCAGAGGCTGAAGCAGAAGACCAGGCCAGCCAGACCGGCGGCAAGTACTCCGATGGGGGACTCACCGGGGTTCTTCTCGTGACCAAGACCGAAGAGGATGGAGAAGATGAGGGCTGCCGTCCAGAAGCCCAAGGCTATGCTGTGGCGGGTCTTGAAAGCCCACTGGTAAATGCCGGCGAGGCCGCGGGTGAGCGTGTACTGCACGTAGCCGCGCGTCATGTACTCCTCGAGCAGACCGACCAGCAGGAAACCCACCAACCAGATTGCTCCGTAACGGTAGACGTCGCCGCCAGAAAGCAGGCGGCCGTCGAAGACGAGGAGCCCGCTCTTCCAGAGGGTTAGAACGAGCAGGGAAAGACAAGTGACTCCCCAAGCCAGGCCGGCGAAGAAGTGCGGAAGCTTCCGTTTATCGCCGAAGCCGTAGACAGAGTTGGGGCGGTGCTCGATCTTCGACATGATCCAGGTGACAAGGAGGAGCACGAGGAACGGGATCCCCTCGCCGATAAGCCCTAATAGCGGGGTTATCTCCGAGTGGGCATTTGGACCAGGCGCGTGCAGTTTGCGGCCGATGATTTTCGCACAAAAGATGATGGCCGCCATGATCGCGATGAAGATGACGAGGCTCCAGCCGGAGCGGAGGCCGTCTTTTCCGATGAAGATGTTGTGGCGAGCTCTCGGTGGCGCAGGTGGGATTGGTTCGGTGGGCGTCAGCGTTGCGTCGTTCATAAAGGGCACCCTCTTGCGGGTAGCTGGTCTAGCCTACGTATTAGCCCTTGGTTTGGTTCCATCAGAATCGCGCCCGATGTTCTTTCAGAATGCAGCTATCCATCACTACGAAAATTCCCGCGCGTCGCGCCTTTTCGGCGGCCTTTTCATGAATTACATCTTCCTGCATCCAGATCGACGGGATTTTCAGTTGGATGGTCTGGTCTACAATTTCCTCCACAAATTCAGGCCGACGGAAAATGTTGACGATATCGATCTTCTCCGGCGCTTCGAGTAAAGATGCATAAGCCTTCTCGCCCAAAGACGACTCAATCCGCGGATTGATTGGAATGATGCGATACCCGTGACTCTGCATGTAGGCGGAAACGCCGTGGCTGGCGCGCAGAGGATTATTGGAAAGTCCGACCACAGCGATCGTCTTCGCGCGCTTCAATAATTCCGAGACCGCATCTGGCTGAGAGAGCGTAGCCATTTTATTTCTTGTTGGCCGCGTCGAGTTTCTGCTTATACATTTTTAGCGCCAGCTTACGCACCGTTTCAGAAACTTCCTTATTGGCGGAAATATTCTTCAAATCGACCGCCAGCAGATGCTTCATCAGTCCCAGACCAAGATCAAGCGGGGTGCGCGGATTCGCCACCAGATTCCGCACCACGATGTAATTCTTCATGAAGCGCCGCTTCAGCGGAATTTGCCGCAACACCGCTTCCAGCACATTCTTTTGGAGCGCAAACTTTTCCACTTCGCCATCGGAAATTTTGGGCGCTTCGAGCACCGCCAGCGCCACCACCTTGGTCCCGTCGCGAATCAGAATCGAACGCTCTTCCTTGTTGCCCTTGAGCGCCAGTTGGATGCGGCCCTTCACGTCCAGGCCATTAATCTTCTGCATCGTATTTTCGCGCTTCGCTGCCACCGGAGCAGCGGCCGCACGCGGCTTGGCAGCGGCACCCGGTTTGGAGGCCACTGCCGACGCCGAGGCTGTCCCCGCCGGCTCCTCGCTTGCTGCAATCTGCCGCACGGCCGAGACCGGAAAATAGTCAGCTCCCAGCAACTCCATGATGCCGCCAATCGGCTGGAAAGGCTTGCCCTCTTTTGCGATAATTTCGCTCGCATGCTCGGACAGATAAGCAGAAACAGCTTCCTCGGGAACATCTCCGTTTTCTTCAGTCGTTGTTGCAGTCACTTCGTTACTGACCGCAGCGGCTACAGGAACCTCTTCTGTGATCGCCTCACTGGCAGCCGTTGCCGCAGGCTTAACAGCAGCGCCTCCGCCCAACAATTCAGCAACTGTCGCAGCATCATTCGCTTTCAAGTACGGATTCGATCTCAACGATTTCAAAACTTCTTCTGCCGTCCGCACTCGCGCACTCTGCAACATGGCGGAAATATTTTCTTGAGAAGCGGAGATAGCAACCTTGGCTAGCTCACTCGCGGGTACGGAAGGATTTTCCAACAACGCCGGGAGCAGCTTAGGACGCAGATTTTCGGGCGAGACCAGATAGTCGAGGACTTCGCGCGCAGTTTTCGGATCGGAGGCCGCAACCAGCGAAGACTTCTCGTCCCAGCCAGCCAACGTCATTCGAGCAAGATCGCCAAATACTTTATTGTGTTTGGCGAGATAAACCAGAATTTCAAGATTTTCTTCCGGCGGCACGGACAACGCACCGCGAGCCGCAAACTGCATCATGTTCGATGGTAGTTTTGACGCCCGGATTTGATCGATCATGCGCGCCATGATTCACCCCTCGGCTGGTGATGCTTCATCATTGCCTTGGCTTCGAGCTCTAGCACGGCGAGTTCGAACTCACGGATCAGCCGGTTCGGCCTGCCCTTGTGAAACTCATCCAACAATGCCCGATAGTACCAAAGAGTGCCCTCGCGCCCGCCGTTGAAC
>JBAUVJ010000146.1:0-14904 GCA_049583165.1 Candidatus Sulfotelmatobacter sp. | reverse complement strand
AATTAGGGCTGATCTTCAACACCCGCTCTAATTGCTGTCGCGCCTGCGCCGGCTGATTGGCTCTCTCATAAGCCAATCCCAAGTGATAGTGGACGGTGGGATTGTCGGCAGCGCCTCGTCTTTCGTTGAGCCGCAAAGACTCCTGGAACATCGCAATCGCGGACTGATACACGCCCTTCTGAAAATAAGCCCAGCCCAAAGTGTCCGCCGCATTCGAAGATTCAGGCATTCCGCGCCGCGCTGTTTGCGCCATGCCTAGCGCCACATCGACGTTGCCGCCCTGCTGCAACATCACATACGCGAGATTGTTCGAGGCCACGGGGTTTTCCGGCTGAATTTCCAACGCCTTCTGATACATTGACTTCGCCTGATCCCAGCTACTTTGCGATTCATACATCTCGCCCGCCAGAATGTAGAACGAGACCTCGCGCGGATGATCTTTAATAGATTGTTGGTATGTGGCCAGCGCTTGGCTTACCGAGCCTTCTGCTGCCTGCACCTGCCCCAGTTTCAAGAGAGCGTCGGAATTATTCTTGTCGAGCTCGATGGCCCTGCGCAGCGCCGTATCTGCGCCGCTCAAATCCTTTTTCTGGAACAATGCACTGCCTAAAAGATCATAGAAGCCGCTGGAATTGGGCGACTTTGTGATCTGCACCCGCGCCGCGGCGATAGATTCATCGGGCTGCTTCTCCGCCAGATAGACATTCATGATTCCCTGTAACGCATCCGTCGAAGTCTCATCTTTGTCCAGCGCTTCGTGATAAAACTTGATCGCCTCCGGATATTGCTTCTGCAACTGATAAAGGTTTCCCATTTGTACATAGGGCGTCGCGCTTCCTGGAGCGATCCCCATGGCTTTGGTTAAGTCCTGCTGGGCGTCGGAATATTTCTGCCGGTTCATTTCCGCCAACGCCCGCATCATGTAGCCATCGGGAGCGTAGGGTGCTCCGGTAATAATTTGCTGGGCAGTTTGGATGAGCGCATCGATATCGCCCCGGCTCAATTCCATCGTGGCAAGCGAACGCTGCGCCTCCATAAGATCGGGCCGCAGAGATACGGCTTGGCGCCATTCCGATTCGGCGCGCGCATCGTTATGCTGCATGCCAAAAGCGATGCCGAGCTGATAGTGGGCCACGGCGTTGTTGGAATCGTTCTTGAGCGCCTGCTGGAAGGAATCCACGGCGCCCGCGGCGTCGTTCTGGCGCAGTTGGATCTGGCCACGACAGACCAATGCGTCAGTCTCATGCGGGTTTGCTTTCAGAACCTCATTGTTCAGCTTGGTAGCTTCGTCCAGTTGGTTCTTCAAAATCAGAATCTGAATGTAGTTCTTCTTTACCCGCAGATCGCGGGGATGATCATGATAAAGCGAGGCGTACTCCGTCAAGGCCTTGTCCATATCGCCGCTGGCGAAGTAAAAATCGCCGAGCAGGCGGTAGCCTTCGGGGCTGTCGGAAAGATCGCTCTTGGCCTGCTTCAGCACGGCCTCGGCTTCGTTCTTTCTGCCTTCCGCCATATAAAGCCGCACCAGCGCTTCGCGCGGGGCAGGATTCTTGGGAGCAACATCGATGGCGTGCTTGAATTGCTGCTCGGCCTCGGGTATGCGGCTGCGGGTTTCGTAAAAACTTCCGAGGGCCAATTGAGCGTTCACGGCCGTCGAGCCGAGCTGTGCAGCCTTCTTGAAGTTCGCTTCGGCCTGGTCAGGAAGACTCGATCGGAGCTGAAGCAACGCCAGATCTAAATAAGATTCAGAGCGGTTGGGGTTGGCTGCGATCGCTTTCTGCATCTCCTGCAACGCCGCGGGCAAATTATTTTGAGCGGCGTAATAATCGGCCCAGGCCTGGAAGACTTCGGGATTTTGCGGTTGTTTTTCGTGGAGGAGGTCGAGTTCGATGCGCGCCTGCTTCAGGTACTCATCGTTCACTGATCCATCCCGATTGTGCGAGCCAACGATCCAAAGATCGGCCAGGTCGATATGGGCACGATAATTGTCTGGAGCGAGATCGACGGCGCGGGAAAGCTCCTGCACGGCTCGGTTGCCGTCACCGAGCTTGAGATAAGTTTCTCCCAGCTTGTAGTGCGCCTGAGCGAAACGCGAGTCCAATTGCAGGGCGTTGGCGTACTGTATAGCCGCTTCGCTGTACTTGGCCTTGTCGAAATAGCGGTCGCCGCTCTCCAGATATTTCTGCTTGCGGACATTAGGATCGCGCGAGCACCCTGTAAACAAAGCGGTGATGACGAACCCGACAAGAAACAGACGAACGACTACAGAGCGGCTCATGTCTTCTCCAAGAAAGGCGCGAATGCGCAGACGATCACAAACTTCTGGACACTACACCAAGGTACTGCAAATGGGGGTGTAAATAAAGTTACTGGCGTCATACCTGATTCGTAGCCCGTTGCGCATGATGCGGGGGCGAGAGTACCGGCGAGGATTGACGCGAATGGCTTACGGATTAAAGGCGCTGGCTTGGCCCACTGTGCTGCGCGAGTGGGCCAAGCCTGGTGTTTGAATGTGATCGAAAGAGCGACGAACGCACTCTGCCTATACTCTGCCCCTACGTGCCTGTCTTCTTGGCTTGCGCCTGCTGCGGAGCGCCTAACACTGCTGCAATCTGATTCCCAATCGGCGATCCGAGTCCTGTGCACGCATCCCATCCAGGACCGGCCGAATACGCGCCATTGTTGCCCGAGGTGATGTCATTGAAATCATCCGCCGAGCTTGCATTCTGGTAAAGCAGCGGATTAACAAAGCCGACCGGCTTTCCAACACTCTCGTTGATTAAAGCAATCAACCCTGCGTAGAGCGGAGCCACGGCACTCGTGCCCCCGATCACATCCGGTTGTCCATCGACGCGAGTCACGTAGCCGGTGGTCGGGTCGGCATCGCCGGCCACATCCGGAACTCCGCGACCGACATGGCCACCAGGATTGGCGGACGGAGGAACGTTCGCCGAGCTCTGATAACCGGGAAGTGGGAAGATGTCGCTGATCCCGCCGCCGGTTGCTCCTTCATTATTTGCGAGTTCGTTCCACACGGTTTCGCTGGTGATAGTATTGCCCGCCGCCACCAAGTGCGTGCCTCCGCAAGCCAGCACATTCGGGCTCGATGCCGGGAAGTCCACATGGTTCAGGTTGTCGGTAACACCGTCAGTCGAGCCATCGTCTCCCGCTGCAACGCAAACTGTGACGCCCATTGCGGCTGCGGATTGGAACGCTTCATCCATCGAAGTCATGGCCTGCTGCGTCCAGGAGGATTCAGGACCACCCCAACTAATGGAGACGACCGACGGATTGTTGGTGCTGTCGTGAACCGCGGTCGTAATTGCATTGAGAAAACCGGCGTCAGTGTTCTCGGCGAAGTAGGCAACAATCTTTGCTCCCGGCGCGATCGATCCCGCCACTTCGATATCCAACATCACTTCGCCGTCGGGTCCATTCGGGTCTCCCGTAGGACTGTTGCTGCCGTTGCCCACAGAAACCGCCGATACGGTTGGCGTGGTAGTCAGACTCAGTTGACTCCAATAGCTACTCAGGTCGGACGGATTGAAACCTCCTCCTAACTCGATCAACGCAATACATTCTCCGGATCCATCCACGCTCGTCGGATAGTCGTAGAGAGAGGCGACCTGTATGGGCGTGTAGGAAAGGCTTACCGCTCCGGCACGGGCACCGGCCCGTCCATGCCGTCTACGAAAATGTGGTTTGGCTTGCGGACGGTTGTCCAGGCCAAACACGCCTTCGATTACATCGCGGAGATCTGAGGGAACGTGGATTGCTCCCGTGCGGCCGCGATACCTGCCCGTGGCATGCTGATATTCTTTCAATTCAACCCCAAACGCCTGGCTCACTGCTGCAACCGTCCCGGAGAGGATGACGGTGCGGCGGGCTGCGCTCTTCTCCTTCACTCTAAGTTTGTGTTCGTGGGCAAACGATTCGACACGGGCGATGCTCTCAGGCGCTGCCCCGTGTTGCTGTTCAAAGTCCTTACGACTCAAAATCGTGCGTTTCTTTACGTCTTTCTTGAATTCATCGGGGTTGACCGCAGGCTTGTTCCCCGCTCGAGATCGCAGGCGGATGGTCACGTCAACCGTTTCATTAGGATTTGCTGGACCTATCTCTCGCGCTCCTTCCAGCGGAGCGCGCACACTACCGGCAAGTGGAAGTTGATTCTTTGGAGCAGACATAAATCTCCTTTTGGTCGGGCCGAGCCCGGTATTCAGACGAGCAGAGCAGCATTACCGCAGGAGCACTTTCGCGAAACCCACCCAGGAAGGGAGCCTAGCCCTCTGCAATTCTCGAAATCAGCGCTGGCCCGATAGATAGTTGGGAACGTAGCAGCAGATAGAGCGAAAATCAAGCGGTTTTTGAAGCCTGTTACGAAAACCGTACAAGATCCAAAGGCAGGGTTGAATTTCCTGCCAGAAGGAAGCCTGAGGTGTCTAATTGATCGCCGCAGTTTTTCTGCTGCGCCGGTTCCAGTACAAATATCCCGGTACGCCAATCAGAATGATTGCAGTGCCCCAAAAGGCTTCCGAGGGACGCGTGACGATGGTGTTCAGCGTCCACGCTGTGCCAACGAGTACGTAGGTCGCGGGCAGCCAGGGATATCCCGTACAACGATAAGGCCGTGGAATTTCGGGACGCCTCCAGCGCAGCAAAAACATTCCGATCACGGTGAGCGTGTAGGAGAGCACCATGCCGAACATCACATACGTGTAGAGCTGGTCGTAGCGGCCACTGAGTGTGAGAACTCCTGCCCAAACTCCTTGTCCGATCAGGGCAAACGCGGGAGTGCGCCACTTGGGATGAATGACGGCCATGCGCTTGAAGAAGGCCCCATCCTGTGCCATGGCGAGATATACACGCGCACCGGAGAGCGTGCAAGTTGCCGCCGCGCCGAAACACGAGACTGCGATGGTGAGCGAAAGCCACACTGCGGCGCGAGGAGAAAACAGTGCAGTCGCGGCGGCGTGGGCAATAGTCTCATGCTGCGCGATTTCGCCGAGCGGCAGGGCGTAAAGGTAAGTCATGTTCATCGCCATGTAGATAAGGCCGACCACGAGCACGCCAAGAACCATGGCCAGCGGGACATTTCGCCTCGGTTCTTTCACCTCGCCCGCGACCCAGGTGATGTAGACCCAGCCGTCATAGGCCCAGAACACCGCGATGAGCGCGACTCCCATGGCAGAGATCAATTGCGCGGGGTGAAGTCCCATGCTGAGGCCGACGCCGTGCGAATGGAAGTGCGACCAGTCGCCTTTGCCGATGGCGAAGCCGAGGATGACGAAGGCAATCATGGCGGCGAACTTTGTCCAAGTGGAGACGTTCTGCAACAGCGCTCCCCAGCGCAGGCCGACGACATTCACGTAGGTCATCAGAGCTATCAATAGCAACGCGAAAATCTGCGCGCGGTTAATTGCTATGCCTGCGATTGCGAGAACTACGTGCTCCTGTGAAACGGCAGGGACGATTTGTCCCGTATAAACGGCAGAAGCGACGGAGAGCGCTGCGATACTGCCGCCGTTCGCAACTGCGAAAAGCATCCAGCCGTAGAGGAAAGCGGTGAGGTCGCCGTAGGCTTCGCGAAGGTAGACGTATTGGCCACCGGACTCAGGAAACATCGATCCTAGTTCTGCGAACGCGACGCAGCCGAAGAGCGAGATCACGCCACCGATCACCCACACCAGAAGAAACAACATGGGCTGCGGAAGGGGGCCAGCGATGTCTTTGGCGGTGAGAAAAATGGAGGAGCCGATGATGCCGCCGACCAGGAGCAGAACGGAATCGAGCAGGCTGAGTCCGCGAACCAGAGTTGGCTGGGATGTTGAGGAAACTTCAGCCGGGAGCGGAGCGGCGGTCGAGTCCATTATCCGATTCCCAGTTCATCCGGCGATTCCAGCGGCGTGCCGCAACGGCGGCAGATGATGGCAGAGCAGTCGCCGCAGGTCAGCGGGTCGTTTACTTCTTTCGCACAATTCGGACAGTAGAATGACCCGGAGGGCGGGTCGGGCGGCGCATTCTGAGGGCGTGTCGCCATGTGGAGGAAAACTGTAGCATAGACACAGCGCTGCCGTCCTAAGCGGCTTTCGATGAGATCGTTAGCTAAGTACGAGCCGAGGGGAGTCTCTCGGCGAAGCCCGGCGAGACGCCGGCCCTACGGAGAACTCAAATGCCTGAGAGACCAACTACTCCCGACGAAAAATTGCAGCAGGAATTCAATCGCTGGGCCGTCGCGGGTGAGGGGCCGAAGATGGAGAGTCATCATCTCGACATCACGGCGAAAACGATTCGCCGGATGAACCTGCGCGCCGGCGAGCGCGTACTCGATCTTGGTTGTGGGACGGGATGGGCAACCCGGCTGCTGGCGCGGTTGGTCGGGGAGGGTCCGGATGGCTTCGGGCAGGTGGTTGGTCTTGATGTCTCCGACGAGATGATTCGCGAGGCGCGCGCGGCCTCGAAGGATTTCGAGAACGTGCTGTACGTCTGGGGCTCGGCGCAGCAGATTCCGTGGGAAGAAAACTTTTTCGACAAAGTGTTATCGGTCGAATCGTTTTATTACTATGCCGATCAGGATCGGGCACTGATGGAGCTGTTTCGCGTGATGGCCCCGCGGGGAAGATTGTTCATCCTGATTAATTTATATCGAGACAATCAGTACTCGTTGCAGTGGGTCGATAAGTTGAAAGTGCCGGTGCACGTGCGTTCCGAGGCGGAATACATCGAGCTGCTGAAGAAACATGCTTTCGAAAAAGTAGAGGCAAGCCGCATTGCTGACGATACGCCGACTCCCGATGACTACAAGACGAAATCGTTCAACAGCCTGGATGATTTGCGGGCGTTTAAGCGGCAGGGCGCGTTGTTGTTGATGGCGACGAAGCCTGATCTGCGTACGCCAGCGCCGGGTTATACGATTTATTAGACCTCTGTCGAACCCGGGGCTGAAGCCCGCATTCTCGGGAGCGATGTTTCGGCGCGGCTAAAGCCGCGCCCCTTCAAAGCAGCTCAAGCAAAGCAGCTCTGGCCACGCAGCTAACGTAGAGCAATTTGCACAGGCGACTCACATGAAGATTCTTAGCTAGATCTCGCTGTCGTCATCATCATTCTTCTCGTAGTGGTTGAGATCTTTCGCCGGGCTTAGAGTGCGGCCATCGGAGGCATGGTGGATCTCAATCCTGCCATTCACGTTTTCCAGCTTGATGCGTGGACCGCCGCTGCCCAGTTCGCCACGCAAATCGTGCCCCACAAAGTTGTGATGATTTACATGCAGGCCAAAGTCGTTCTCAATTCCTCCGGAAACCGTGCTGGCTTCGATCTCAGCTTTGGCGTCGGAAGGGATGGTCAGCCCAACCGAACCGTTGACGGAACTCAATTCAACGGATGAACCCGGGAGTTGGTCGAATTTGGCTTCCAGTCGGCCGTTGATGGTGGAGAGTTCGGCGCGGCCTGACAAGTTGCGCGCATCCAGCCTTCCGTTGATGCAAGAGGCATGGACATCGCCCGTCGTGCCGGTCACATCGAGGGCGCCGTTGATCAGCTTAATTTCATCGAGCCGCGCGCCGCGGGGCACGGTCAGCGTGTATTCCACTTCCGCCGGGTTATCATGCGAGCCCCAGTTGAAAATTTGATCGTGGCCGGGGTAGCGGGTGCGAATCGAAAGATGGTCTTTGCCTGAATCGATTTCGATGCGGGCTTCCTCGAGGCGCTCTTTCGAGTAAGCATATTTTACGGCGTCTACTTTGACTTCATTTTGGTCCCAGGTGGAGATGTCAACCGCACCATTGATGTTATCGAGCTCGACGCGTCCGTCGGGAGCGAGGGCGTAGGTCTGATGGAACTCCTCGGTCAAGTCGCCGTGATGATCGGATGCCTGCGTGGCTGTGGAAATCAGCATCGCGCAGAAAGTCAAAACGAATGCTGACCGAGCCTGCAATTCTTGTCGGCGGTTCATGGATTCCTCCGGTTTTAAAAAGTTAGACGTGGCGATTTGCGATTGGTGAGGGCAGAATAGCGAAACGCTCGCTATCATTTATTGATACGAAGGCTCGCTTGACCATGTTCCCGGTCATTTCTGGAGGCGATCTGGAGCTTTTCTGCCCGCTTCGGTGAGTAAGTAAACCCCGAGAATCGTTATCTCCGGCTCAATGGGATGGCGGTAGCGCTGGCCGGGATAAACCACGTAGTAAATAAACGGATACAAGAGAACAAGCCAGAACAGCAGCCAGGCACCGGGTTTGCGCCGGCGCAGTGCGCGTCCAAGGCCCCAGAGCATCAGAATCGACGAGGCGAGAAAAAGCGAATTCTTTACTTCTGCGAGCCACCAGATTTTTGCCAGGCGCGGCGGGCCCGCCCAAAAGTAGATCAAGCGCTTGAGACAAAGCACAGCGAAGCGCGGGTAGTCAGCCTTGATGTAATCGAACGCTTCTCGCTTGCGCCATTCGATATAGGCGAGTTCACCCATGGAAGTGTACATGCGCATGGCGTAGACATCCTGCGTGGGATGCAGATACTGCATCCATGTGCCGTCGGCGCCGCGGCTGTTTCCAAGGTGCAGCTCGGCACCAAGGTTGTCGCGAATGAAGATGAATTTTCCGAATGTGCGGTAGTTGCGCAGCGTCCACGGGGTGACGCAAGCAATAAACACCGCGGAAGCGAGCACGATGCCTGAGAGCGACGGCTTGCGCCGCTTCGCGCGATGGTACCAGGCCCACAATCCTGAGGCTGGCAGGAAGGCGATCAGCACGGTGCTGTTCAACGCGGCGATTCCCCAGAGCAGGCCGAACTCGAGCCACGGCTTAAGGCTGTCGCGATCTTCCATGGTCAGCGCCAACCAGAAAATCACTGCCAACAACAGCGCCGAGAGACTCGTCTCCCAGACCCAACGCGTGCACCAATACATAACGTAGGGCAGAAGGGCCCAAGTCCAAGCCGAGCCAACCGCGACCTGCTCGGAAAAAATTCTGCGCGCAATCAGGAAAATTGGAATGCAGGTCAGTGAGGAAAAAACGCTGTTGATCGCGAGCAGAATAAATGCCGAGGCTCTCGAATAAATGCCGAAAAAGTGAAAGACTCCGGCGGTCAGATAGGGGTAGAGCGGCGGCTCCCAGGCTGTAGGGCCTGTGCTCGCGCCAAAGGGATCGCTGAAGCCGCGACCGGAGGCGATGGCTGCGCCGATGCGTCCCATCTCCCAGCCAAAGCCAAAATTATTTTCGGCAGGTTTGAACTTGTATGTGTGCCCCACGATGATCCAGCCGACGCGCAGAAAAAGGGCGATGGCGACCAGCCAGAATTGCGAACTGCGGATACGAACCCATGCGCCGAGAAAAAGATTTGAAGTGGGTTTGGGGTCAGCCGCCACGGCGGGTCTTGAATCCATGGATGTTTCTATTTGTAGCTGAGCGGGGCGCACCCAGGCAACTCAGCCGCCGGCCGCTTCGTAACTAGACGGATGAGACCACCGCGTCTCAAGAGAATCCGAAGGGACTCAGAAATCCGCGAAGAGATGACGAGTTCCCCCACCCTTGCGGAACGCAAAGGTGGGGACTCGCCGTTAGCGTGGCCCTAAAAAGTTGCGCATTGATCCAACTTCTTTTTGGCCGTGTTTCCTCCCCCAGTAATGGACGTGTTGTTCTCGCACTCAAGGTCTTTGGTGATGATGTTGTTGAACACCTGAGTCGGCGCGGTATTGTCTTGGTCTAGCAAGTCGCCCGAAACCGTATTGCTGCTGACGATGGTCGCGCCCGAGTTGTTCTGTACCTCGAGCTCGCTGGCCACCGAATTGCCGAAGATGGTGACCGACGCGGTGTTGTCCTGTACCTCAAGATCACCGCTCACTGTGTTCGCTGGGCACGAAGGTGACCCCGAGTTTCCAATCAGAGCCGCTGTTCCGTTAGTTTGGAACAGCAGGGCGCTTTGTACGGTGGTTCCGCAAATCTCGTTCAGCGCCGTACCGGCGGTGAGGTCCGTTATGCTCACGGTTTTGCTTATTATGGTACCCGGCTCGATGAGGAATGTACTGGTGCCCGAGATGGTCAGTTTGCCGTTGATGTTCGAGCTAAGCACCGTCAGATTACCGCCAGTCTGCGTCACATTTCCGTTTACGACCGAGTTGACAATGCAAAAGCTCTGGCCCGCCGACACAGTCAGGTTACCGTTGAAGGCGGTGCCGAAAAGGCCAGTGCATGGCTGGAAGGCTACCGCGGTAGGCAGGTCCCCTACCGGAATCGTGGCGACCACGGTGTTGCTGGCCGTGGCGATTTGCGCGACCGTGTTGCCGTTGGTCTGGGCCACATAGGCGCTGGTCCCGTCCGGCGTAATGGCTATGTCACCGGGACTGAAAATCGGGAATGAGAGATTCGGAACCGGGATGGTGGCGAAGACGGTGTTGCTGGCTGTGGCAATTACCGAGACGTCATTCGAAAGGCTGGTCACGTAGACGTAAGTCCCTTCCGGCGTGATGGCCACTCCCAAAGGCTCACTTGCCACTGGAATCGTGGCCACCACGGTGTTGCTGGCCGTAGCGACCACCGAGACCGTGCTGTCGTCGAAATTCGCTATATAGGCGTCGGCTCCATTTGGCGTAATGGCCAACCCCAAGGGGCCGTTGCCCACTGTAATGGTGGCTACCACGGTGTTAGTGGCCGTGGCGATCACGGTGACTGTGTTGTCCGATACATTCCCGGTCACGTAGGCAAAGGCCCCATTCGGGGTAATCGCTACTCCGAACGGCTCAATTCCAACCGGAACAGTCGCCACAACGGTGTTGCTGGCCGTGGCGATTACCGAAACCGTGTCCTGCGCAACGTCGGTTACATAGACGTCGGCCCCATTCGGAGTGATGGCGACTCCGGTCGGCTCGATCCCCACCGGAATCGTGGCCACCACGGTGTTGCTGGCTGTGGCGATCACCGAGACCGTGCTGTCCGCAAGGTTGGTTACGTAGACGAAGCTTCCATTCGGGGTTACAGCTACGCCGATAGGATCGTTCCCTACAGGAATCGTAGCCACTACTGTGTTGGTTGCGATGTCGATTACTGAGACCGTGTTGGTTTCCAGGTTAGTCACGTAGTTGAATGGCTCCGCGATGGCAGGAGTGCCGCACAGCACCACAGCCACAAGGATGCCAGCCATCCCCAGGGTTGATTTCGAAAGCGAAGCCCGCAGGGGGCTTAATCTTGTAGTGGATCTCCCAGTCATTTTGTCCTCCTGTATCTCTTGAGGTTCGCGGCCGACACGAGCTGGACGCGTGATCCATGGCAGAGAGGGGTTTTCGGCCGGATTTCCGATCAAGTCGAGGTGTGCCGCAGGGTTTCAGTCACGCAGTAGTTTTTCTGCGTGCGTTCGGGATCCCAAATTTCTTGCTGGGCCTGGTGTTCGGTAGCCTCATCGAAGCCAAGGTCGCGCGGCCTCCGCGGTGCCCCATAAATAATTCCCGCGGTTGGGCGCGAGCTGGCAATCGGCGTGTCGCACGCTGTTCTGCGGTCCTTCCTTGAGGTTGGACTCACGACAACTGTTGCACGCAGATTTCCTAGCACCATGCCGCGATGCCATCGCCAACTTTCTTAGGCCGTTACGAAACCCGGAAGCGAAGCGCTGCTGAGTGTTGGGGAATCCACTTAAGTAGTTGAATCCGCGAGATGGAAGCTAATAATTTTGTAATTCCCAGAACGGGAAATATTTCCGGGGGATCGTGCAGCTTGTTACAAACGCCGAACACCGCGTCACGCGCATAGATTCAAATGGTTTAGATTTGGGAAACGAAGGACGTTCTATTGCGCGCTGGCCAGAGAATACTCAGCCTTGCAGATCGTTTTTCGGTTGACGAGCTGCGAGGCGGGAACATTCGAGCGCGATGATGGTACTTGTGATCTATAGAATTCAATTGATTTCGGGATTAATTGACAGCCGTCCTCGGCATGCCTAGACTGAGGTGCTTCTCGCGATACTGACCGGAACGCATTTTCTCGGCGGTACGGACTATCTCGCACTGGAGTTGGTGACGGATGGAACTCCTGATGGTGCTGGGTGCAATATTTTCTTTCATCTTTTGGATGGTAGTCGGCTGGCGTGCCATGATCGCGCACGAACGGCTGGCCGGTGCAATGGAACATCTGGCGCCTAAGTTCGATGCCCGGCCGGTCGATTTCTAACCGCCGTCACACGCGCGAATTCGGCTCGGAGCTGCGGCGACGATTGAACGTATAATTGTACGGACTGAGGTCAATTCATGGGTTGGCTACAAAACAAATTCGAAAAGAATTTCATGATCAGCACGGTGGACTACGTCTTCAACTGGGCGCGTAAGTCCGCGGTGTGGCCGATGACGTTTGGTTTGGCTTGCTGTGCGATCGAGATGATCGCGTCGTCGACGGCGCGGTTCGATATTGCGCGCTTCGGTTCGGAAGTGTTTCGTCCCAGTCCGCGGCAGAGCGACTTGATGATCGTGGCCGGGACCGTGACTTTGAAGATGGCGCCGGTGGTGAAAAGAATCTATGACCAGATGCCCGATCCGAAGTGGGTGATCTCGATGGGCGCATGCTCGTCGGTGGGCGGGCCGTTCAATACTTATGCGGTGTTGCAGGGCGTCGATAAAATCGTGCCCACGGATGTATATGTAACCGGCTGCCCGCCGCGGCCAGAGAATCTTTTCTACGCGCTGCTCAAGCTGCAAGACAAAATCGATACCATGACGCTGGCGAAGAAGCCAACGGAAGTGCGCCTTGATCCGAATATGATGGAGAACTTCAAGCGGCAGGTAATGATCGCGCAGACGCTGCAGCCCAAATAGCTGTCAGCACTCAGCATTCAGCAACAACACATGTGTGGGGACAGCCGCCCTCGAGCGAAGCTCGGCGGCACTTGCCGGGATAAGAACTCATGCCAATGTTTACGAAGCTGACCACGGAGTCCGAACTGCCGCCCACCGACGAAGCCAAAGAATTTCCCTGCAGTGCTAAAACCATCTGCGTAGCGAACGTGAACGGAACTTACAGCGCCATGGACAACGTTTGCCTGCATCGCGGTGGCCCGCTGGGGCAGGGAATGATCGAAGGCGGGAAGGTTGTTTGCCCGTGGCACGGCTGGGCATGGGATCCAAAGACCGGTGCGGCGGAACAGAATTCCAGCGCGAAGGTCGCAGTGTATCCGCTGAAGATTGAGGGTGGGGATGTGATGGTTGAAATCTAAGTAGAGGTGTTCTGCGAGATTTCGCTCTCGCTATCCCAAGAATTTCAAAAACTTCCCCGGCCGATTCTCATATCCCGGAAACACTTCATCCAAATTCTTGTTTCCAATATGCTGCGCAACGGCCTCGCCGAGCACCTGTCTGAAATCGGTAGTCAACGCCAGATCGCGTCCTTCGTAGAGTTGCGACTGATCGAGGCCGGGCCAGCGGCCGTAAACTTTGCCACCTTTGACCGGCCCGCCGAGAACGAACATCACGTTAGCGTGGCCGTGATCGGTGCCGCGGTTACCGTTCTCGCGCGCGGTGCGGCCGAATTCGGACATGGTCACGACAACCGTGTCTTCACCGAGGTCGCCGAGGTCAGTCCAAAAAGCGGCGATCGATTGCGAAAACTCGCGTAGTACGTTGGCGATCTGGCCTTCGGTTGCGCCCTCGTTCACGTGATGATCCCAGCCGCCGATATCGGTAAATGCCACCTTCACGCCGAGATTTGCCTTGATGAGTTGCGCGAGCTGACGCAGGCTGTCCCCGAAGCGCCCCTTAGGATAATCGACGCCCGGCGCGGGCTTGTACTTTGACGGGTCCGCGGACTTCAGCATCTTGACCGCGTCGAATGTTTCTTCGCCGGTGCCGTGAAGAACCGTGTCGGAAGAGTGATCGTACATAGCCTCGAACGCGGTAGCGGCTGGCGAAGGTTTCGGGTTGCGTCCACCGACGGAGAAATCGTTGATGTTGTTCAACGCGATGGCAGGCTCGCTGCCGCTCAGGATGCGCGGGATTGATGGTCCCATAGCGATCGCCTGAAACGGGGATTCTGGCGAAGGCCGCGGCAGATTGCGCAGCGAGCGATTGAGCCATCCATCTTCTGTTGCTTTTATGCCGGGAGTGCCAGCTTCCATGAAGTCTTGCGCGTCGAAGTGAGAGCGGCTGGGATCGGGCGATCCGGCGGCGTGGACAATTGCGAGTTGGCGCTGCTGCCAGATTGGCTGAAAAGATGCGAGCGACGGATGCAGGCCGAAGAATCCATCGAGATCGAGTACGTCCTTGCGTGGAATGTTGATGCTGGGCCGCATTGCGTAGTATTGCGGCTCGGCGTGCGGGATTACGATATTCAATCCGTCGGCCGCGCCACGCTGAAAAATTACGACGAGGCGCTTGGTGCGCAAGCCAGTGTCAGCCGCGCCCATGGCGGCGCGAGCTAGAAAGCTGGGCACTGCCGCTGTGCCGACGACGGCAAGGGCGCTATTACGAAGAAATACGCGACGAGTGATGGACACGAAAACGCTCCTGGCTTTTGGCTCTTGGCTGCTTGCTAATACTCTTCCGAATCGCGACCCAACAAGAGATACCAACTAGAAACTAGGAGCCATCTGATAAAGAATCGAAGGAGTAAACTCTAACTCCCTCCGGGGCTAAAGCCCGCGTCTTTATTTGCTTCGGGCGGCACGACTGAACGTCGTGCCCTACCCAAAATCATTTATGAAATGGCTTCTAGTGGCCGGCCGCTATCTCCTTTGAAACTCCGGCGAGCCCAGCAGCAGGCCTGCGATTGTGCTTGCGTCCGTGTGCGGTACTTCCGCTCGCTTGCTCGCTCCCGCTTTGTTGTTTTTCCCTGACGCGCTATTCGTTGCCGCACCGGCAATTTGTGCTGTGATCGAGTCGTGCGTTTGTTTTGAAATGTCTCCGTCAAGCAGGCTGGCTTCCAATGCGGACAGTATACGGAG
>JBAUVJ010000145.1:0-6607 GCA_049583165.1 Candidatus Sulfotelmatobacter sp. | reverse complement strand
CGCCATTGGCTGCACCCACCGCGTCGTAGGTCGAGACCCAGTCCGACATCATGACCCCCTGAAATCCCCACTGTTTTCTGACCACGTCGGTATTGAAATACCCATTTTGAGTGGAGTGCGTGCCGTTGACGAAATTGTAGGAGTCCATGATTGCGCCAACGTGCGCGTTCTTTACGGCGGCTTCGAAGGCGGGCAGGTAGATTTCGCGGGCGGTGCGTTCGTCGATGATGGAATCGCTATCGTGCCGGAGGAATTCGGAGTTGTTGCCGAGGAAATGTTTGATGGTGGGACTGACACCTTGCTTCTGCATGCCGGTGATGTAGCCGACGGCGATGGCACTCGTGAGAAACGGATCTTCGCCGAAATATTCAAAGTTGCGGCCATTCATGGGGGCGCGGTAGATGTTGACGCCGGGCCCGAGCATGAAGTGAATGCCACGCGCGCGGGCGTCGCTGCCGATACCGGCACCAACGCGCTCGGCGAGTTGCGGATCCCAGGAGGCGGCGAGGCCGATGCCGGCGGCATAAGTGGTGGAGGGAAACTTCTGGTTGCTGCGCACCCCCAGCGGTCCGTCAGACATTGCAAGCGCGGGAATGTTGAGACTGGGCATGGCTCGAACGGCGAAGCCGGTTCCGCCGATATAGGCAAGCTTCTCTTCCAGCGTCATTTTCTTGAGCAAAGCGTCGACGCGCCGATCAATTTCAGGGCTCGAAGGAACTGGCGCCTGCGCAAACGCAAAGGGAGCGGAAAGAACTGCGAGAGCGAGAAGAAGTGCGCACAAAGTGAATCGAGATAGCTTCGACATGGAAGACCTCGGGCGCGCGACGTGAGTTCTCGACGCGCATCCTAAAACTGGGAATGGCGCTGACCGACTGCATTGGCCGCGACGGGCAACAGTCTACACCGTTTTTCCCGCCATGCTTCAGCCTAGGAAAGTTTCAGCACGACCTTGCCGTAGTTTTTGCCTTCCTGCAACAGCTTGTAAGCTTCCGCGGCGCGGTCAAGCGGAAAGACGTGGCCCACGACGGGGCTTAATTTTTGTTGTGCAATCCATTGTGAGAGTTGCTCCCACGCAGGTTGCATGATCTCGCCCTTTTGCGAGAGATAGGTAAGCCAGAGACCCTGAATGCTGGCGGATTTTGCATAGAGAGCGCGCACATCGATTTGGGGCTGCTTGCCGGTAGCGGTGCCGTACTGGATGACGCGTCCGAAATCGCGCAGGCAGCGCAGGCTTTTGGCCGTGTGCTCTCCGCCAAGCATCTCGAATACGGCATCGACACCTTCGCCGTGAGTCAGATTCTTCACGACCTCTTCGTAGTCGTGCTGTTTGTAGTTGATGCCGTGTTGCAGGCCAAGTTTTTTTACGCGTTCAAGTTTGTCGTTGGTGGAAGAGGTGCCATACATTTCTACCCCGAGAAGCTTTCCGATTTGAACGGCAGCGGTACCTACTCCTCCGGCAACGGCATGAATCAGGACGCGGTGCGGACCTTCGCTCCGCCGGACAGCCGAGGGCGGCTGTCCCCACATGGGCTGAGAAGTCATCTCAGCCTGCCAGTACGCGAGGTAGGCGGTGAAAAAGTTTACGGGGAAGGCAGCCGCTTGTTCATCGGTGAAGTGCTCTGGGACGGGCCAGAGCATATGGGGATACGCCGCAACTTCCTCGGCGAAGGCTCCCCATTGGATATAGCCCATGACGCGACGGCCGGAACTTTCTTCGGTGCCGGAAAATTCGCGGCCGGCGGTCAGCGGTGGCGGCGGAGTTCCGGGGTAACCGCCGGTGGTTGTCATGAAGTCCGCGAAGTTGAGGCCTCTGGCAGTGACGCGGACCAGTGTCTGCGGCGGGGTCTGTCCGGGCTTTAGGGTAGGTTCGGCGACGTCCTGCACCGCTAAAGCGTCTGGGCCAGATAGGCGAGTGATTACCAAGGCCTTCATCGGGCAAGTCTAGCAGGGCGGGGCGATGAGTGGCGGTTTGTTCACCGCTACTTGCCACCGGGTATATACTCTTGGCGTTGGTTTACAGAGGACCTTCCGGCCACGCCTCCATGGGCCGGAACGGGGCGTACATTCATCCCCCTTAATTCTTGCGCGCCCCGCATAGTTGAAGTGCCGATTCCCATCCGGGGCGGAGAGAAAAGGCACCGGTACATGGCCGCCGAAGTGTAGCTGGCTGAAACCGGGGGAGGTCATATTGTGGATTTAATTCTCGTACGTCTTCTTTTTGTCATCGTAGTTTCGGTTGCGTGCTATTTTATCGAGCCTTTCCGGCTCTCCCAGTCTCAGGATGCGGGCGTGGGCGCTCTGGTGGGGTTGGGAATTGTCGTGTTCGAGTGGAAGCTTCGAAGCGTCAGCCTGAAGCGACTGATCGGCGCGGCCATCGGAAGCTTCCTCGGCATCTGCGGGGCTTATCTCTTCGCGCTGGTGATTCGCAGCAGCGTGCCTGCCGGCAATACCCAAAGCTTCCTGCAAATTCTGGTGATGCTGCTGATGGCCTACGTCGGCCTGATTGTGGGCGCGAGTAAGGGTGACTTGCTGAATCTGGCGGCTTTGGGCGGGGTGTTTGGTGGCGAGAAGCAAGGCAAGAAAAGCTACAAGATTCTTGATACCAGCGTGATTATCGACGGCCGCATCGCCGATATTGCCGAGACTGGATTTCTGGATGGCGTCATCGTGACGCCGCAGTTTGTCTTGCGCGAGCTTCAGCTGGTGGCCGATTCCGCGGACTCGCTGAAACGTAATCGCGGCCGCCGCGGCCTTGATGTCCTCCAGAGATTGCAGAAGATGGCTACGCTTCAGATCCAGATTGTGGAGGACGATTTTCCTGCGGTTCGGGAAGTGGATTTGAAGCTGATCGAGCTGGCCAAGGTTTATGAGGGAAAGATCATCACCAACGACTTCAATCTGAACAAAGTGGCGCAGCTGCAAGGGGTCGAGGTGTTGAATATCAACGAACTGGCGAACTCGCTCAAACCGATTGTGCTGCCGGGCGAGATCATGAAGGTGTTCATCCTGAAAGAGGGTAAGGAATACAACCAGGGCGTTGCCTATCTCGATGACGGGACCATGGTGGTAGTGGACAATGCGCGAAAGATGATTGGAAAGACGATTGACGTCTCGGTCACTTCGGTGTTGCAGACCACGGCGGGAAAGATGATCTTCGGCAAGTGGGATGAACGTGCGTTTGCGCGGACAGGTTCGCCGGTGCAGCCCGTGGTGCCTGTGATTCCGGGAAGCGGCTCGACGGCGGTGATCACCAACGGCCTGATGGAAACCAAACCGACTCAACCTTAGGGCGCGGCGGTGGTGGCAACGGATGCGACCGAAATAATGTTTCCCTTGAGAGTCCCGGCAATCTTGACGCGTTCTCCCGCCGCTCGTTTTAAAGCTTCCGGTTGACCCTGGAGAACGAACATTTTTTCGCCATCGACCAGCGCGAATTGTTCTCCGCTGTGGACGCAGAGCCGGGTGCAATCGGCGGCGGACTTGCCCACGGCAGCGGAATGTTTTGCGCCGCAGTGCGTGTCGGTGATCATGCCTTCGTAAGTCTCGGCGTGGACATCTGAGGTTTGTGGCGTTTGTCCAGATTCCGGTTCGGCGGCTCTGGTTCCTGCGGCTCCCACAGTTACGAGGAAGAGCGCCACCGCGCAGGAGATGGCGCTTACCAGCGCCAGTATTTCTATCCAGAGACGAACTTTCGAAGCTTTCATGGCCAATGTTAGTGCCAGTTTGCGCTGCAAGGTTGGCTCACCGAATCCCGGCAAAACCACTCCTTTATTTGAGTATTTGGCGTGCACGTTACCTACCAGCTTGATTTGTACCGTAGGAACAGGTGTAACCCGGTGACTCAGCGAGGGTTGTTCAGGGTCAAGACTGGCACACAAGGCCGCACGTCGTGGGTCTTCTGTGCACAAAGTTCTCGGACTGTGTCGGCAAAGCGGACACGCCCCGCTACTTGGTTTACTGTATTGTTTTTTGAGGGCCACATTCAAAACAAATGCCTGTAGTAGATGATCGACGGCTTCGCTCGCGTTTGAAACTCCTACCTCGGCACTCGTATACTTACAGGCCGCGATGAAGGTGGTTGTCATAATTCCGGCGGCGGGTCTCGGAACCCGTATGACTCCGATGCCCGTCGGTGCCAAGGGCAAGCAAAAGGACGCGCCGCAGTCGAAGCAATTTACTGCAATTGGCGGAACGCCAATTCTCATCCACACGCTGCGCAAGTTTGCCGAGGTCGACGAGGTCAGTGAAATCTGGGTTGCTCTGCGGGAAAACGAGATTTCGGGATTCCGATCCCGGCTGGAAAGCGAAGCGAGGGACATTCTGAAGAAAAAACTCGAGCTCGTGGTTGGCGGAGAGCACCGTCAGCAGTCGGTGGAAAGCGCGCTCAATGCGGTCACGGCCGCGGCCGATGATATCGTTTTAGTGCACGATGCAGTTCGCCCGTTCGTAAATAGCGAGATCATTCACGAAGTGATTGAGGCGGCGAGAAAATACGGCGCAGCGATCGCCGGACTGCCCGCCGTCGATACGGTGAAGCAAGTGGAGCGCACGGCCGAGGGCGCGCTCATCAAAGCGACAATTCCGCGCGCGGGCATCGTGATGGCGCAGACTCCGCAGGGTTTTCAATACAGCGTGATCAAGAAAGCGTTCGATGAGGCGTCGGCGGATGGATTCGTGGGCACGGACGAAGCTTCCCTGGTGGAACGATCGGGGCACGATGTGGCGGTGGTCATGGGCTCGCCGCGAAATATGAAGATCACGGCCCCAGCGGATATGGAGTTAGCGGAGTTCTACCTGAAGGCGAGCCATTGAGCCGGATGCTACCAGCTAAACATCAACGAGCCATCAAGCCTGCTATGCGCATCGGTTACGGTTTTGACTCGCATGAATTCCGTTCCGGAATTCCGCTGAAGATTGGCGGCATCGTCTTGGCCCACGACAAGGGACTGGGCGGGCATTCTGATGGCGATGTACTGCTACACGCCATCACCGATGCGTTGCTCGGGGCTGTGGCCGCGCCGGATATCGGAGCATTATTTCCGCCATCGGATGCGAAATGGAAAGGTGCGGATTCAGCGGTGTTTCTGCGCGAGGCATTGAAGCGGGTTGGCACCGCGGGATATAGCGTGGCGAATATCGATTCCAGCCTGATTCTGGCCGCCCCGAAGATTGGACCGCACGCGGCGGTGATTCGAGAGCGCGTCGCGCACTTGCTCGGGCTGGATGTCGGTTGCGTGGGGTTGAAGGCGAAGACTCCAGAAGGGCTTAATCTGGAGAACACCGTTGTTGCGCATGTGGTGGTGTTGCTGGAGCAGCGGAGAAATCCGAAGAAGGCACGGAAGAAGACGAGATAGGGTTCACCGCGCTCTTTGAAATTCGCCTTTCACTTGAGTGCTCCAAACTACTGCCGCTTTCACGAGCGCATGAAAGATGCTGCGCGACGCTTCATCTTCATCCACGGAGCGTTCGGGATGCCATTGGACGGCGAGTACGAAGTGCTCAGGAGCGGTTCCCTCCAATGCTTCGATGATGCCGTCTTCGACGCAACGGGCTGAGATGCGCAGGCCGTCGCCGATTTGGTCGGCCGACTGATGATGCGATGAGTTCACCGGGAGAACGGGTTTCGTTGCGCCGGGCGAGATGAGTTCCGCAAGTTTGGAATCCAGCGAAACTTCAACTCTGTGTGCCATTGCGACTTTTTTCCCCGCCTCGTGGTTCACTCGTGCGCGCAACTCTTCCGGCAAGAAATCTGGGATGTGCTGAATAAGCGATCCGGCGCGGTAGACGTTGAGACTCTGCAAGCCGTAGCAGATACCGAGGACGGGCTTTCGTAAGTTGTAAGCGTCTTGGAGCAGGAGTTCATCGACGGCGTCGCGGCCAGGATCGGGGGCTGCGGTAAGTAGAGAACGAGGTGCATTGAACTTTGCGGGGTCGACGTCGGCGGAACTGCCCGGCAAAAGCACGCCATCGCAGAGTCCAACGATTCTCTTCACTTCGTCCGGCGGCCGGTCGAGCGGTATGCGAACTGGTTCGCCTCCGGCGAGTTTGACGGCGCGTTCATATTGCGGGATCGAGCGCTCGGCATATTCGCGATCCCCGGAATGAGGCATGGGGATGGCAATGCGCGGCGCCCGCTCGGCTGGCATGGTCAGCTGACCCTCGCGATCGCGGCCAGCGTTTTCGTTTGGCGGTAGTGGCGAATTTCCATGGTGAGCGAGAGAACTAAGATGATGCATCCCGCAACCACTGCACAGGGGAGAGCGATATGCCGATAAGCCATGGTCATGTCAGGGCGCACACCGCGCATTGTCGATACAACGACGGTCCCGATGATTCCCAGAAATAAACTCACGGCGAATGAGACTAGAGTGCCGATGAAGGTTACCAGTAGTACGCGCACCGGGATCGTGTACCAGCGTGGCGAGCGCCCCTGGGGCTGCGACGGCATACTTCTAACCTACACCATTCAGGACGCCGCGATCGAGTCGCCTTCGCGCTGGCAAAGCCTGATATTGTAAAATCGCTCGCCTGCATGTTCGGTCTTTTCTATGTTCGTTCTTTGCTTGTTGTTATTTGGAGGGTTATGATGCAACGCTCCCGCGCGATT
>JBAUVJ010000144.1:0-3713 GCA_049583165.1 Candidatus Sulfotelmatobacter sp. | reverse complement strand
GGAAGGCGATCCAGCGGCCGTCGGGCGACCACTGGGGATCGATGTCGTTTCCGGACTGTGTGAGCTGAATGAGCGATCCGCCCTTGCCATTGTCGCGATGGAGCCAAAGATCGTGGCGGAAAATTTGTTGATCCCAATCGGCGCGCTCGGTGCCGATTACAACCGAGTTGCCGTCCGGCGAGAGAGCGACCGCTGAGTAGCTCACCGAGTTGAAAAATTCGTCGAGGGTAAGTTCGGGTTTGCCATCGGCGAAGCTGAGTGAAATGGAGCCGAGAACGAGTGCAACCGGCATTGCAGCGAACAACAAGGGTTTCAGGATTTTCATAAGTGCGTTCATGTGAGGAAGAAGGTTTATACAACGATGGCTTCGTTGGAAGCAACTTGGCCAACTGCGGCTAGTGTCCCATTTCGCCCTAAGGAATGTCATTCTGAACGTAGCGGTTTCGTTCGCGTTTGGCGAACGAAATGGCGAAGTCGAAGAATCTCTCACACACTGGCGGCTCCAGAAGCGCAGCAAGGAGTTCCCTCGATGCTGCCGATTTGGAAATTCCCTGCGTGGCTCATCTTAGCGTCGCACTGCAAGGGGTCCTTCGACTGTGCATCACCTTCGCTCCGCGAAGCTGGTGCTTCGCTCAGGATGACACACCTACAGGGCAATTCAACTTCGGACACTACCCGAGTGCGGCGGAGTCAAGAGAGGCTTCGGCCGCAAGCGGTTCTACTGTTGAGGTTCAGCATCCTTGAGGGCGTCATCGAGAGGTTGGCCGTGGAGGGTTGTGCCAGACACCACTCGCCAGCCGTCGTCGTAGCGGCGAAAGCTGGCGATCGACCGGTAAGTGAAATCGGCGGGATAAATCACGGAGCCAATTTCGTTCAGGGGACTCCATTTCCAGGTAAATTCCACGTCGGCAACGTTGCCCTGTTTGGAAATGCCGCTGACTGCCACCAACTCTCTTTTTGCGGCGGGAATGTTGAAGGATGGCTTTTCAACGTCGCCGGGCCCGACGAGGTTTTGAATTGTGTCCACGCCTGCGGGAGTGAGAGTCATCTGCCAGCATGGCGGAGGGACCATGGCTGGAGGACAGACTGCTTTGGTGGCCGAGATCCAGCCGCGATGTTGCAGCACGAGATATTCCGAAGAACGGGAATCGTCGTTCGATACGACGCCGGTACGAAGCTGGAACTCCTGCGCGGTGCGAAAAGGCTCGGAGTCGGCGATCAAGTCGGCGGCAAGGCGACGGGTGAGAAAATCACGCGGGGAACATGCTGAAAGCAGGAGCAGAGCAATACTCACAAGCACAGCGAGGATGAATGACTTCCGCATGAATCGACAGGAGATATTAGATCACTGATTTTGGATTGTAAACAAAAGGGATTTTGGGTAGTTTCAATTTCCGCAGCTTCGCTTTAGCATCCCGTATGTGGCATCATCGTTGGCATGAGTCCAACCGTTAAATACGTGCTATGGGCTATTGTCTGGTTTGTTCTTGGGCATCTCAGTTGCGCCCTCATGCACCACGCCCACCATTACCTGCACGGGAATTGACCAAATGACCGTCGGCAAAGGCAAACGTCCGCGTGACACGAATCAAACTCGCCGCTTGGACGATAGCCGTTTCTATAGGCCAGATTCCAGAGCCGGAACTGGATGTTTCGAAGATGACAGGAGGCGGCGAACCGCCCTCCCACATCTCCGAACGTATGGCAGCCATCGGGCGCAAGGGCGGTCAGATCGGCGGGAAGCGCCGCCTTAAGACTTAGGGCCAAACCTTAGGTCATACTAGCCGTAGTTTGTTTTCAAGGTCACGGATGCGCTGCTTACGATCTTCAATGGGCCAATCGTAATCCATTTGCCGTTCTGCAGGGCCACGGGGTGGGTGTTTACTTTGAAGTTCTCTGAGTTCTTTCCTTAGTTTGCTAATTTCTTGCTCTACTGCTTCGCGTTCCTCTGCATTCATCGCAAAGTACTTCCTTCAGGCTAAACCCCCGTCACCGGCATTTAGGCCTACAAACATTGTATAGCGAGCACAGCACTTTTTAGGCGAGGTCAGGTACTGTCTGAAAAGTACGTTGAAGGCTTGAGTGTTGCAAAAAGAGCCTCTGGCCGTTCCCAAAGGCTCTTTCACCTGCGGGTTTTTATCGAAGGGCTGAATCCTCTCGCGCATGTTGCCGAGTTACTTTGGCACCAGGGGCCGAAAAGTCCAATACAGGGTCCAAATCGGAGCTAAGTCAGGACGGTTCGCAATCGTTTGCCGAAACGGTGCCGATTCAAATACAGTCGGAGCCTGACACTGTCCGCTCAAGTGCGTGTCGCCCTACATGGCAATCTCTCTCAAGGGACGTTAATACAAAACAATAGTACCGTAGCCCCTTGACCGGACATCGCCTCAGCGAACCTTCGCGGGAACCTCCTTAATCATTTGTCGCAAATCGTGCCGCGACTATACTCTCGATTTTATCAGAGTGGACCGCATGTCACTCATGGGTAGTGGTGCAGTTTGGTTTTCTACACTAAGGCGTCCATCTCGAGCTAGGGCTTTCTCAGGCGTAGCGAAGGATCTCCCGCTTAACCGGCCTGGCGTGTAAGCCAGACTACACCACTACCGATCTTTCGCGTGGAGAGAAAGGGCGCGATGCAATCTGACCTTCGAAACGAGCGGACCAGCGGCCGGGGATTGGGGTTGAGCAGTGCCGGCAACAGCCACCCGGCGTGAGACGATAATTTTTAATCAGATAGCCGTAGCGTTCGATGAGAGTTTCGTTGCACTGGGGGCAGCGTGTGTCTTCCCATTCACCGACCATGCCGGGAAGATTTCCAGCGTAGATGTAGCGAAGTCCGGACTGTCGGCCGATTTCGACGGCGCGCAGCAGGTCTTCCACGTTGGTGTCGCGCGCGACATCGTTTTGCATTTTGTAATCGCCGTGAAAGGCGGTGACGTGCCAGGGAATGTCCGGAGAGAGGCCGGCGAGGAATTCTGTGAGGCGGCAGAGTTCGTCTGGGGAGTCGTTGAAACCTGGAATGAGAAGGGTGACGATTTCGAGCCAGAGTCCCATGGCGTGAATGCGGCGGATGGTATCGAGGATTGGGCCGATGCGACCGCCGAGCTCGTGATAATGACGATCGTCAAAGCTTTTGAGATCGACTTTGTATAGATCGAGCCAGGGGCGCAGGTATTCGAGCACCTGCGGCGTGCCGTTGCCGTTGGAAACGAAGCCGGTGATGAGTCCGGCGGCCTTGGCTTGCTGGAAGACGGCGACTGCCCATTCGCTGGTGATGAGAGGCTCGTTGTAGGTGCTGACCAGAATCTTTGCGCTCTGGGCGACGGCGTCGCGCACGAGATGTTCGGGCGAGGCCTGATGCGGAGGCGCGACGGCGTTCGGATCGCGCAGGGTCTGCGACGTAACCCAGTTCTGACAATACGAGCAGTGAAGATCGCAGCCCATCATGCCGAAGCTGTAGGCGAGCGCGCCGGGATAGGCGTGAAAAAATGGCTTCTTCTCGACCGGATCGCATTGGGTTCCGGCAGTGTATCCCCAGGGGACGTAGAGTGCGCCGCCGCGGTTATAGCGAACCTTGCACACTCCGGGCTGGCCCTCGGGGATGGGGCAGCAATGTCCGCAGGCGTAGCAGCGCAGGCGATTGTTGTCGAGTTTTTCGTAAAGGGCGGGATCGGCTTCGCGGACTTGCTCGTCGAGGATGCTGCGGAGGGTAC
>JBAUVJ010000143.1:0-10452 GCA_049583165.1 Candidatus Sulfotelmatobacter sp. | reverse complement strand
AATTAGTAATAATCCAGAAGATTTAACCAATCCATTTGCGGCCTCAGAAACGTTAGGAAGGCAGGAGTGCGAAACCGGGCAGATCTTCCACCATAACCAAATTAAGGAGATGTCGATGAAAAAGTTAATGGTTTGTCTACTGGCAATTGCGTTTGCGCTGAGCTTGACAGCTTTCGCGCAACAGGACAATAACGCGTCGCAAAACAATAACATGTCGCAGGCGCAAGCTGATCAATCCGCAGCCAAGGCTCCCCTGATGACCTTGAAGGGTACGGTCAAGGCTGAGGGTGATAAATACACATTCGTAAACGACAAGGACGGCAAAAGCTGGGATGTGATGAATCCGGAAGAGCTGAAGGGGCACGAAGGACATCACGTGCAACTCAGCGCTCACGTCTACGCCGATAAGGGCTCGATCCACATCATGAGCGTGAAGATGCTTAAGGGCGGGTCGATGGGCAACGATTCGATGAGCAAATAGTTCGGTTCCCGTGAATTGGCGGGGCGATAATGCTCGCCCCGCATTTTTTATTATTCGCAAGCGGGCTGGACGCCGGTCATCCAATGGAATATCCTGTTTTTTGCTTTTGCTGAACCCTTTCTCGATTTTCCTTATCCAACACCGTTTATGAGTCTGTTCTTGTTGATGGCGCGGCACGGCTATGCCCTGACTTTCGGGCTGTTGCTGGCTGAAGCGATGGGCGTTCCTTTCCCGGCTGCGCTCGCATTGGTAGCCGCAGGAGCCGCGGTGGCCGCGCATGCGCTATGGGGGCCTTATGTTCTGACCTTAGCGATTACGGCCCTGCTGCTTGGCGATATGGCGCAATTCTGGCTGGGCAGGAATATGGGATGGGCGCTGCTGGGGTTTCTATGCCGGGTGTCGATCAATCCGGAAACTTGCATTCTGCGATCCGCTGAATCGTTCTACAAGAGAGGCAAAGCCACCCTGGTGGTCGCAAAGTTCATTCCCGGCGTCAATACCATGGCGGCACCGCTTGCCGGCAGCATGAAGATGCGCTTCTGGCAATTCCTACGCCTCGACCTGGCCGGCGCAATGCTCTACTCCCTCACGTATCTGCTCGTGGGCTATGTTTCCCGTGATTTTCTGGCTGCCCTCCTGCGTGGATTTCATGCTGCCGGCCAGGCAATGGAATTAGTGATTGTAGCCGCGCTGCTGGTTTACGCAATTTACCGGGCCGTTCAATACCGCAAGAATAAAGTCTACAGTATCGTGCCGCGGGTGCAGGTGGAAGAACTGGCCCGGCGGCTGGCGTCGGACGATGCCAACCGGGTGCTGATTGTAGATGTCCGCAGTCATGGCTACTACGACTCAGGAGCGGCCCGAATCAAGAACTCCATTCGGATCGAGCCCAACAATCTTGAGGAAGAGATCAAGAACCTGGTCAAAGATAAGGACATTTATCTCTACTGCACTTGAGCGCGCGAAGCGACTAGCGCCCGGGTGGCGCATCTGCTGCAGGAAAAAGGATTCAACACGTTCGTAATCGTCGGCGGATTAGCGGCTTGGCGCAAGGCGGGAGAGCCGGTGGAGGTGGTTCCGGAAAACGATCTGGTGAAACTGCCAACCTTCAACTAGCCGCCCTGCGTCCTATACATTTCTGATGGCTTCTAACCGTGAAATCGAAGTTAAGATTCGCGTTGCGGGCTTGCGGGCGCTTGCGCGGAAGTTGCGTAGCGCGGGATTTCGGTTGGTTACAAAACGGACACATGAGATAAACACGCTTTACGACCTTCCCGGCGAGGTCCTCCGGAAACGCAAGGAGTTGCTGCGCATCCGGAAGTACGGATCCGAGTGGACACTGACGCATAAATCCAAGGGCAAGATTGGACGGCACAGCTCTCGCACCGAAGTGGAAACAAGGGTGAATGATGGTCAGAAAATGGATCTGATTCTTCGTGCGCTGGGATATTCGCCATCATTCTGCTACGAGAAGTTTCGCGCCGAGTGGACCGATGGGAAAGGGCAGTTTGTGGTGGACGAGACTCCGATTGGAAATTTTTGCGAGATCGAGGGCGCGCCGCGATGGATTGACGCGACGGCAAGAAAATTAGGAGTGAGCGAGGCGGATTACATCACGAAGAACTACGCGACATTGTTTCTGGATTGGAAGGCTCGGACACAAAGCAGCGCGCAGGACATGACCTTTAAGGCAGTGGACGGACAAAACTAGCTGAGATTCGCCCGGTGGACAGCCGGCGCAGCTGTTCCCGCGTACTTCAAGGCTCCCTACGCCCCATGGCACTTTTTGTATTTCTTGCCCGAGCCGCAGGGGCAAGGATCGTTGCGCCCGACTTTTTCCTGCCCGCGCACGACCTGCTGCACCGGCGCTGCCTCGCCACCTCCGGCCATGCGCGCCTGTTCCAGCTCCCGGCGCTTGCGGCGCATGAAGGCTTCTTCCAGATCATCAGCGGAAGTCGCAACCAGCCGCGGTGGATGATGTCCGTTGCCCCCGCCGCCCTGCTCCGCTGGAACTCCTGGCCCTGGGACGTGAGGTCCGCCAGTTTGCGGATCGCCGGCTCCGGTATCTGGCGGACGCTCGATGATCTGCATGAGATAGAGATAACGCGCGGTGTCTTCCTGAAAGCGTTGCAGCATGGCCTCGAACATCTCGAAGGATTCTTTTTTGTACTCGACCAGAGGATCGTGTTGGCCATAGCCACGCAGGCCAATACCTTCTTTGAGGTGATCCATGCTGAGGAGGTGATCTTTCCACTGCGAGTCGAGAACGCTGAGCATGATCATGCGCTCGTGATGACGCATCCCTTCGGGGCCGATCAGCTTTTCTTTCGCGTCGTAGCGCTCTTTTAACTTCTCGAAAATTGCGTCACCCAGCTCCTGCCGGTTCAGCGCTTCGGGCTTCACGCCCTCTGCGATGAAGTCCACGCCGAAGCGGGTGAACACTGCATCTTTCAGGCCCTTGATATTCCAATCGTCAGCGTGGCCTTTGGCCGGACAGTACTCGTCCATCAAGTCGCCAAGGATTGCGGAAACATAATCCTCAAGGATTAGGTCCTTCTGATCCATGCCTTCGAGCAAGCGGCGGCGCAGGCCGTAGACCGCCTCGCGCTGCTTGTTCATTACGTCGTCGTATTCCAGCAAATGCTTTCGGGATTCGAAGTGCTGACCCTCGACTGCCTTCTGCGCCGTTTCGATGCGCCTGCTGATTAACTTCGATTCGATCGGAATTCCTTCTTCCATGCCCAGCCGCTCCAGCAGCTTTGACACCCACTCTTTTGCAAAAATGCGCATCAGGTCGTCTTCCAGCGCGAGATAGAAGCGAGAAGAGCCAGGGTCGCCTTGCCGGCCGGCGCGGCCACGAAGCTGGTTGTCGATGCGGCGGGACTCGTGGCGTTCCGTGCCAAGAATGTGCAAGCCACCGACGGCAGTGACCTCGTCGTGTTCCACATCCGTCTGCCCCTTGTAGCGGCTGAAGACTTCAGCCCATTTATCTGTCGGCACGGTGTACTCATTCCCGTTGTAATAGAAGATCGAAGTCGTGCCGTCTTCCTGCGGGCCCTCGATCTTTCCCTGAGCCACGCGCAGTTGCTGCGCAATTCCCTTCTTCACCAACTCTTGCTTCGCCATGAATTCGGGATTCCCGCCGAGCAGAATGTCGGTGCCGCGTCCGGCCATATTCGTGGCGATCGTAACCATGCCCTTGCGCCCGGCCTGAGCCACAAATTCCGCTTCGCGCTCGTGGAACTTGGCATTCAAAACTACGTGTTGCTTCAGGCCCTTCTTCTTTAGCAATTCAGAAAGGCGCTCAGATTTCTCAATCGAGGTCGTGCCCACCAGAACCGGCTGACCCTTTTCGTGCAGCTTCTGAATTTCGTCGGCTACCGCGAAATATTTTTCTTTCTCCGTACGGAAAACCACATCCGGGTTCTCCAGCCGCAGCATCTGTTTATTCGTCGGAATAACGATGACATCCAGTTTGTAAATATTGTCGAATTCGGTGGCTTCGGTCTCCGCCGTACCCGTCATGCCCGAGAGCTTCTTAAACATGCGGAAATAATTCTGAAATGTAATCGTCGCGAGCGTCTGATTTTCACGCTCAATCTTCACGCCTTCCTTGGCTTCGATCGCCTGATGCAGACCATCGGACCAGCGACGGCCGGGCATCATGCGCCCGGTGAATTCGTCGACGATGATGACCTCGCCCTCCTTGACGACGTACTCCACATCGCGGCGATAGAGTGCGTGCGCCTTAATTCCGGTCTCAACGTGATGTTTGAGCGGCCAGTTCTCGGGGTCGGCGATATTGCCGATGCCCAGCAGTTGCTCGACTTTTTCCCAGCCTTCGTCGGTGACGGTGATGTTGCGATGTTTTTCGTCAATCGCATAATCACCCGTGAGAATTCTCCTGGTGGCGTCGTCGCCGACTTCGTTCAATTCGCGGATCAAAACATCACGCTTCTCCGGCGAGATCTTGTCGTTCTCCAGCAGTTGACGCACTTCTTGCGGGGAAAGTTCTTCGCCCTTGTCGAGCTTGGGGATAATGCGGTTGACGCGGTAATACTTATCGGTCGATTCCTCGCTGGCGCCGGAAATGATGAGCGGAGTGCGGGCTTCGTCGATCAGGATGGAATCCACTTCATCGACAATGGCAAAATGATGGCCGCGCTGCACGCAATCCTTCAGATCGAACTTCATGTTGTCGCGCAGGTAGTCGAAGCCAAATTCATTATTAGTTCCGTATGTCACATCGGCAGCGTAGGCCGCCCGACGTTGTTCGTCATCGAGGTCGTGAACGATCACACCCACCGTGAGACCGAGAAAACGGTAAAGCTTGCCCATCCATTCGGAGTCGCGCTTGGCCAGATAGTCGTTGACGGTCACCACGTGCACGCCGCGGCCGCTCAGGGCATTGAGATAAACCGGAAGCGTGGCGACCAGCGTTTTCCCTTCGCCGGTCTTCATCTCCGAAATCATGCCCTTGTGCTGCACCATGCCGCCGATCAACTGCACGTCGAAATGGCGCATATTGAGCACACGCCGGCCCGCCTCGCGCACCACGGCAAAAGCTTCCACCAGGATTTCATCCAGAACATGTTGCAGCCCTTCGTACTGCTCTTTTTCCAACCGCTTCGCGCGATCGATGTCAACGTCCTCGTCAGCTTCTTCTTCGGTGCCGCTGGTCGGCGTATTTTCCACGCGGCTCATGCGTTCCTTGATGTGCCGCCGGAACTCATCGGTTTTAGCGCGCAGTTCGTCATCGCTGAGCTGGCGCATTTGCGGTTCGAGGGCATTGATAGCCTCGACCCTGGGCATCATGCTCTTGACGACGCGCTCGTTCTTGGTCCCAAAGACCTTGCCAATGAGAGTATTGATCAAACTTTGAAATCCTTCAGAGGGCGGAAACTTCCCCAAGTTATCCTGTTTAGCCTAGCATATTTAGATGCAAGTCAAAGATACTTAGAATGTGCCTGCCGGTTGGCAAACTGAGCAATTTTGCAAGTTGAGTACTCGGCGGCAGAGCTGGCCTTTTTTCGTGTATAGTCCCCACGACCCATGCCCACTTTCTATGATCGTTTTCTCGAATGCGAGACTCGCTGGCCAAATAACGTTGCCCTCGAACTTCAGCGCAACGATCAGATCGAGAGTTGCTCGTATGCCGAACTTCGCCAGATGGCCGAATCCATCGGACACTGGATCGACGAAAACAAATTCGTCCGCGGGTCACGGCTGGCTATCCTGGCGGACAACCACCCGCGATGGGTGGCCGCTTATTTAGGAATTATTGCCTCTGGCTGCATTGTTGTTCCGTTCGATACCGCGCTGCACGCCGACCAACTCACCAAGCTCCTGAAAGATAGCGGCGCATCGATTCTCTTCTCCGACGCGAAGCACGCCGCAACTGCTCGCGAGGCGGTGGCGGATCTCGAACTCGGTCTCGTGCTGATGGATCCCGACCGCATGGCCAAGAATTCCCGAGGAGAGCACTGGGCGGCAGATCTGCCCGCGATCTTTGCCGGAGGCAAGGGAAACTTTCAACCTATACCCTCAAACGCCGAGGACATCGCTTCCCTGCTCTATACCTCGGGAACCACTGCCGACCCTAAGGGCGTGATGCTCACCCACGCTAACTTTACTGGTGAGGTGGAGGCCGTCTTTAACTGGGTCGATCTCGGGCCGTCGGACGCGCTTCTTGGCGTTCTTCCCATGTTTCACGTACTGGCGCAGATGGCGAATTTGCTGCTTCCGCTGGTAAAGGGCTCGCGCGTGGTGTATTTGGAAACCTTGAACACGACGGAGCTCTTGCGGGCTCTGCGCGAACGAAACATCACGGCCTTCGCCGTCGTGCCGCAATTTTTTTATCTGATCCACCAGCGAATTTTTGAAGAAATCGAAAAACGCGGAGTACTGACGCAGTGCGTATTCAAAACTCTTCTGGCACTCAACCGCGGCCTGCGGAAAATCGGCATCAACGCCGGGAAGACCTTGTTCGGCAAGGTCCACGAAACACTTGGCCTGAAAATGCGCTATCTGGTTACGGGCGGATCGCGCTTCGATCCGCAGATTGCTAGGGATTTCCATGATCTTGGCATCGACGTTCTGCAAGCCTACGGACTGACGGAGACCACTGCGGCCGTCTTCGCCAATTCGCCCAACGACAACGTGATTGGTTCTGTCGGCAAGGCGATGAAGGGAGTGGAAGCAAAAATCGTGAATGCGAGCGTCGATCCGCAGTCGCAGGAAGATGGTGGCCCTCCGAGCGGCGAAGTTGCCTTGCACGGTGCGGTGGTGATGAAGGGCTATTGGAATCGTCCAGACGCGACGGCAACGGTGCTGCGTGACGGATGGTTCTACACCGGCGACCTCGGTTACTTCGACGAAGACCGCAATTTGTTCCTTACGGGCCGCAAGAAAGAAATCATCGTCCTCAGCAACGGGAAGAATATTTATCCAGAAGAAGTCGAGACGCATTACCTGAAATCGGCATACATCAAGGAACTGGCCGTAATCGGTTTCGAAGGCAAGCCAGGGGAAGGCGGCGACCGCCTGCATGCCGTGATCGTGCCCAATTTCGATGTCCTGCGCCAGAAAAAGATCGTGAACGCGAAAGAAGTCATCCGCTTCGACATCGAAAGCTTGTCGCAGCAGATCGCTTCCACCAGGCGCATCGGAAGCTACGAAATCTGGCAAGAAGATTTGCCCCGCACCACCACCAGAAAGATCAAGCGCTTCGAAGTGGAGAAACGAGTACGAGCCAACGAAGCGCGGAAGGTCTCTGAAGATTCCGAGTTGCCAACTGAGCAACCGCTCACCGAAGACGAAAGCGCGTGGCTCGACCAGCCCGATGTGCGCCGCGCCCTCACAATCGTGCGCGAGATGGCGCGGTCCGCGCCTGAGACTTTGCGGCCCACTCACAATCTGGAACTCGATTTAGGACTCGACTCCATGCAACGCGTCGAATTGCTTAGCCATCTCGAAGAGCAGATTGGCGGAAACGTTGACGAGTCACAACTTGCCGGGATGTACACAGTACGCGACTTGGTCGACGCGGTTCTGCAAAGCGCCGCCAGCGGCGCGGCTGGTCCAGGCACACGTCCCGCGTTCGCTGGGTGGAAGGCGATCCTGGCTGAACCACCAAACCCCTCCGACGTGGTTGCCCTGGCGCATCCACAGCCGATCAGCAATGCATTTTGGTATTTGGTTTCGCGGCTTACGCAAGTGATTGCCCTCGACCGCTTTCATTTGCACGTAAGCGGCATTGAGAAGCTGCCGAAGGGTCGCGCATACATTATTTCTTCCAATCACCAGAGCTATCTCGACCCGCTCATTCTGGCAAGCGTTCTTCCACCGCAAGTCTTCGACAAGGTTTTCGCCGTTGGCACCAGCGAGATCTTCGGCAAAGGTCTCATGCTATGGCTGGCACGCACGTTGCGAGTTGTAGTGGTCGACCCGGATGCGAATCTGATTCCTGCTATGCGCGCCGGCGCGTTCGGGCTGCGACAGGGCCGGCCTCTGATCCTCTATCCCGAGGGCGAGCGCTCGATCGACGGTACTCCTCGAGTCTTCAAGAAAGGCGCCGCAATATTATCCATTCACATGCAGGTGCCGATCGTGCCAGTGGCCATTGAAGGTTTTTACGAAGCTTGGCCGAGAAATAAATCATTCCACGGATTCACCCCGCTAAAAATGTTATTTGGCGATCCGATTTTTCCACCGGCTGAGAATGAGGCATCGGAAGCAGCGTACGAGAAGCTGACTACGGAGTTGAAAGCGCGGGTCGTTGAGATGTGGGAAGGACTGCGCGGCTCGTAGCGCCCCGCGTCCCGCCGGTATTTCTTTAAAGCCGTTGCCGTTTACGCGCAAATGCCGTCGGAACGGCGGCGCTACTTCGCTCGCGGATGCGTCTGGTCGTACACCTGTAGCACATGCTTCATCGACAACTGCGTGTAGCGCTGCGTAGTTGCCAGGCGTTCGTGGCCCAGCAATTCCTGGATGGCGCGCAGGTCGGCTCCTTCTTCCAGCATGTGCGTACCGAAGGCATGGCGCAGGGTATGCGGGTGGACATCGGGCGAAAGGCCCTTCGCAACCGCAATTTTCTTGATGATGCGGCCGACACTTCGCGTCGTCAGACGCCCGCCGCGTCGGTTGATGAGCAATCCGGTGGACTGCTTGCCGCTCCGAGCAAGAACGTTTTGGCGCTCCGGCAAATACGTAGCGAGAGCAATTTTCGCCGACTCGCCAAACGGAACATACCGTTCTTTTTTTCCTTTACCGCGAATGAGAATCGCCTCGGCGCTCAACCGAATGTCGTCAAGATTGATCCCGGTGAGCTCCGAATTCCGAATGCCGCATCCGTAAAGCAGTTCGAACATAAGTCGGTCGCGCTCGGGGAAGGCTGCCGCTTCGGGCATTTCACCGTCGATGACGGAATTGATTTCTTCAATCGTGGGCACGCGAGGCAGTTTCTTGGGAAGCTTCGGCGTAGCGACCAGCTTCGCGGGATTCTGCTCGACAACACCTTCCCTCGCCAACCAGCGATAGAGAGATCGCACCGCCGCAAGGGCGCGCGCCACGGAAGGTTTGCTCAGGCCCTTGTTGTAAAGCTGGGAGAGAAACCCGCGCACGGCGATGTGATCGATCTGCTTCCACCCGCGAGAACCCGCGTAGGTGGCAAAAAGCCCCAGATCTTGCGTGTAGGCCTTGATGGTATGCGGCGAAGCATTGCGCTCGCGCAGATGCCGGATAAAATCAGCGACGGCTTTGCCGACAGTGGTCTTGACCGGTTTGTTAGCGGCACGTGTCATCTTGCTTTCGCCCGCGGATGATGCTTCTGATATACCGTCCTGAGCCTATCCAGCGCGAGGTGGGTATAGACCTGCGTCGTCGAAATGTCCGCATGACCCAGAATCGTTTGCACGGTCCGAAGGTCGGCGCCATTCTCCACCATGTGCGTAGCGCAGGAGTGGCGGAGCATGTGCGGCGAAGCACTTCGCCCAGAATTAGCGGAGGCTGCACGCACCATCTGCCAGATGCGCTGGCGCGTCAGTTTTCGCCCCCCGCGCGCGATGAAAAGCAAAGGAGAATTGTTTATCGACACTTCCACAATTTTTCCGCGCTTCCATACCGCCAGAACTCTTCGAGCGTTCGCCAGATACTCGCCGAGCGCAGCTTGCGCCGATCGCCCCAACGGAACTACGCGTTCCTTGTCGCCCTTGCCGCGCACTAGCATGTACCCAGCTTCGAGCTTCAGGTCTTCGAGTTTAGCGTTGACGACCTCGGAGACTCGCAGCGCGCCGGCATAGAAAACTTCCAGCATCGCCCGGTCACGGGCCGCCAGCGCGGCTGCCTGCTCATTATTTCGTGGCGCGCTGGGCCGGCTAAGCGGGGCAGCTAACGTTGTCTCCATTTCATCGCGAGCCAGAGCCTTCGGCAAAACCTTCCACTGCCGGGGCGATTCGATATCTAACGTGGGATCGTGATCGATTTTTTTATCCAGCAGAAGATAGCGATACAGATGGCGAAGCGCCGAGAGTTTCCGTCCCACGCTCCGTCCGTCCACCTGATGGGAGAAAAGCTGCTGAAGAAATTCGCGCACATCCGGGCGGCGGGCATTCAACAGCGATCGCTTGCGCTTTTCCAGGAACTCCCCAAATTGGCAAATGTCGGTGGTGTAGGCGATGACGGAAAGCGGTGACAATCCTTTCTCGATTCTCAAGTAGTCGAGAAAGCTGGAAAGCACGCGAGAGTTGGCGTCGGCAGCCATGCTGAGGGATGAAATTGAGTATGCGCGTTATCGGACGTTACAGGAAGTAAGAAAGCAGGTTCGTCGCATGGCTGAGCTGCCGACTGCTAAGGCTTTCTCAGGCTACGCAACAACTCCAAGGCATACAGCGCTCCTTCCGGCGTTTCTTCATGCTTAAAGTAAGCGAACACCTCGCGGCCGGACGCCAGATGCTCTCCGATGCGCGCTACCA
>JBAUVJ010000142.1:0-14346 GCA_049583165.1 Candidatus Sulfotelmatobacter sp. | reverse complement strand
CGCCATTTCTGTGAGCGGGCCATTAGAATGCCGGACGGCAAGCCGCCCGGGGATACTTCTTAATTTTAGTCCTTAAAGCTAGAAGAAAAACTTCAAGGCAAATTGCAACAGGCGGGGATCGCCCGCCGATGTGATCTTACCGAACGATGTTGGACCGTCGGAAAAACCGCCGTCCGGGTTCGAATAATTGGTGTGATTGAAAACGTTGAAAATCTCCGCCCTAAACTGAAAGTACTTGGTTTCGGTGAGCGCGATTTTCTTGTGAACGGAAAAGTCCCAGTCGTCCAACCCAGGTCCGCAGCAAATGGTCCGCTGAGTTCCATTATTGAAGCTGCCGAGGGTAGGAACGGAAGCGTTGAGCGGGTTTGTCGCAGCCGTCGCGAAGTCGGCGGGATTGAACCAGTAGCCGGATGACGAGACGCCTAGCGAAGGAACATTAAGTACGTTTCTAGGATTCAGTTTCTGGAACGGCGCCACCAAACTTGGCGCCTCAGTGCCCAGGAAGAACAGGCTATTGATCAGCTCGGTGTCGTCCTCAGTATTCAGGCGGATCGGGAAACCACTCTGAAACTGGGTGATCCCGGAAACCTCCCAGTCATCCACCACCTTGCCGGTAAACCCCGAGTACTTACGAATCGGAAGCTCCCAATCGTAGCTAATCACGAAGCGCTGTTTCGAATTGAACAGCGACAATGCGCGACTGGCGCGGTAGTTGAAGGGATCGAGCGTTTCCTCGAAGGTGGAGCCGTCGTCGATCGATTTGCTGAAGGTATACGCGGCCTGGAATTGCAAACCATGCGAGAAACGTTTCTGCACCATCATCTCCAGTGCGTTGTAGTTGGAGTTGGCGATGGTATCTTCGGCAAAGATGTCGGTGAAGACGGGAGTACCGTCGACAGGACAACCAGTGCCAGCTGTAAACGCGGCCAGCGCCGAATTGCAGTTCGGAGAGGAATATGGCCGCAGCCCTACAAGATTGAGGGTTTGGTTGGCGCCGTTGACGATGCTGCCGTTGGGCATATGAAACTGAAAGCCGGAGGGCACCGTCACGCTCCATTGCGAATCTTCGACAGTCGGACCGCAAGTTGCCGGGGAACCGTAAGAGTTCACGTTTGCTGGATTGGCGTTCGCGATACTGATGATATCCAGGCAAGTCTGCGGATTGGAGGCATTGATGTCGTGAGTGGCCAGCAGACGGTGGCCCTGCGACCCAACGTAGCCAACCTGGAGCATGGTGTTATTGCTCAGGTCGCGCTGGAGCGTGAGGTTGTATTGCGTGGTGTACTGCGAGCGCAGATGGGGTTCAAACTCTCCATAGAGGAGGATTGGTCGAAACAACGATAAATCGGTGGGCTGGCCCTTCGTGGGTGTGATAATGCCGCCGAAAGGATTGGGCGCCGTGAACTCGCCCTGATTCACGAACGGGGTGTTGAAAAAGACGTCGGAGAGCGAGGAGCTTCCCCCAAACGGAGGTTCGGCGCCGAACTGGGCCAGAACCAGCTCTTCGATAGGGTTATAGAAAAGACCCCAGCCTGCGCGAATGCTGGTTTTGCCGTCTTTGCCGGGGCTGTAGGCTATGCCAACGCGCGGGGCAAAAGATTTGTAATAGGTTGAAGTCATTCCAGCGGGGACGCCGGCGTCGCCCGGAACCACCAGTCCTGTCGGTTCACTGCCGGTGTTGGCGCAGGTGGGATTTGCCACACCCAAGCCTTGCCAGTACGACGTGTTGTTGGTAATGCCGCAGGGATAGACGGTGGAGTTTTGCCCGGGTCGGAAAGTCTCAACGTGTCCACTAATATCGGTGGGGGGAGGACTGAATTCCCAGCGCAGACCGTAATTCAAGGTCAAGTTGGGTTTGACCTTCCAGCTATCCTGCGCGAATGGATAAGCGGCAGTACTGCGAACATCTTCACGCTGACCGGAGCCTTGGGTGTAGCCATCCGCCAAACCCAACAGAAACTCGGCATACTGGTCGCCGTCGGCAGGAATGATACCGTTCGGGCCGCTGTTATCGAAGGTATATTCACCGTTGAGATCGAAGTAGTAGTACTGATCGAAGCGCATGCGGCGGACATCTACACCGAACTTGAAAGTGTGGGCGCCTTTCACCCAAGTCAAACTGTCGGACCACTGAAAACTGTTTCCAACCTGTGGCAGGAAGCCTTCGAAGTTGTTTCCGAACGACGCGCCGCCGGAGATGTTTACGTAAGGAACTCCGGTGAGGCTTGCGGGCAGGCCCGGGGTAATCCCAAGATTCGCAGCCGTGCCGAATTCACTGGTGATGGCCGAGGAATCAGAGGTGCCGGTAAAACAGAAAGCCGCAGACGCTCCGGTGCAGGTCGAGGTGAGTCCGCCAGTGGTTTGAGGTTTAATAAATCCGAGTTCACCCTCGCGCATGTAGGTGAAATGAGCCTCATTCACCAGAGCGTTATTGATGGTCCAGGTATGGGTGAAGTTCCATTGCTGGTTGCGGAGATTGTTGTAGTTTCCGAACCCCGGGGTATTGGCGCCGGCTGCTTCGAAGATGTCGTAGGGATCAAGCTCCCGGTTGTCATTGAAATAGTAATAAGCCGTGAAGTTCTGATGGTCGTTGATCTTGTGATCGATGCGAACCGTAAACTGGTCGGCGTTGATGGTCCGGACAGGGACCACCTGATTTTGGTTGCTCCCGATGTTGGCCGCAGGAACGAACTGCTGGAGTAAGTTAGAGGCCACCGGATCCTGGCACTGCGTCGGAATCGTATTCTTGGGAAAGATCGAGGACCAATCGCTGAGACCGGTGTTCGGGTCAGCGGGAACGCTCGCAACCGTGTAGCCCAGGGCGGCGTCACATCCGGTTCGACCGTCCAGCACATTGGCAATAAAGCCGCCGGGCTGGATGCCGCCTGAACCCGTGCTCGTGGGCGTTGGTGCGACAAAGCCGCCTGCGGCCGTGAAGTTTCCACCAAATTCTCCCGTCCCCGGTGCTCCCCCCGGTCCAGGACTGCCGGTGGGCACGTTCAGCAACTGCCCGGGCACACCATCACGGACACGGCGCCCTTCATAAGAAAAGAAGAAGAAGGTGCGATCCTTCTTGATTGGCCCGCCGAATGTGCCCCCAAACTGATTCTGGTTCAGTTGTGGTTTGGTGGTATCGGGATAGCCGCGCGAATCGAGAATCGTGTTGCGGAAATATTCGTAGAGATTTCCGTGGAAGGCATTGCCGCCAGATTTAGTGATCACGTTGACCACGGAGCCGGAGTTGCGGCCGTATTCGGCGTCGAACGTATTGGTGATAACACGAAACTCCTCGACCGCATCGGGAGTCGGCTGAATCGTAGGCGTATTTACGAACTGATCGTTGGCATCGCCGCCGTTCACGCTGAAGTTATTGGCGCGGGTGCGGCCGCCGTTGACGGAGACGGAACCGGGATCGTCGGAACCCGCGAACAAGCTGCCGCTGGACCCCAACTGGGACTGAACTCCTGGCTGAAGTTGGAGGAACTGGTAGGTATCGCGGGTGTTAAGCGGAAGTTCGTTTACCGAGCGGTCGTTGATCACGGCGCCGAGTTGAGTGCTGGTGGTGTCAACCTGAGGAGCCTCTGACGTAACATCGACAATTTCCTGAGATCCGCCGATTTGCAGGGCGGAGTTCAAGGTAACGACCTGGTTGACGTCGACGATCACACTCTTCTGAACATTTTTCTTAAATCCCGTCAGCTCAAACTGCACGGTATAAGTGCCGGGAACAACCTCGACGAAGGTATAGTCGCCGCTGTCGCTGGTCAGTGCGTCGCGGCTGATGCCGGTCGCCTCATTGACCAGAGTGATCTTGACTCCTGCAAGAACCGCGCCGGAAGGATCGGCCACGCGACCTACGATGCGGCCGTTGGCACCCTGGGCGTTAAGCAAAGTGGGAGTCAGGAAAAGGATCGCGAGAACCAGGCAAATCGTTTTCAGACACATTGTTTTTAGACACATCATGGTCCAGCGGGCTCGAAGTGACGGCATGGAACCTCCAGGCATCTTCTCCACGCACTCTGTAGGGGAAGTTATTTTTTCTTAGAAACGACAGCTTGTGTGCAGCCACAACCTTGCTATAATCCCGCAAGGTTAGAGAAGGGTCCGCGTGCTGTCAAGGAGAAAAACGCGTTCTCACCCATAGAAATCTTGAATGCTTCTCCGGCCAACGATGAATTCATTCGGCGCTCAACCTTACTTGAAGATCGGAGACGTGGCGCGGCGCGTGGGTGTTTCTCCGTCGGTAATCCGCTCGTGGGAGAGCCTGGGGCTCACGCGTCCGCGGCGCACCGAGAGCAAGTATCGGCTGTATACACTGGACGACGTGAAGTTGCTGAAGCGGGCGCGTTTTTTGCGCAAGGTGCGCGGCTTGAACGCCCCGGCGATTGTGGAACTGCTGCGAAGGGAGGGCCGAGCACGCCCAGCGGCAGACGGAGGCGCCGGGGCCATCGGTTCTCACTTGCGGCAATTGCGGGCGAAGCGGCGATTGTCATTGGCGCAGGTGGCACAGGCCGTCGGCATATCAGTGGGATTTCTGAGCGCGCTCGAGCGCTCGCAGATGAGTGGTTCCGTGGGTACGCTGCGTAAGTTGGCGCGGTTTTATAAGACCAACATTCTGGATTTTTTTGATGCGAACGGAGCCAGCAGCCGGCAGGTGCAACCCGGACAAAGGAAAGTGCTGGAAGCTGGTCCCGGGGTTCGCATGGAGTTACTGGCCTGGGGAAACACGGTGATGGAGCCGCATCTGTTTCGCGTGGCGGCGGAAGCGGGAAGCGGCGACTCTTATAGCCATGATGGCGAAGAGTTCCTGTATATATTGCGCGGAGAACTTACGATCACACTGGAGAAAGAAGAATACCGTCTCAAGGCGGGAGACAGTTTTTATTTTGAAAGCGCGACTCCGCATCACTGGAAAAATCCTGGGCGAGCCGAGACTTGGGTCCTGTGGGTGAATACGCCGCCAACGTTTTGAAATGCAAAGACCGAGTGAATGCCGGCTCCAGCAGTGCGAGGAGGGACAATTGACGATGCGATCCCGGATAATGCTGCCATTGCTGTTGGCGGTGACGCTGTTCACCGGTTCCTGCACGAAGAAAATGCCGACGCTGAATTTGTTGGTATGGGAGGGCTACGCCGATCCGTCATTCGTCAAAGCTTTTGAGGAACAGCATCATTGCAAAGTATCGGCGTCGTATATGGGATCGAGCGACGAACTGACCACCAAACTCAACGGCGGCGCGGCCTCGAATTACGACGTGATTTCACCGTCGAGCGATGTAGCGACTGCCATTGCCATGAAGGGATTTGCCGCTCCGCTTAATCTTTCCAAACTTCCGGCATACGCGCAGCTTTCTCCGCAGCTTACTTCCCTGCCACTGGTGCGCATGAACGGCCAGGTCTACGGAGTTCCGTTTATGTGGGGCCCGGACCCGTTGCTCTACGATACGACGGTTTTTACCACGCCTCCTGAAAGCTGGAATGTGCTTTGGGATCCGAAGTATCGCGGAAAGATTTCCGTGTGGGACGATCTTTCGACCATCTACATGGCTGCCCAGGTTTTGGGCTACGACAAACCTGACCCTTCGCAACTCTACAATTTGACCGACGAACAGCTTACCGCGGTGAAAAATAAGTTGCTGGAATTGAAACCGAATATTCGCAAGATGTGGTCAACCGGTGGGGAGCTAACCAATCTTTTTCAGAATCACGAAATCGTGGCAGCCATGGGATGGCCGCTGATGACCAATCAACTGCGCAAAATCCACTTCCCGATCGGGGAGACTATTCCGAAGGAAAACACCACGGGATGGATCGATCACCTGATGATCACGGCCGGAAGCGAGAATGGAGATCTAGCCTACGCGTTTCTCGAGTACATGATCGAAGCGCAGACGCAAAAAAAAGTAACGGATGTTACAGGGTACACGCCGGCGAACCCGCAGGCGGCGCAATTCATGACGGCACCAGAAGTAACAAGCCTGCATCTGGACGATGTGGACAATTACCAGAAGCAGCTCTACTTCTGGCAGAATGTGCCGCGACGCGCCAAATACAACGAGATTTGGAACGAGGTCAAAGCGGCGCAGTAGTAGCGAGCCTCGGTTAATTCTCGGCATCAGTTGTGTGAAGAAGCGGTGACAATCGTTGGGACTGATGACTCGTTCTGAAATCAGCAACACGCCGGGCAGCGATGCCGCGGGCCGAACGCCGCTGCTCAAAATCCAGAAAGTTGCCAAAAGTTTTGGCAAGAATATCGTGCTGCGGGATATTTCTCTGGACGTAGCGGAAGGAGAGTTTCTCACGATCCTGGGGGAGAGTGGGTCGGGCAAGACGACGCTGCTGCGGATTATCGCGGGCTTTGAGACTGCGAGCGCCGGCGAAGTGTGGATGGGAGGAGAACGACTGGATCGCCAACCTCCTTACCGGCGTCGCGTGAACACTGTGTTCCAATCCTATGCGCTGTTTCCGCACCTTACCGTCGAACAGAATGTGGCTTACGGACTGCGCGTGGCGAAAAGGCCTGAGACGGAGATCGAATCGCGCGTGACCGAAGCGCTGGCGAAAGTAAAGATGTCAGTTCACGCAAAGTCGAAGCCCTCGAAGATCAGCGGGGGGCAGCAGCAGCGAGTCGCGCTGGCACGGGCGCTGGTAAACCGTCCTCGACTGCTGTTGCTGGATGAGCCGCTTTCGGCGCTGGACGCGAATTTACGGCGCCAGATGCAGGTGGAATTGAAATCCTTGCAGCGCGAAGTCGGAATTTCTTTCATCTTTGTGACCCACGATCAGGAAGAAGCAATGGTGATGTCGGACCGGATTGCCTTGCTGCGATCAGGGGAGTTAGAACAGGTAGCGACTCCTCGGGAAATCTACGGACGGCCGTCCACAGCCTATGCTGCGCAGTTCATAGGGCACACCAATCTACTGAAAGCCGAAGTGCGAGCCGGAGTGGTGCGTTGCGCTTCTCTGATATGGACGTCAGACCTTCCGGACGGCCCGGCTCTTTTTTCGTTACGACCGGAGAAAGTTCGAGTCGCGACGACGAATACCTCCGCAGCCGGCGGCGTGCGCGTCCGTGGAAGAGTTCGCCATCAGGCATTTCATGGGGCTACGGAGTTGATTCGGGTGGAGTGCGGCGAAGGGTTGGTGCTGGTGGTGCGAACTCCGGCCAGCGGCACCGTGCTGGAGGATATCGAACTCGAATTCTCTCCCGAAGATGCGGTTTTGGTGCGCGAGTCTCCCGAACGAATCTGATGTTTTCGCGAGCTTACAAAACGGCCGTCACTCTGCCACCGCTGGTATGGGTGACAGTATTTCTGCTTCTGCCGTATTTGCTGATGTTCTGCTACAGCTTCTGGTCCGTCTCGCCATCGCAGACGATTGTGCATTCCTGGAATCTCGCAAACTACGGCGAACTGTTGCGGGTTGATGTTTACTGGCAGACATTGCTGCGCTCGATGTGGATCGCCGCGCGCGTCACCCTCTTCTCTCTGCTGCTCGGTTATCCGCTGGCATATTTTCTTTCTTTTTACGCGGGCAACAAAAAAGATTTGCTATATCAATTGGTAATCATCCCGCTGTGGGTCAGTTATCTGGTGCGGGCTTATGCATGGAAGACCATTCTGGGTTCGGATGGCGTGCTGAATACTTTGCTGCAATACGTACACATCACCAAGCATCCACTGGAGTTTCTGCTGTACAGCCCGTTTGCCGTGGTGCTGACGCTGACGCACATCTATACTCCATTTGCGTTTCTGCCGATTTACGCGGCGCTGGAGCACGTTCCGCGCAACCTGGTGGAAGCATCGCATGACCTCGGAGCAACTCCCGCGCAAACGTTCTGGAAAGTAATCCTTCCGCTCTCCATTCCGGGAGTGGTGGCAGGGGCAACGTTTGCTTTCGTTTTGAGCCTCGGCGACTTCCTTGCGCCCCTGCTGCTGGGCGGGCCAAGCGGCATCATGATTTCCAATATCGTCGTCAGCCTGTTTGGCGCGGCATACAACTGGCCGCTCGGGGCTGCGATTTCGCTGTGCATGCTGCTGCTGGTGGTGGGCCTCTTGTTTTTCTCGGAGCGGCTGGAAAAGAAATGGAGCTTCTCGTGAGCGATCCGAAATTTGCTTCGGGCTCACGATGGCTGCTCTTACATGCCGCAGCTGTGTTTGCATTTCTCTACCTGCCGATCGCAATCCTTATTCTTTATTCGTTCAATGGCGATGGAGTCGGCGGGTTCCCGCCGCACCATCTGACCCTGGACTGGTATCGCACACTTTTTGCCGACGGTCCGATCTGGGATTCGGTGCTCAACAGTCTCCAGGTTGCGCTGGCGACAATGGTGATTTCGCTCGCATTCGGTGTGCCAGCGGCGCTGGCGCTGGAACGCGCGCAGTTTCCCGGAAAGGCAATATTCCGCCGATTGGTGCTGTTGCCGCTAATCTTGCCCGGCATCATTACGGGCCTCTCACTGCTCATGTTGTTCAACCTGTTCGGGACCAAGCTCAGCTTGATGACGATCATCCTGGGACACGGCACCGCATTGATTTCCATCGCCACCACTGAAGTATTCGCAGGCCTGCAAAAACTCGACCGGGCGCAGGAAGAAGCTTCGCTCGATCTGGGAGCCAATTACTGGCAAACGTTCTGGCGCATCACAGTGCCGAATTTGAAGCTGCCGATTATCGGTGCCGCGCTGCTCATCTTTACGCTTTCGATGGACGAAATCGCGGTCAGCTTTTTTTTGATCGGGCGCGATAACACGCTTCCGCTGGAAATCTGGGGGCGGCTGCGCCGGGGCATCACGCCGGAGATCAATGCAGTGTCGACCATCATCTTTGTGTTTTCGCTGGTGGCGATTATCTTTTGGTACCGCTTACGGGTGCGCGGTGAAGGCGCGCTGGAGGCAGGCACTGAAATTGTGGAAGCTGCGGAGGGACATGCGGCATGAGCGCGAGTCGCAGGGAATTTATCAAATTTGTAGTTGCGGGCGCGGTAACGGCAGGATGTCCAATCGATCTTTCTTTGGTCTCGGCGCAAACCGCAGACGCGCAGAAAAATCACGCCGCCGATGTGGATGGCGAAGACAATCGAATCTGCCACCAGGTGCGCGATGGAAAAGTGTTCACGCGTCCTCCGGCTTCGGCGCGTCACGATGTAGTGATTGTCGGTGGCGGCGTAAGCGGGTTGGCGGCCGCTTATCGCTTGCAGCATCGCGATTTTCTTTTGCTGGAGAAAGAGCCGCATTGGGGTGGCAACGCCTATGAGATGGAGTACGAAGGTAGCAGCTATGCGACAGGATCAGCCTTCATAACCAGGGATGAATATGCCTACCCTTTCGCGAAGGAAATTGGACTCGAGCCACTGCCCGTCAACAATTCAGACGCGAGCATCATTAAAGGTGAGTTGGTCCTCGATACCTGGGGCGAGGGCCTAAGCAAACTGCCTTATCCTGCGCCGGTTCGCGAGAGCTTCCAGAAGTTCAAAAAAGAAATGCTCGCCATCGACGTGAAAAAGCGCGGCAAGGAACTCTTCAATCAACCATTTGCCGATTTCGTGAAGGGATATCCCGCCGAGTTAAAGCAATGGTGGGATAACTTCGGGCCCTCCAATTGGGGCGCGACGACCGAAGAGACGGCCGCGGCACTGGCCATTTACACCTTGCAGGAGATGGTGGAAGAGAGTCGAACAGACGACCGCTATACCTGGCCCGGCGGATTAGGCGCGATCACAAAAAAACTGGCGGATATTCTTCAGCAGAAATACAAAGACCGGATGCAAACCGGAGCGACCACCGTCAGCGTAGTCTCCGAAAAAGAAGAGGTGCAGGTAACGTACATGCTTGGCGGCGAGTTGAAGACGGTCGCAGCCAAGGCCGTGATTATGGCAACGCCCAAGTTCATCACGCGGCGCATCGTGGAAGGCTTGCCCGACAAACAAAGCGACGCCATGCACCAGATTCGCTATATTCCTTATCCCGTAGTGAATCTGATTTTCGATAAACCGGTGTTCAATCATGGCTACGACACCTGGTGCCCCGGCAACAGTTTTACTGACGTAATTGTTGCCGACTGGGTCATTCAGAAGCAGCCCGGCTACCAGCAAAAGCTCAATATTCTCAGCTGCTACACGCCGATGAAAGAAGAAGATCGCGGCTATTTGCTCAATGAAATCGGCGCACGCAAGATCGCGGCCAACGTATTGAGCGACTTCCAAAAATTAATGCCTGGGTTAGACATCGATCCCGTCGAAGTGCACATTTACCGGCGCGGGCATCCTTTGTATATGTCAACGCCAAGGCTTTATACCCAGGTCCAGCCACTCGTGCGCCATCCCATGGATCGTGTGTTCTTTGCGAACACGGATTCGGAAGGTCCGGAATCGACGACCAATCAAGGAATCCGTGCGGCACAGCGCGCCGTGAAGGAAGCGGAAGCGCGGCTGGCGGGACGGCCCGCACCGAAACAGAGTGCGGCGCTGGGCTAATATTCATCGTTTCGTCAATCTCTTCAATCGCTCCCGCTTTGAATATCCCCACGATCCGGCCTGTTGCACGTAAGTGCGAGGTAATCTCCTGAGAACCTTCAACCCATAGTAAAGTTATAGGAAGGGCACTCGGCGGCGGAATTGCCATCTGCTCCCGCCAGCCGGTCTGACAATACAGTCTGCCAATAAAAGGACAATCATATTTTGAGTTTGAGCATTCGCAATATCGCCATCATCGCGCACGTGGACCACGGTAAGACCACGCTCGTCGACGCCATGCTTCAACAAAGCGGCACGTTTCGCTCCAACGAGCATCACGTCGAGCGCGTGATGGATTCGAACGAACTTGAGCGCGAGCGCGGCATCACCATTCTGGCCAAGAACACGGCCATCTTCTATCACGATGTGAAGATCAACATTGTGGACACTCCCGGCCACAGCGATTTTGGCGGCGAAGTGGAGCGCGCCCTCAAGATGGTGGACGGGGTAATGCTGCTGGTGGATGCCAGCGAAGGTCCGCTGCCGCAAACACGCTACGTGTTGAGCAAGGCGCTGGAGGCAAAGCTGCCTCCCATCGTTGTAATCAACAAGATTGACCGCCCGGACGCGCGGCCGCAAGAAGTGCTCAACGAAATCTACGATCTGTTTATTGATCTCGACGCGAAGGAAGATCAGCTCGACTTTCCGGTTTTGTACACCAATGCAAAGGAAGGAACGGCGTCTACCGACATGAAGGGAGGAGGGGAGGATTTGCGTCCGCTGTTTGACGCAATCCTGAAAACGACTCCGCTGCCCGAGGGCGACCCGGCAGGTCCGTTGCAGATTCTGGTAGCAAATCTCGACTACAGCGATTTTCTGGGGCGGCTGGCAATCGCACGCGTATTTAACGGGACGATGTATACCGGCGAAGACGTGGTCATTGCTAAGCGCGACGGGGTGATGCACAAAACTAAGATCACCAAGCTGTTTTCTTTTTCGGGATTGAAGCGAACCGACATCACGGAGACGGTGTTAGGCGACATTATTGCCGTCGCCGGAGTGGAAGGAATCACGATCGGCGAGACGATTACGGATGCAGTGAACCCCGCGCCGTTGCCGCCGATTGTGATCGACGAGCCGACGATCGCAATGACCTTCACGGTGAATACTTCGCCGTTTGCCGGACGCGAAGGAACCTATGTGACGTCGCGAAATCTTCGCGAGCGGCTGGCGAAGGAACTGCTCACCAACGTTTCTTTGCGCGTGGAAGAGATGGGCACCACGGACTCATTCAAGGTGCTGGGACGCGGCGAACTCCAGCTTTCGATCACCATCGAAATGATGCGCCGCGAGGGTTACGAACTCATGGTCGGAAAACCGGAGATCGTCACCAAGCGCATCGACGGGAAGCTGATGGAACCAGTCGAGCATCTTACGGTGGATGTACCGGAAGCATTCGTGGGAGTCGTTATGGAGCAGTTGGGATCGCGCAAGGGCGAGGTCGCTAACATGCACAACCACGGCTACGGGCGGGTTCGTATCGAATTCCGTGTGCCCAGCCGTGGATTGATCGGCCTGCGCAGCCAATTGCTTACCGATACGCGCGGAACGATCGTGATGAATTCTCTATTCGATGGCTACACGGAATGGCAGGGAGAAATTCCCCACCGGCTCACGGGTGCGCTTATCGCGGATCGGTCTGGCACTTCCACGGCCTATGCCCTTTGGGGTTTGCAGGAACGCGGAGAGCTTTTCGTCGGTCCCGGGGTTGAACTGTATGAAGGCATGATCATTGGCGAGAATGCCAAGGACGATGATCTTGACGTCAACGCGGTTCGGGAAAAGAAGCTCACGAACATGCGGGCGTCGACTGCCGACGAGGCGATTCGGTTGGTGCCCTTCCGGAACCTGAATCTAGAGCAGGCGATCGAATTCATTGCGGACGACGAATTCGTGGAGATCACTCCGAAATCACTGCGGCTGCGCAAGAAAGTTCTGCAATCGAACAAGCGCAAGAAGCGCGCAGTGGAAGCGGTGGAAAAAGCGTGAAGTCTCGCGGGCAATCCGGGAAAACCGACGACCGCACGCTGCGAATGTTTCTGGTCCCGTGCAGCTGCGGGAAGACGTTCGCAGTGGCGGAAAATTACGACCGCCTGGGAACTTCGTGGAGCCGGTATCTAATCTGTCCATCCTGCGGCAAGCGGCACGATCCCAAGAATCGGCTATTACAAATTGGCTATCGTCGTGAAGGGTTCTGGCAAGTCGACCAGTGTTAGCGAACCCTCGCACCCGCTTATTCCCTGCTATTTAACATGTCCCGCTTGACAAACCTGCTATACTTCTGGCCGCATTCGACTGTTCGCCAGCTCCGGTCTCGATTTTCAGGAAGGTGTTCCCGACCTGCCAGTCCCGCCGCATCCAGCTCGCACTTCGACAGCTCAATGCAGAGGAAGACGCTTGAAGAATATTTTTGTAGGAAACCTGAGCTTTAACACATCGGAAGACGAACTGCGGCAGATGTTTGAACCGCACGGGCAAGTCGATCGGGTCAGCATCATGACGGACCGCGATACCGGACGTTCGCGCGGCTTCGGCTTTGTGGAGATGGCCAGTAATGAAGACGGAGATAAGGCCATTACTGCATTGAACGGCTCGCAGGTGGGCGGACGCACGCTCAACGTGAACGAGGCGCGCCCCAAGACCGAACACGCCGGAGGCGGTGGACGCGACCGCGGAGGGCGGGGCGGAGGCCGAGGAGGAGATCGCGGCGGAGACCGGGGCGGACGTGGTGGAGGCGGCGGGGGCCGCTGGTAAGGGTTCGAAGATTTGGATAGATACGAGCCATAGGGTGCCGCGAATGTAGGCGTGTTCCTGTCTCAACTGCCAGCCCTGTTGCCTGCAAGATTATTCTGGAAGTAGTGCGTCAGGTGCAAAACAGCACCGAAGACGCTGGTTGCGCAGTCCTCCATTGATGCTTCCTAGCGCACGCATGTAAACTGAAGCTGTTGGTGGGCGCCCGTAGCTCAGATGGATAGAGCGATTGCCTCCGGAGCAATAGGTCGGGAGTTCGAATCTCTCCGGGCGCACCAGATTTCATTATTCCCTTCGACCACTCCTCGCCCTCCGATGTGGCAGTATTTTGCCTCTCTATAACCCCAAGGTAATCTCCAAACGTAAGAGACGTCGTGTTAGTTATCTAGTATGCTAACTTCTGCGGAAGCTAGAGTGTGCCAGCGATGCAGCTCTCCACTACCCCTTGCTGGGTCGGCCTGCCCAAACTGCGCCTACGATCAACGGATTCGCGTCCCGAGAAGTTCGGCAGCCTATTTTTTACTGTATGCAGTTGGAGGTGTACTGCTTTTTGCCGCCGTCGCCGTTATCGCCACAGCGGTTTACTTGGATAACCGGCTCTTAGGGTCCGAAGCCTACTCAAAGTCCCTGAGTGCGGCCTTTTCTTCAATTGCTGTGCAAGGTGCGCTTGGAAGCGATATCCAGGTGAGAAGGCCAGCCCTCGGCTACATGTTTCCATTCAGCGACTCGCAATTCGCAGAATGGTCAGTAGGATTAACCGGATCACGTGGTAGTGGACACCTTTATGGGGTCGCCACCCAGGTCAACGGCGTCTGGGATTTTTCCCGCCTTGTATTTGCGGCTGAAAGCAATAAAGAAAAAATTGACCTCACTCCTGTTCGTTCTCTTCGGCTTCCTTCGGTGCCGGCCAAGAATGTTTATCTTGTGCCCATGGGCCTTGCTGATGGGGAATCCGTTGAGTGGGCGCCCGCTTATTACAAGTCAAAACTCGGAATAGACCTGAAAGTGCTTCCATCTGTTCCTCTCGACCCAAAGATTTTTGACCCGACGCGTAATCAATTGAACTCGGACAAGTGTATCGAA
>JBAUVJ010000141.1:0-1535 GCA_049583165.1 Candidatus Sulfotelmatobacter sp. | reverse complement strand
GCATGAACATTCCCGTGGCGAAGGGATGATGTAGGCGCGAGAGGTATTGGAAAAGGTCGTTGGCGGCATAAAACAACTTGTCGATCCAGTTGCCGCCGCGGCAAAAGATATTCGTGGTCACGCAGTGAAGCTGATGGCACTGAGCCAGTTCGATGGCACGGCGGATCACCGAGGGATGGGCCAGTTCGATGTCGGCATCGAGAAAGAGAACGTAATCGCTTTCGGCCTGGCCGGCTCCCAGGTTGCGGCCGACGGAGGGCATTCCGCCGCGGATTACGCTGACATTCAGGCGGCCGCGGAAGCTGAGAACAATAGCGGGAGTGCCATCGGTCGAGTTCGCGTCAGCGACCAACACTTTCGTACTCGATATCTTCGAGTAGTCCTGATTCGTAAGCGAAGTCAGCAGGCGTGGAATCAGCTTGGCCTCGTTCTTGGCTGGAATCACGATGGTCAGCTCGCTCGTTGTACTCCTGCTCGTTAAAGTCATGTTCGTTAAAGTCATGGATTTGAACCCCCTGTTCGTCAATGGTGAGATAAGTCAGGCGAGAGTCGACCCAGCCCCCTGCATTGTAGTAATGAATTCCGTCCTCTTGAACGTGGACGGCCTCGTGGGTGTGGCCGCAGAAAATACGATCGGCATCTTGCTCGCGGGCGTATTGCAAAGCTCCCCCGGAGACCTTCGACGACATGCGGAGCCAACGCGTATTCAGCCGGTCGATGAGCCGCGCAACCGGCTTGCTCTTGAAATCGAGCTTCTGCAACTTGAGATAGAGCGAAGTGCCCAGTCTGCTGAACCGCAGGTTGTTGACCTGGAAGCCGTCGAACTGATGACCATGGATCGCAACGTGCCTCAGGCCATCGTAGAGCCAGTCGTAGTGCTGGTAGACGCGGACGCCCACCAGATGCGACATGATGTTAGTGAGTCCGTGGTCGTGATTGCCTTCCACCCATACGACCTCAATGTTGCGCTTGGGATTGGAAAGCTTGCGAATGTAGCCGAGAAACTTCCAGTGGTCTTTGGTAAGGCGGGCGAAGTTGAGGTCGGCAAAAATGTCGCCCAGCAGGATCAGCCGCTGAAAGCGGTTTTCCTTGAGCACGCGCGTTGCTTCGCGGGCGTGGCTGGTCTCTGCACCCAGGTGCAGGTCGGAAAGGATTAGCGTGTTGTACACGTGCAGATCCATACCTCAGTTATAGCGAGGGATTGTTACGGGGCGATGAAATATGCAACAACAATGGTGCAGTCTTCAGTCGAAGGTAATGGGTTAGTAAACAAACGCTTAGCGATGAACGCCCACCGAAATGTTTCAGTTGTGTGAATAGGGAGTGGCTTTTCACGTAGACTGAATTCCCTTTGAAAACTATCGGGCACATTCTGGCGAGGTACACCGCGTGGATTTTGCATCTGCTCGCACCGCTCGGGATTTGGGGCGTATTCGCGATCGCGTTCGCGGATTCCGCCCTGCTGGGCATGCCGGTGGACGCCGCCGTCGCGTTCTATGTGTACAGGAATCATCGGCAGCTGCTCTTCTATGTGG
>JBAUVJ010000140.1:0-12338 GCA_049583165.1 Candidatus Sulfotelmatobacter sp. | reverse complement strand
AGAAAAACCGCGGCATGGTGATAGAAATTCCGTGCGGGGCCGGTAGCGGGGCAGGTGCAAAAGGGGTCCTTCGACTCCGCGACTGCTTCGCTCAGGATGACAAGGGTCGCGGGCATCTCGTTAATCTCTCCCCTGATTTGCGCTTTCGGCTCTGCTCTCGATGTTTTCTACTTTTTCTATTTTCACTTTTGCGATGCGGTGACCTTCCATTTCTTCGACCGTGTAACGTTGGCCTTCGTATTCGAACGACTCGCCGAGGTAGGGGATGTGTTGCAGGCGGGCCAGAATGAATCCGGCCAGGGTTTCGAAGCCGGCGTCGCGGGGCAGGAGCAGGCCGTGCTGGGTCTCCAGGTCGAGAATATTGACCGAACCTTCGAGGACGAGCACGGCCTCGTCTACCAACACAGGCTCCGGAGCGGCAATGTCGAATTCATCTTCAATGTCGCCGACGAGTTGCTCCAGAATGTCCTCGACAGTGACGACACCGGCCGTCGATCCGAATTCGTCGACGACGACGGCGAGGTGACGGCGGCGCTGTTTGAATTCATCCAGCAGCTCGGACAAGACCTTCGTTTCCGGGACAACGAGCACATCATGCATGATCTGGCCGATGTGGGTGCGGGCGATACGTGAGGCCAGGGGCTGGCCGAGGTTGACCAGCCTGAGCCGCACCCAGCGGACAAGTTCCTTGTAGTAGAGAACGCCGACGATGTGTTCGGGGCCGCGTTGCGGGTCGTATACCGGGATGCGCGAATGCTGGCCTTCGACCACGCGAGTGAGAGCTTCGTCGACGGTGAGATCGGAGGGCAGGGAAAAAATGTCCGGGCGGGCCACCATGACTTCGCGAACCGTGATGCTGTCGAGTTCGATGGCATTGTGGATCATTTCTTCCTGGGATTCGGGAATTTGGCCGAACTGGCGGCTGGCGGTGACGATGAGCTTGAGTTCATCCGGGGAGTGGATGGCGCCGGTGCGGCGTCCTTCGGGCGCGCCGAAAAGTTTCAAGACCAGGCCGCCGGAGCGACGCATGAAAAAAAGCAAGGGCCTGGTAAGAGTGAGGAACGCTTCCATGGGAGCGGCGACGGCGAGGGCAATTTGCTCGGCGCGCTGGAGTGCCAGAGTTTTGGGGACGAGCTCCCCCAGCAGCACATGCAAGTAAGTAATTACGCTGAACGCGATGACAATAGCGATGCCGTGGGCATAGACCGCCGCGTGCGGAACCTGGTGAACGAAGCGAAGGTTTCCCACCAGGTTGGCTACCATAGGTTCGCCGATCCATCCCAGGGTGAGACTGACCATGGTGATGCCCAGTTGCACGCCGTTCACAACTTCATCGAGATGCTGGTGGAGGCGCTGGACGATGCGGGCTCCGATGCGGCCAGAAGAAATGAGCTGCTGAATGCGGGTGTCGCGGACGCTGACCAGGGAGAATTCGGCAGCGGCGAAAAACGCGTTTGCCGCCACCAGGAGAAAGATCAGAAGCACCCGGAGCAGCACAAAGGCGATCATGGATGGGTAATTCTAGCACTGCAATGGCGGCGGCCAAGTGGCAGCTGCACTTCATAAATGGGAGTTCGGGCAGTTGTGGTTATAAAAATCCGTCCCACGGAGCTAACCATTTGTCCCGTGATGCGGTCTAAGTGATAGATGGTATCTGCTTTAATCGGCCGCCAGTGATTTTGAGAGCCCAGGCCGCGGGAATCTCAACTTAAGAAGTCAAAGAAGCCCAGGTTCCAGATCACGGGAACAAAACGCAGGTCAGTTGCGTAGAACAAGTTGCACAGAACTAAATGAGAGCGCGGGACGGCTCCATTTCCAGCTCGTATTCAGGAGGCGGTTGTGAACGGAAACGGAAATAGTCGGAAAAAACGTCGCAGGCTGTTTATTTATGGCGGCGTTGGGCTGGCGATCGTATTGCTGATTGCGATCGGTGTGTTCGCGGCCACGCGCGGCGGCACGAAGATCGATCCCACGAAGCTGGCGAAGGTGGAAAAAGGCGACCTGGCAAAGAGTGTAGTGGCAACGGGGAAAGTTACGCCCATCACTAAGGTGGAAGTGAAATCGAAGGCCAGCGGCATTGTTAAGAAGCTGCTGGTGGATTACGGCGATCGCGTGAAGAAGGGGCAACTGCTGGCACAACTCGACAAAGTCGAGATTGAGGCGCAGGTGGCGCAGTCGCGCGCGGCGCTGGATGCTGCCCAGGCTAACCTGAGCAGTTCGGAAGCCGACTTCGAGCGGGCCAAGGTCGACGCGGAAGGACCGGACGTGCCCTTGTTGAAGCGCGCTTATGACCGGGCTGTGGGCATGGCGAAAGACGGCGTGGTTTCCGCGTCGGCGCTTGACGATGCGGACAGAGGTTATGTGATGGCGCTGAACAAACAGAACGTCGCCAAGGCACAGGTTGCCGTGCTTAAGGCGAAGATTGCGCAATCGCGGGCGCAAGTGGCGGAGGATCAGGCGAATCTCAAACAGTTGGAGGAGCAGCTCAGCTATACCGACATTATTTCTCCGATCGACGGCATCGTGCTTTCGCGCGACGTGGAGATGGGCGACGCGGTGAGCTCGATTCTAGTGCTCGGTTCCTCTGCCACGCTGGTGATGACGCTGGGCGACACCAGCGAAGTCTATGTGAAAGGCAAAGTGGACGAGAGCGACATTGGCAAGGTTTACCTGGGACAGCCGGCGCGCATCAAGGTGGAATCGTTCAAGGACAAGACTTTTACCGGCAAGGTCACCAAGATTTCTCCCATGGGCGTGGAGAAGGATAACGTCACCACGTTCGAAGTGCGGGTTTCAATCCAGAATCCTGGTGGTGAACTCAAAGCAGAAATGACGGCCAATGCTGAGATCATTCTGGAAGAGCACAAGAACGTGTTGCAGATTCCCGAAGGCGCGATCCTTTACGACAAGGACAAGAAGGCCTCAGTGGAGATTCCCGATCCCAAGGGGAAAGAGGGCAAGGATAAGATTGCGGTTAACATTGGAATCTCAAATGGCGCGAAGACGGAAGTTCTCAGCGGGTTGAAGGAGGGCGACCAGGTCGTGCTGCAATAGAGACCTTGCGCTTCTCGGGTTCAGGCTGTCGGGTTCCTCTACATTGCTTATATGGAGCGATTGCGATATGAATAATCGGCGAGATTCACACGTAGGAATTTGCACTCGGTCCCGATTTTCACTTCTCACGATTGGAACGGCAGCGCTGTTGGTTTCAAGCGCGGCGTTCGCTTCCACTCCGCAGGGCACCTTCGATAAGACGTTCCAGGTGAGCGGCCCGGTGGATCTCGAGGTCGAGACTCATTCGGGCGACATTACAGTGCGAAGCGGTCCCGCGGGATCGGTTTCCATCCACGGGAAGATTTTTGTTGGAGATCATTGGTTGTTCGGGAACCGGCACGCCGATGTAAGCGACATTGAACAGCATCCGCCGTTGCGGCAGGAGGGAAATAACATCCGCGTCGATTACGTGGATGCCCACGAAATTTCCGTGGACTATGAAATCACGGTGCCGGCGGACACTACTGTTCGCGCGCACAGCGGTTCGGGCGACCAAATCATTGAAGGGACTCGCGGCAATGTTGACTTGAAGAGCGGGTCGGGGGATATCAAACTTTCGCGGATTACCGGCGAGGTTCAGGTGCAGACGGGATCGGGAAATGTGCGCGCGCGTGAAATTTCGGGCGCCCTGCGGGGCGGAACGGGCAGCGGGGACATTGAGTTGGAAGAGACGGGATCGGGAGATATCGATCTGCATACCGGTTCCGGCAACATTACAGCGCGCGGGATTCAAGGAGCATTCCATGCCGAGGCGGGGAGCGGCGACATAACCGGCGAGGGCGCACAGACGGGCGCATGGGAAATCCGCACGGGATCGGGGAATGTACACGTGCGGTTGCCTGCGAATGCGGCGTTTGACGCCGACCTGACCACCAGCTCCGGCAATGTGGATGTTGGGCCGCCGATCACCATGACGGTGCAGGGTCGAGTGCAGGAGAGCCGAAAGCAGATCCAGGGGAAAGTACGCGGCGGCGGGCCGATGCTGACGGTGCGCACGGGTTCGGGCGATATTCATATTGAATAACAGTGGATAGTGAACCGTGGTTAGCGGAGAGGGTGGGCATTCAAGTCTCGCCTTCGGCGACTGACCACTAATCACCAACCAATGTTCCGCATTACCTCCGTGCCTTGACGCCTGCGTGATCCGCGATTACTTTCGATTCCTGGGGAAGATTCCGTCTTCCATCCGAGGAAAGCCTTGGCTCACCGTCCGATTATTACACTGACCACCGACTTCGGCACCAACGATCATTTTGTAGGCGTCATGAAAGGCGTCATTCTAGATATCGTTCCCGAGGCCGAAATTGTCGATATTTGCCATTCCGTGCAGGCTTTCGATGTGCTCGATGGCGCGATCACCATTTCGCAGGCCTATTCCTACTTCCCTACTCGAACCGTGCACATTGTTGTGGTCGACCCCGGTGTGGGTACGGCGCGACGGCCGATTCTGGCTTCGAGCGATAAATATCACTTTGTCGCGCCCGACAATGGCGTGCTGTCACTGGTTTATGCCAAAGAGAGCCGCATGCACGTGCGGCACATTACCTCCGAGCATTATTTCCTGCAACCGGTGAGCAACACCTTCCACGCGCGCGATATTTTTGCGCCCGTGGCGGCTTATCTCGCGAAGGAAGTCGACACGCTCAAGTTTGGCGAAGAGGTTGAGGACTACGTGAAATTTACCGCGCCAAAGCCGAAGGCGGTGGATGGAAATCGCCTGCGTGGCGTCGTACTGAAGGTTGACCGGTTCGGAAATCTAGTCACGAACATTACGCCGCAGGATGCCCCGATGATTTTTGGGGCATCGGCGAAGAAATTCAAGATCGTTGTCGGGAGCCGCGAGATCACGGAAATCAGCAAGGCTTACGCTGAAGGTGCGCCCGGGGAAGTGATCGGAATTCTGGGAAGCATGGGCTTTCTGGAAATCGCAGCCAATCGCGGCGCGGCGGCGCAATTGACCGGCGCTGGCAAGGGATCCGAAGTGAGCATCATTGTGGGTGATGCGGCGGCGGCAGGCAAGGGCGCTTAGAGCAACTTTCTTTAACCAACCTCACCAAGCTTTCTACAGACTCTTTGGCTTGGGATGGGAATAGCGCTCCATCTCCGCCGTCCACTTGAGAAAGCGCCACAGGCTGGTGCGCTCCCGCCACAGAAATTCCCAAAACTCCAGGAAGCCGATCTGCGTCATCTTGACGCCACAGTAGGTCTCGATGCGCCATAGCAGATAGGGACTGCGCCACGGAGCCAGGCGATGGCCCTTGGTGGCATTCATTAGGAAGCGCAACGAATGACGCATGGATCCCATCATAACTACAAAACATCCTCTTCGACTATGCGCTGACTAGGTTCGCTGCATCACGTTCCCTGCGGGACAACTGACTCGCGCCTACATGTTAGAATCCGCCAGGAAACCCGGTACCCATGGCCGATCCCAACGCACCCCAGAAAGCTGAAGACCATTACTATGCCGCGCTCGATTTGATGGCGGATGGAAAACTTGAGGAAGCAGTCACGGCCTACCGGGAATCGCTGGCGGCCGATCCTTCTTTTACCGAAGCCATGCACGGACTGGCGCGCGCCTTGCAGGATTTGCAGCGTTACGACGAAGCGATAGTGGTAGCGCAAAATATTACAGAATTAGACCCGGATGACGTGCTCGCCCACACCAGCCTGTCAGTGCTTTATCAGAAAAAAGGAATGATTCCGGAGGCAGAGGCGGAGGGCGCGAAGGCGCGGGTTTTGGGCTGGAAGCAGCAGTTGAAGGGTAAGAATCTCTAGCGGTTCATAGCTCGTACTTTTTCATCAAATGGCGGAATGAGCGGTAGGAAATGCTGAGCAGGTCGGCGGCTTTGGTTTGCACGCCATTGGAGCGGTCGAGAGCATTTTGTAAAAGCGTGCGCTCGATGCTGGCCACATAGACTTCCATGCCCACGCCTTCGGGTAGCACTGCGCCGGACGCGATCTCGGATACTCCTCCCGCAGATCCCACGCCTGCGACCGCGGCGCGGGCTTTCGGCCGCTCTGCCGGCAACTCGATGTGTAATTCCTCCGTCGTCTCGAGAGCAACTGCGCGCTCGACGGTATTTTCCAACTGCCGGACGTTGCCCGGCCATTCGTATCCACAGAGAGCGTCCAGCGAATCTTTGTGGATGCGCAGAATGCTCCGATTCGCCGCCGCTGCATATTTTTTGAGGAAATGATTGGCCAGTAGCGGAATGTCTTCACGCCGCTCACGCAAATTGGGCACGCGGATGGGAATGACGCTGAGGCGGTAGTAGAGATCCTCGCGAAACATGTTCTCGGCGACAGCTTTATCGAGATCGCGGTTGGTGGCGGCGATGACCCGCACATCAATGGAAATCTCGCTCGTGCCGCCGACCGGGCGCATGCTGCGTTCTTGCAGCACGCGCAACAGTTTTACCTGCATAGCCAGCGTCATTTCGCTGATTTCGTCGAGGAAGATCGTGCCGCCGCCAGCTACTTCAAATAATCCGCGTTTGTTCTGCGTAGCCCCGGTAAAAGCTCCCTTTACATAGCCGAAGAGCTCACTTTCCAACAAAGTTTCCGGAAACGCCCCGCAGTTCACGGACACAAAGGGATCAGTCGCGCGCGGCGAACAGATGTGGACGGCGCGGGCAACCAACTCCTTACCTGTGCCGCTCTCGCCGTGAATCAGGACTGTGCTGGCAGTGGAAGCGACGGTACGCACTGTTTGTTTTAACTTTTCCATGGCCGGACTGGAGCCGATGATATTGTCGAGCGAACTATGTGAAGCAACATCACGGCGAAGGGCAAAGTTCTGCCGGCTGAGTGTCTGGTTTTCCAGTACCCGCCGGATACCGAGCTTGATTTCGTCGACCAATCCGGGGCTCTTGCGAATGTAGTCCGAGGCGCCACCGGCTTTCACGGCCTCGACCGCAGCCTCATAGTCATCCACCGCGGTGATGAGAATCACGGGAGAGTCGGGGGAAACTCGATGCGCATGGCGCAGAACTTCGATGCCATCGATGTTCGGCATCTTGATATCGGTGATGATGAGATCGTAAAGAGCGCCATCGATTTTATTTTTGGCGGCCTGGCCGGATTGCACGGTTTCCACGCGGTGTCCTTCGCGGCGCAGGGCGATGTCGAGCATTTCGCAGATGGAGCGCTCATCGTCGCAGACTAGAATGTTAGCCATGCCGCCTTCCCTCTGCCGCGGCAGCGGCCAGTTCAGCCGGCGCAGTCGTTTGTGATGGGGAGGAAGCGAATGCGGTGGAGCGATCCGAATCGAGGCGGCGCAGCCTCAACACAAAAGTAGTTCCCTGCCCGGGTTTCGACCGGGCCCAAACTTTGCCTTCGTGCGCCTGTACGATTTGGTAGACCACGGCCAAGCCCAGGCCTGTGCCGCCTTCGAAGTTCGACTGAAACGGTTCGAAGATGTTTTCCGTCTGTTGCCGCGTCATTCCGGTCCCGGAGTCGGCAAAACTCACTTGCCAATCGTCTCCCAGGGGCTCGATGCAGACTTGCAAGGTGCCGCCGCCGCGCATGGCACGCACTGCGTTTTCGCCGAAGTTCCAGAAAACCTGTTTGATCTTGTCTCCATCTGCAAGGGTCCGTGCTTCATGCACGGTAAATTGGCTTTCGATTCGAATGCGGGTGTTCTCCACGGTCATCCGGTTCCGCATAAGAGTAAGCGTGTCTTCCAAGAGCGGCACCAAGTCGACCTTTTCGAAGCGATATTGTTTGCCACGGGAATACGCCAGAAAATCGGTGATGATTCCGTTAAGGCGCTGCGATTCGCGAGTGACGATATCGAGCAACTGCCGGTGTTCGTTACTCATCTCGGGAATATTCGAGAGCATGCTGACCGAGCCCGCGATGGATGTAAGTGGGTTGCGAATCTCGTGCGCGATGGCCGCTGCCAGCCGGCCCACCGCCGCCAGCCGGTCCTGCATGCGGACCTCCCGCTCCAGTCGCCGAATGTCCGTGAGGTCGTCCAACGCGTAAACGTAGCCGAGCAAGCCCCGCTCCGGTACGTTCAGAGTTGCCACTCTTACCCGTAGAGTTTTGCGGATCGAATTTGGCGCCTCAAATCGCACTTCAGCATGAGCCTGCTGCGATTCGGCGTTGGGCAGCGGGTCCAGGAAAAGTTTGTTAACCGGCTCTCCCAAGAGCTTGTCGGGTGTACACTCCAGAAGTTTTTGAGCCGCGCTGTTTACCAGCGTGATGTGGCCATCCAAGCCAGTAGTGATCAGCCCGCTGCTGATGGATTGAATAATGTTTTCGTGCAGAATCTGAAGATTTTCCAGAGCGCCGCTGGCGTGTTTCAATTGCACGCGCGCCTGCCGCAACTTGGCGTTCAATAGACCCGCCAGGTAGGCCAAGGCCAGGTAGGCGAACAAGTTCACGAAGATAATCGCTTGGAGGGCCTTGAAGCCGGGATGAGTGGTGCAATACGACTTGACGACGGCGTAATAGTTGAGTTCGAGAACCGTTCCGTAAAGAATGAAAGCGAGTGCGGCGATCAGGTGAGCCCACACTTTTGGGAGCAGAATACTGGCTACGATAATCAGCAGGGGATAAAGAAAATTCAGCGAACTGTCCCAGCCTCCCGTCTCATGCACTACCAGGCTCACCAAAAACAGGTCGGTAAGAACCTGCAAGGAAGCCTGCAAACGATGCTCCTGCCAGAAGGAAAGGAGCACTGCATAGAAAATAGAGAGGGCGAACCAGAAAAGGATCGTACTAACGAAAAGGCGGACGGGAAGACGCGCGGGCGCAAGGTGCGCTACAGCCAACTGGGTTACGAGCAGGAAAGTCAGGATGAGTATTCGCACCTTGACCAGCCACGCCAGCCAATTCCGCTCGTCGAACGTCGATTGCATTGAAGGAACCAGGTTTCAGAGTTTCAAGTTTAAAAGTTTCAAGCGGGAATGCAGGGTCTCAAAGTCTCCACACCGGCTTTATACGAGATTCGCGCCATGAAACTTTGAAACCCTTCTCTCCTTGAAACATGATTTTAGCCCGCCAGTTTGGCGATCATGGCGAACAGCGGCATGTACAGCGAGATTACGATGCCGCCGACGGTTACACCGAGCATGCCGATGATGGCCGGCTCCAACAGGGCCAACATATCCTTGGTGGCGGCGTCCACTTCTTCTTCGTAGAAATCAGCAATCTTCTGCAACATGTTGTCCATGGCACCGGTAGCCTCGCCGACGCCGATCATCTGGGTCACCATGTTGGGAAACACGCCGCACTCCCTGAGTGGATCCACTATCGTCCGGCCTTCCTCGATGGCTTTCCTCACCTTCATCAACGCTTCTTCCAGGACGGCATTCCCGGACGTCTTCGCCGTAATTGCTAACCCTTCAAGAATGGGAACGCCGGATGTAATCAAGGTGCCCAGGGTGCGGGTAAAGCGTCCGACGGCGATTTTGCGCAGGAGACTTCCTATAACCGGCAAGTTGAGCAGCGCTTTATCGAAATAGTAGCGTCCGCGCGGGTGTTTGCGAATTTGCTTGAGGCCAAAGATCAATCCCGCGAAACCTGCGATGACAACCCACCAGAAACTTTGCACGAAGGCGCTGAGCCCCATGACGATACGAGTGGGCAGAGGAAGAGTAACCCCCAGACCAGCGAAAAGATTGGAGAAGATGGGCACCACCCACTTGAGCAAAGCAGCAACAATGAGGGTTGCAATGCTGATCACGGCGACGGGGTAGATAAGAGCTGATTTCACGGCGGCTCTCAGGCGAACGGCCTTCTCCACATAGGTCGCCAGGCGCTGGAGAATGACGTCGAGAATACCGCCGGTTTCGCCGGCTTCAATCATGTTGGTGGTGAGGTCATCGAACACGAGCGGATACTGGCGCATGGCGTTGGCCAGAGTCGCACCGCCTTCTACCGTGGTGCGGACGCCATTGAGCGTCTTTTGGAAAGACTGGCTCTCCTGGTTGGCCGCAAGGATTTCGAGACACTGCACCAGCGGCAATCCGGCGTCGATCATGACCGAGAACTGGCGGAAGAAAATTGCGATGTCCTTGGTCTTGACCTTGCCGGACCCGAAAGTGGGCATGGCAAATTCCTTGCCCTTTTCTCGAATCGCTCCCGGAGTAATCCGTTCGCGCCGCAGCTGCTGTCCTAGCGCCGCCTTGTTCGCTGCATTCCGTTCTCCGGTAACCTTCTCTCCGGAGGCGTCCTTGCCGGAAAATGTAAAGACTGGCATGTTTAATTTCTCCTCAACTCGTCGTCACTCTTGCTGAACTACTTGACCGGCCAAATGGCCAATCGCGCGTTGCTATTGTCGTGAGCGCGTTAGCCCTTTGAGGGAACCGCCCCTCGCGCCATCGATCCCGAACCACCTCGATTGGTCAACGTGGCGCCCCGATTAATCATTTCCTGGAGCTCGTCTGGATTGCTCGAGCGCTGCAACGCTGTTTCCAGCGAAACCTGCTTCTGGAGATAAGCCGTGGCCAATGCCTGGGTGAAGGTTTGCATTCCGAACTTGTCCTGGCCAGATTGCATGGCGGAATAGACCTGGTGAATCTTGTCCTCGCGAATCAGGTTGCGAACCGCGGGATTGGGGATAAGAATTTCCATAATCATGGCCCGGCCCTTGCCGTTAACGGTTGGCAGAAGGGTTTGGCACATGACGCCTTCCAGCACCAGCGAAAGCTGAGCCCGAATCTGCGGCTGCTGGTGAGCGGGAAACACGTCGATGATACGGTTGATGGTGGACGTGGCTGAATTAGTGTGCAAGGTACCGAAGGTCAAGTGGCCGGTTTCCGCAATTCGCAAGGCCGATTCGATAGTTTCCAGATCGCGCATTTCGCCGATCAGAACCACGTCGGGATCTTCACGAAGAGCGGCGCGCAAGGCGTCGGTAAAACTCTTGGTATCGGCATGCAGCTCGCGCTGATTGACCACGCAGTTCTTGTTCATATGCACGAACTCGATAGGATCCTCAATAGTGAGGATGTGGTCGTGGCGCTCGCTGTTGATTTTGTCGATCATCGCGGCCAGCGTGGTCGATTTACCGGAGCCGGTCGGTCCCGTCACCAGCACCAGGCCGCGCGGTTTGTCGCATAGCTTGCTGACTACCGCGGGCAAGCCAAGCTGATTGAAGGACTTGATCTCAAAGGGAATCAGACGGAAGACGGCAGCCGTAGCGCCGCGCTGGTTGAAGACGTTGGCGCGGAAGCGAGCCAGGCCTTTCAATCCGAAGGAGAAGTCGAGTTCGAGGCTTTCCTCGAAGCGATGCTTCTGCGAGTCGGTCATGACGCTATAGGCGAGTTGCTTGGTCTCGGCCGGCGTCATCTGCGGCAGGTCCAGCGGCACCAGGTGGCCGTGAACACGAATCTGGGGCGGTGAATTGGTGGTGATGTGAAGATCGCTGCCACTCATCTCCAACATTCTTTTGAGCAGATCGCTTAACGACAAACCCATAATTGTTCCCTTCCTGTAAATCGCGAATCGACTAGCAGTTCGCGAATCAATAAATCAAAATCAGTGAATCGTTTCGCGGGCAACTTCCTCAAGCGTGGTCATGCCCGCCGCCACTTTGATCAACCCGCTGCGGCGCAGCGTGATCATGCCGCGCTCGATCGCTTTCTTTTTCAGTTCCACGGCGGATGCGCCCACCAGCACCAGTTCCCTGATCTCGTCATCCACTTCCATCACTTCGTACAAACCGCAGCGGCCTTTGTAGCCGGTGTTATTGCAAACGCCGCAACCTTTGCCTTTTTGAATCTTCACGGTCTTGGCTTCTTCGGGTGAAAATCCCTCCTCGATCAACGCCTGCACCGGAACCTCAACGGTCTCGATGCAGTCTTTGCAAATGCGCCGGATCAGGCGCTGGGCGCAGATCAAGTGAACCGAAGTCGCGACCAGGAAGGGTTCAATTCCCATGTTCATCAAACGGGTGATGGTTTCAGGGGCGCCGTTGGTGTGCAGAGTTGAGAGCACAAGGTGTCCGGTGAGCGCGGCTTTGATAGCAATTTCCGCGGTTTCAAAGTCACGGATTTCGCCGACCAGAATGATGTTTGGATCCTGACGCAAGAAAGAACGCAGGGCGGCGGCAAAATTCAAGCCAATCTGTTCTTTCATCTGCACCTGGTTGACACCGCCCAACTGAAATTCAACCGGGTCTTCGGCGGTCATAATGTTGGTATCGGGCTGGTTGAGGCGGGAGATCGACGAATACAAAGTGTTGGTTTTTCCTGAACCCGTCGGACCGGTCACCAGCACCATCCCGTAAGGTTTAAGAATTGCTTTTTCGAACTTGACCAGGGATTCAGGTT
>JBAUVJ010000139.1:0-4312 GCA_049583165.1 Candidatus Sulfotelmatobacter sp. | reverse complement strand
CCTCAGGCGTGAACGATCTTTTCAATCCCGGTGTTCTCACCAGCGACCCCAATGGTTTGAATCCAACCCTCACTCAGAATCCCCATCCGTACAACGCATGGAACGTGGCCCCGCAACCGGCATTTGGCTTTGCCTGGAATCCCATGGGTGCGAACAGCTTTGTCGTGCGTGGCGGCTACTCGCTGAGAAAGATCACCGAACCTCAACAGTATGTCTGGAACCAGGCTTCGGATCTCGGCTCTTTCTACTACCAGTCATTCTTTCTCAATGCCAACAACGCCGGGGGAGTCGGCACCTTTGCGCCCGGAAGTTTGTCGATGGCTAATTTCAATCCCAATGCTCCGCCAACCCAGGCATTCACAGGTGCAACTTACGGACTTTCGCCGAAAACGTTTCTGGCGAGCGAGCCAGCCTCGGATTTTACATTCGAAGGTGGCCCGGGTTTGAACGGCTTGAACCCAAACATCCAGCAGCCCTACACGCAATCGTGGAATCTTGGCGTTCAGCAACAAGTGGGGCAATCCCGGGCGCTTGAAATACGCTATGTCGGAAGCCGCTCCGAGCGCCAGTGGTTCAACATAAATCCGAATGAAGTCAACATTTTTGGAACTACCCCACAATTTCCCAACAGTTTTCTTACTCAATTCAAGAATGCGCAAACGAATCTGGCGATCAATAACGCCAGCGGCAATGCCAATTACGCCGGATCATTTGCCAATCATGGACTTGCCGGCCAGCAGGCGACGCCGATTTTCAATAGCGCCTTCGTCGGGCCAGGCGAAACTTCGGCGCCCTGCCCCGACGGCGCCGCGGCCGACTTCTGTAATGGTCAGTTCGTAGCTCAGTTGCAAACTGGCGCTGCCGGAGCAATGGCAAGCACCTTGGCCAGCATCAACGGAACCGTTCCTTATTTCTGTAATTTGGTTGGCAGCTCCTTCCTTCCTTGCGCGCAGAATGTTGGGGCGGGCACTTACAACGCGGCCGGGGCGGGATATCCGATCAACTATTTCCAAGCCAATCCTTATGGTCAAGGCATTGGCGCAAGCTACACGGTGGCTGAGGGATACTCCAACTACAATGCCCTACAGGTTGACTTCCGCCAGCGCTCGTGGCACGGTCTGCAGTTTGACGCCAATTACAGTTGGAGTCACACCCTCGGAGTCGCTACCCAAAACAACTGGCTAGGTCAGGGCGCCGTATTTACTCTCCGCGACATGCGGTTGAGCTATGGTCCAACTCTTTTCGACCTTCGGAATGTCGTGCATATCAACGGCACCTACGATCTGCCTTTCGGCAAGGGCAAGCCATTTGCCAACAACAATGCTGTGCTGGATCGCGTGGTTGGCGGTTGGACTATAGGGACAATCTTCACGTTCCAGAGCGGTGCTCCATTCTTATTGCAAGGGGGAACCAATACCTTTAATGATTATGCCGATGGTGGTGTAAATCTGAGTGGAGTCACTCAATCGCAGTTGCAAAGCTCTGTTGGTAAATACCCCATTGCGGGAACGACGAATGTTGCGTTCATTAATCCCAAATACTTGCTCTCGACCGGCGGCGCGAACCCGGCATATATTGCTCCGAACACTACCCCGGGCACCTTCGGGCAACGAATATGGCTGTACGGGCCGCACAACACGTACGACGACGTCTCCATCACCAAGCACTTTCCAATCACTGAGCAAGTTCGTTTCAGCCTGCAAGCTGAGATGCTGAATGCTTTCAATCACCCCACCTTCGGGCCAGGTTCGACGAACGGATTTGTGAATGGTGGCTTTAATGCTATTCAGGGGACAGGGTTTGGGCTCGATAACGGAACCGTGAACCCATACCTGAATTCTCCGAATGGTGGAGCGCGCGAGGTCGAGTTGCGCGCGAACATCGAGTTCTGAGAATTGCTCGACCGCTGAACAATATCCAGGCATTCGCTGGGCGCGACGAAGGTTATCGCCCCGGCGGATGCCTTTGGTTTTTTCTGTCGTCAAGACTTGAAACACATAAAGATTCTGAAACAAATATGAGATCTAATCGTCGCCCCTTAGTCATCGCGCTGGCGTTGCTGTTTCTCACCTTCCCTCTGGCGCTCGCGCAAGGTAGGTTGGAAGACTACCAGCGGGCCGAGAAGTTCCTTCCCGGCAATGCGCGGCACCTGGTTTATGTGGCGGACGTAACGCCGCACTGGATCGAAAAGAGCAGCCGCTTCTGGTACCGCAGAGTTGGTTTGACTCAGACCGATTTCGTTCAGGTCGATGCAGAGCAAAACACCATCGGCCCGGCCTTCGATCACGAGCGCCTAGCTGAGGCGCTCTCCCATGCTGCCAAGCAGGACTACTCCGCCACGGCGCTACCTTTTTCTGAAATCGAGTTTGTCGATGGCGGAAAGGCGATCCGTTTTTCCGTGGGCGATGCGCAATGGACCTGCACGCTGGCCCCCTATGAATGTCAGCGGGATCAATCAACCACCAAGCCGGACGAAGTTGCCTCGCCAAACAAACGCTGGGCCGCCTACGTCAAGGAGCATAACTTGTACCTCAGGGACACCGTGACCGGCACGGTGCTCCAGTTGACTAATGACGGTGTAGCTGGCTGGGACTATGCCACCCCGCTGCCCTCGCTGCGCGTGATGGTCGATCAAGGCACAGAGGACGTAAAGCAACCTGCCGCAGTGTTCTGGTCGCCCGACTCTTCGAAGCTGATTACCTACCGCCTTGACTCCAGAAATTCAGGACGTTTCACCAGTCTGCAATTCGTTCCGCCGGGCCAGTTGCGGCCACGCGCATTCACCTACGTGTATCCATTGCCGGGAGAAGTGTTGGCCAAGGCTCAGCCAATCATCTTCGACATCCAGTCAGGGAAGCGGATCGACGTGGCAGCTTCCATCGAGCTGCCTTTTCAGGATGGTCCGGGATTCGATTGGTTCCCGGACAGCAAGAGCTTCCACTACGACGACGATGAGCGTGGATTCAAAGCCAAGGAATTGCGAGTAGTCGACGCTGCCACCGGAGTGCAAAAAGTTCTGGTGCGCGAGCAATCGGATTTGCTGCTCGATCCCGGCGAAATGTTCTATAACTTTGTCGATGCCACTGGAGAAATTCTCTGGTCCTCGGAGCGCGATGGCTGGAATCACCTTTATATCTACGACCAGAAAACCGGGAAGCTGGAAAATCAGATAACTCAAGGTCCTTGGGTGGTGCGGCAAATCGAACACGTCGACGAGAAGAACCGGCGGGTCTACTTTCTCGCCAACGGGCGCGAGAAAGGTGAAGATCCTTACCAGACACATCTCTACAGCGCCGGATTCGACGGAAAGGGATTGCAACTGCTATCTCCTGAGAATGCCGACCATTCTGTCAGCGTCTCGCCAGATGGCGCGTTCTTTGTCGACACTTATTCCCGACCGGACCTGCCCGGGCAAGCCGTTCTGCGGCGCACCAAAGACGGCTCCGATGTAAGAGTCCTCGAAAAAACCGATGCCAGCGAGTTGATGAAAACAGGATGGAAGTTTGCAGAGCCATTTCAAGGGAAGGCCGCCGATAACACGACCGATCTTTACGGGTTAATCTGGCGACCGTCGAATTTTGATCCGGCAAAAAAATATCCCATCATCGAATATGTCTACACTGGCCCGCAGGCATTTTTTGTGCCCAAGAGTTTTGGCCGGACCCTATTTCTGCAATCGGTTGCAGAATTGGGTTTCGTGGTCGTGATGGTCGATGGCCGGGGCACTACTGGGCGCTCGCGAGCATTCCACCAGTTTTCATACCGCAATCTCGGCGGAGCTTTAGAGGACCACGTGGCCATGATTAAGCAAATGGCTGCGCGCTATCCGTATATGGATGCGACGCGCGTCGGAATCTTCGGCACGTCAGCGGGAGGTTACGGTGCGGCTCACGCCATGCTTGCCTTTCCTGAGTTCTATAAGGTTGGAGTTTCCACCTCGGGCGATCACGATGCACGTCTGGATAAAGCATGGTGGAACGAAGCTTATCAGGGATATCCCGTCCAGGACGATTACGCTGCTCAGTCGAACGTGACCATGGCGGGGCGTCTGGAGGGTCATCTTCTGATCGAGCATGGTGACATCGATGACAACGTCCATCCCGTGGAAACGATTCGCTTCGTCGACGCGTTGATGAAGGCGAACAAAAATTTCGACATGCTATTTGTGCCCAACATGTATCACGGGGAGAGCGGTGAGCATGCGTTGTATCTGGTCAGGCGCCGGTGGGACTACTTCGTTCAATACCTTCTCGGGGTAACGCCACCGGTCAACTTCGAGATCAAAGAAGACCGTGACACGAATGGCAATGCC
>JBAUVJ010000138.1:0-6226 GCA_049583165.1 Candidatus Sulfotelmatobacter sp. | reverse complement strand
TCGTTGAGGGCGCGGGAATCAAGGACCAAATCGCGCTGCCAGCCTTGCCACGGCGGTGAAACCTTCCGATCTGTGCTGGAGTGCTAATGCGCAATCGTCGCAAATATGGAGCAATGAGCGCTATGGCGATTTATCGGCAACTCTCCCGACGCGCGCTGAGTGAACGAAGCAGGGGGCTAGTAATAGGTCAGCTTGCGACGGACGGAGGTAAAGCCACCAAACGCTGCGTCTGGCTGAGAGCGGCCAGCAGTGGTTAGCTGGGTCCAATTGCCATTCTCATCGTACTGGTAGGTGTATTGTGTTTCGTAGACGGCCGGTGGCTGGGCGGGTTGAGGCTGCCCAACGGGGATCATAGCTCCGGCGTCGGTGAGGCTATATTGCTTTCCGGCTTCCGGATTCATGACAGTGGTTGTGCGCTCCGAAGCCTTGTCCCCATGGTCGTTATACGTTGTGATCGTCGCTTCGTCGTAAAAGGGCCCACCACTCCTGTGCCGTTCCGTCACACGACCTTGGGCATCGTAAGAGTAGGAGTTAGCTCTGTTCTCCGCGCCGGCTACAAACGTGGCCAAAGACTTAATCTGTTCTGGATTGAGCTTTGATCGAATCTCTTCCGGAAGCATTAAATCGCGAGGAGCATCCGCGAACTGTTGCTCTGCGATGACATGACCTTCTGCATCGAACTTGCGCACAATGTGGCCTACGAGCTTTCCCTCAGCATCAGAAAACTGCGCACCCGTCGCCACACCTTGGTCGTTGTACAACGTTCTAAGAGTGCCCCCAAGATGAGTGGCAAAACCCAAATCGGTTCCTTCCCAATGTGCTTCGTAGGCTGCATTCGGAGACAGGGACTCTGAATCGTAGCTTTCAATGACGGACTTGCGTCCCTTGTCGTCGTACTGGTAGCGAGCTTGGATCTTGTCACCCGATTTTACTCCGACTAACCTTGCTACCTCGTCGTACAGGTAGGTCGTTTCAGAATTGGGCGCGGAATTCACTTTGCCGAAAGCGGTTTTCAGGAGACGTCCGTCCGAATGGTAAGTGTAGCTCGCTACCCATTCCGAGCCGTCGGGGTTTGCCGTCCGCCGTTCGAGAATCCTCCCATCGGGTGCGTACCGCGTTGTGGTAGTTGTGAGCAACTGCTGGCCGTCGGCACCCGAAAAATTTTGCTCTTCGAGCGCTGTCTTAACTGAACCTCGAAGCCCGGCTTTGTCGCGGTCCGACATGGAAGCACCTGTTTGAGATGGATGTTGTGCCAGTGCAAACCACGGCGAAGCTACCAATAACAGAATGCTGGCGAAAGAGAGTCGAACCTGCATTTGCCAAACTCGCGGAGAGGGCACTCAATTCTACTCTGGAGTGTCAGTTTACGAAATCAGCGATAGCGCGTACTGAGTGCCCGAATCAAAAACTACCATTATTCGATCCCCAATTGCCTCTGTATTTGCTCCAACGGTACTCCCTTCGTCTCCGGAACCATCGTTTTCACCCACACGAGTTGAAGAACCATCATGCCGGCAAAAAACGAGAAGACGTATCCGGGCGGGAAGGATGCAACCATCCTGGGGAAGAAAGTCGTGAGCAATGCCGCGAAGATCCAGTGCGTAAAGCTGCCGAGAGTCTGACCTTCCGCGCGATGACGATTGGGAAATATCTCGGAGATAAAAACCCAAATCACCGCTCCCTGGCCGATGGAATGGGCCGCGATGAAAGCGAAGATGCAAACCGGCACCATCGACAAATGATTCGTAAAGAAGGCCCAGGCCACGAGGCCGAGAGATACGATGTAGCCGAACGAACCAATATAAAGAAGCGTGCGGCGGCCGAGTCGGTCAATCAGCCACAGGCCGACAAAGGTGAAAACGAGATTGGTGACGCCGATGCCGATGGATTGCAACAGCGCCGCCTTTGCGCCGAGTCCGGTAAGTTCAAATATGCGGGGCGCGAAGTACAAGATCGCATTGATGCCGGACATCTGGTTGAAGAAAGCGATGAGAATGGCGAGTAATATCGGTTTGCGAAGGCGCATCGTCCAGAAATGTCCCGACGATGCCTGCTCCGACGACGCAGCAAGAATCGCGTCCGCCTCGGCAGCGATTTCGGCCTGCGAAGCTTCCGGTTCAATTCGTTGCAGCACCTGCATGCCGGCCTCGCGGTCACCCTTACGGCTCAACAGCCATCGCGGGCTTTCGGGAAGGCCGAAGCAAAACACAGCGTAAAGAAATGACGGGAACGCGGCCACGCCCAGCATCCAGCGCCAGGCGTTTTCGCCGATACCCGCCAGCAGCGCGTTCGAGACGAAAGCGATGAGGATGCCAAAAACAATGTTGAACTGGAACATCCCGGCCAGCCGTCCGCGATGCTTGGGCGGCGCGATCTCCGAGATGTACATGGGAGCGATGACGGTGGAGATGCCGATGCCTAAGCCACCAATGACGCGCGAGAGGATGAAAATTGAAACGCTAGGCGCAAGCCCTGAGCCGACGGCACCGGCGAAATAAAGAACTCCAATCCAAAGCAGCGTGGCCTTGCGCCCGAAGCGGTCGGCCGGCCAGCCACCGATCAGCGAGCCAACCACCGTGCCGTAAAGAGCCGAGGCCATGGCAATGCCGTGCAGTCCCGGACTCAGGCCCCAAAGCGATTGAATTGTTTTTTCCGCACCGGAAATAACGACCGTGTCGAAACCGAAGAGAAATCCAGCCAATGCCGAGGTGAGCGACCAGAAGAAGATGCGACGATTCATATGTGGCCGAGGCGACGCCAATCTCGCCGAAAGTGGACACCACCATAAACGTATTGCTGCCGGTCACGCAAATGTGCAGCATAATCTTTGCTGAGAATCAGTTCCCCTTGGTCAGCGGGTATCCCTTCTCACGCCAGTCGCGAATCCCGCCGTCCATCGAGAGCACGTTCTTATAGCCCATCTTCTGTAAATTGTCCGCCGCCAGCGCCGAGCGGAATCCGCCGCCGCAATAGAGCACGATCTCCGCACTGAGATCGGGTACACGCGCCTCGATGTCGCGTTCGATGATGCCCTTGCCAAGGTGAATGGCGCCCGGTAGATGATCCCTGGCATATTCACTTTCTTCCCGTACGTCGACCAGAACAAACTTGTCGGCCTTATCGATCTTTCTTTTTACTTCTTCGATATTCGTTTCGCGCACCCGCGTTTTGGCGTCATCGACAATCTTAAGAAAGCGTGGAGGATGTTGGTGGGCCATGAATTCTCCTTGTGGCTGCAACTATATCGCAGTAAGGAGGCGCAACGATAACCGAGCAGATCGCCGTCGGCTTCGATTAGCATGAGATTCGTGATCGAGAAAAAAAGCGTCGCGAAGACTGGCCTGGCACGCACCGTGTCCAAACTCGGCTATTGTTCGCGCTCGCACGCCACAGAACTGATTCGCACCGGCCGCGTGAGGTTGAACGGCAAAGTCTGTCGCGATCCACAAGCGCCAGTCTTCGGAAAGCAAGCTCAGATATTGGTGGATGGAAAACTAATCGAGCCGCAGAAAAAGATCTATTTCATGCTGAACAAACCGCGTGGCATTGTGACGACTGCCTCGGACGAAAAGGGCCGCGAGACGGTGTACACGATGTTGACTCAACCCTCTGCGCGCGGAACAGACCTGCAACTCGCAGATCTACAGACAAAAAACTTGCCGTGGCTTGCTCCAGTCGGCCGCCTGGATAAAGCGAGCGAGGGCCTGTTGCTGTTGACCAACGATTCCGAGTGGGCTGCGCGCATCACAGCCCCTGAAACTCATCTCGATAAGACGTACCATGTACAAATCGCAGCGCTCGCGGATGAGGAACTTGTCCAATCGCTCGTTCGCGGCGTGAGAGCAAAAGACGGGCAAGTGCTGCGTGCAAAGAAGGCTCGCCTCTTGCGTCTCGGCGAGAAAAACTCCTGGCTCGAAATCATTCTGGACGAGGGGAAGAATCGCCAGATCCGGCGCATGATGGAGGCCGTCGGTATTGAGGTGCTGCGATTGCTGCGCGTGGCCATCGGGCCGCTACAGTTGGGCAAGCTCGCCAAAGGCGAGCACCGCGCCCTCATACCGGAAGCGAAAAGAATGCTCGATCGCGCGATGCGAAAGCAATTTTCATGAACGACCTCATCTTTCTTTCTGCTTCATCGATGGCTGGGCAGATTCGAAATAAGAAAATCTCCCCGCTCGAGCTGGTGGACGCACATCTGGCGCAGGTTGAGAAACTGAATCCAAAATTAAACGCATTTGTGCAAGTCGATGCAGAGCGGGCGCGGCAAGCGGCAAAGAATGCGGAAAGCCGAGTGATGGCGGAATCGCGACTCGGCCCACTGCACGGAGTTCCCATCAGCGTAAAGAGTTCATTCAGCGTTGAGGGCCTACGCTGGGAGGCGGGAACGCGCCTGCGGAAAGGACTTGTGGCGCGGCAGGATGCGCCGCTCGTCGCGCGCCTAAAAGATGCCGGCGCAATTGTACTGGGCACAACCAACACCCCAGAATTGTTAATGGCGTGGGAAACGGACAATCTGCTTTATGGCTGCACCAATAATCCGTGGGATCTGAAGCGTACGCCGGGTGGCTCAAGCGGCGGTGAAGCGGCAGCAATTGCCGCAGGCATGTCGGCGGGCGGAGTGGGCAGTGACGGCGGTGGCTCGATTCGCATTCCCGCTCACTTCAGCGGAATCTGTGGACTGAAGCCGTCTCCGGGCCGAATCCCATCGACCGGCCATTTTCCCCTATCCGCGGGCCCGTTTGCATCAATCGGTGTCGCGGGCCCGATGGCGCGTAATGTCGATGATCTGAAAGTTCTTTTCAAAGTGATGCAAGGCCCGGATGTTGGAGATACGAATTTTGCGCCGGTGCCGCTGCGCTGGCCAAGTGAAACCGAAGCCCGAAAGCTGCGAGTTGGTTATTTCGAAGACGACGGCCGGACGCCGGTGACCTCCGAGATTCGCGCGGCTGTTCGAACCGCGGCAGAAGCCTTGCGCAGTGCTGGTTTTCAGGTAGAACAGTTTCGCCCAGAGGGACTGGAAGAAGCGCGTCAACTGTGGTGGAAGTATTTCGTGGTCGCTGGCGGGATGCTCCTACGACCGCTGTTCACTGGACGCGAGCCTGATCCCAGCCCGATCCTGCGGCAATTCCTGCAATGGTCGGCGGCTGAACCGTCTCTCACCGGAGATACTCTGCTCGACGCCTGGATTCAGCGAGACATTCTGCGCGCGAAAATCCTGGCGCAGATGGAGCGGTATCCCATCCTGTTATGTCCGGCAGCGGCCATCCCGGCTTTTCGCCACGGAGAGCGCAGTTGGCAGGTGGATGGCAAAACCGTCAACTATTTCGATGCCTGGAGCTATGCAGAATTTTTCAGTCTGTTGGGCAATCCCGCTGCGGTGGTTCCCGTAGGACGATCGTCCGAAGGCCTGCCCATCGGGGTGCAGATCGTCGGCCGGCCGTGGGAAGAAGAGCAAGTGTTAACCGTCGCCGAGGCGCTGGAGAAAGAATGTGGCGCGTCGCGCATCCCGCCAATCGCGCAGGCGAGTTGAAATCCTTCTGTGTTCTCCTCTGGCCTCTGTGGTTAAATCCTTAATCAGATGACTTGCAGAATTTCAGCCGCTCTTGCCGGGTTACTCCTGGCCGCATTCGGCGTGTTCGCAACCGCGCCTCAGACGCAACCGAAAGCAAATCCCGCCGAGGCTGCGCGCCTGAACAATCTCGGCGCGGCCTACATGAACCAGCAGCTTTTCGAAAAGGGACTCAAGGCGTTTCAGCAGGCGGCTGAACTCGATCCCAAACTGACAATGGCGCGACTGAACGAGGGCGTCGCCTACCTGAACCTGCAGAAGATTGACGAAGCCAAGGCCGCCCTTGAAGATGCGCTCAAGCGCGATCCCAGGAGCCCGAATGCATGGTACAACCTCGGTCTCTTGGCTAAAAATACTGGCGATGCTCAGGCCGCGATCGATGCATTCCACCACGTAGTTGAGATCGATGCGAATGATGCCGACACCTGGTATTTCCTGGGCACAGCCTACGTGCAGGCCAAGCAGTTTCCTCAGGCCATTGATGCTTTTCAACACGCGCTGCAACTCAATCCGCTGCACGCCTCCGCTGAGTTTGGATTGTCGCGTGCTTACCAGCAATCGGCCGACACCGACCACGCCCGCGAGCACCTGAAGAAATTCCAATACATCACGCAGAAAAAAATTGGCGCGCCCATGAGCCTGGCTTATGGCGAGCAG
>JBAUVJ010000137.1:0-2155 GCA_049583165.1 Candidatus Sulfotelmatobacter sp. | reverse complement strand
GCTTTGCCGGCGTGGTGGAAACCAGCTCAACGAATCGGTTGACGCTGAAGCGGCCTTCAGTGACGCCGCCGGAGTATATCAGGCTCATGCGATGTTCAATACCCGGACCGCCGTTCGGAATCTTGGTGAAGTCGTCGCGTCCGAGTTCTTTCTGCTCCTTGAAACAGAACGGACAATGATCGGTGGAGACAACCTGGAGGTGATCCCGCTTTAGCCCGTTCCAGAGCTTTTCCTGGTGCCACTTTTCACGAAGCGGCGGAGTAAAAACATATTTCGCTCCTTCAAAATCAGGGACGTCAAAATTCTCAATTGAGAGATACAAATACTGCGGGCAGGTTTCGGCGTAGACGGGAAGGCCGCGATCACGGGCCTCGCGAACCTTTTCAAGAGCTTCACTACAGCTCAGGTGCACGATGTAAATTGGAGCACCGGCCATCTCCGACAACGCAATCGCGCGGGAGACGGCTTCGGCCTCTGCTGTGGTGGGGCGAGTTAGAGCGTGATACTTCGGAGCCGTCTTCCCTTCGGCCAAGGCCTGCTGCACGATGACGTCGATCGCGCTTCCATTCTCGGCGTGCATGCAAATGAGGCCGCCGTTTTTCGATGTGGTCTGGAGCGCGCGAAAGATGCTGGCGTCATCGAGCATGAACACGCCGGGGTAGGCCATGAAGAGCTTGAAACTGGTGACGCCTTCGCCGACCAGAGCGTTCATCTCTTGGAGTTGGCCATTTCCGATGTCGGTGACGATGCAGTGAAAGGCATAGTCGCTGACGGCTTTCTTTGAGGCTTTGTCCATCCACGAGTCGAAGGCCTGGCGCAGGTGCTGGCCCTTGTACTGGATGGCGAAGTCGATCAGCGTGGTGGTCCCACCAAATGCGGCGGCGCGGGTTCCGGTTTCAAAATCGTCGGCGCTGGTGGTGCCGCCGAAGGGCATATCAAGGTGGGTGTGGACATCGATGCCGCCGGGAAAAACATATTTTCCTGAGGCATCCAGCATCTTCGTGGCATTCTCCCGGGGAAGATTTTTGCCGATGGCTACGATCTTGCCGTTTTCGATCGCCACATCCGCGACGTAAATATCCGTTGCAGTTACCACGGATCCGTTTGCGATGATCGTGTCAAAACCCATCGAAGCATTCTCCGCAACGCCGAGATGAAAAAAGAATTCTATGCTAAACTGCCGCACTTCACTTCCTGATAATTCCTGGGAGCGATGAAAGGGGCTGCGCCATGCAGTTTGGCATCACGCTGAAGCCGGACATTTCGGTCGAGCGCATTCTCGGCTTGACGCGTCAGGCCGAGGCCGGCGGTTTCGAATATGGCTGGCTCTTCGACTCCCACGTTTTGTGGATGGACCCGTACCCCTTACTCACGCTCATGGCCGCGAACACAAAGCGGATGCGGCTTGGGACGCTGGTTACGAATCCGGCGGTTCGCGATCTCACCGTTACATCCAGCTTGTTCGCCACGCTGAATCTGATATCCGGTGGGCGGATGGAACTGGGCATTGGACGCGGAGACAGCTCGCGACGCGTGCTCGGCAAAAAGCCCGTGAGTTGGTCGCAGTTGGAAACGGCGGTAGAGATTTTTAAGGATCTCACTTCCAGACGGGAGATTGAGTATGAAGGTCAACCGACGCGCCTTACGTGGGCGAAGATTCCTCCGCGAGTGTGGATCGCGGGATACGGGCCGAAGGTGTTGCATATGGCCGGGCGGGTTGCCGACGGAATCATTTTGCAATTCGCCGATCCTGACTTGATTTCCTGGTGCATGGGTTTTGTGAGAGAAGGGGCGAGCGCTGCGGGCCGTGATCCGGCGAAGATCGAAGTGATGGCGGCCGCGCCGGTTTGGGTTTCCGATAATTTGGCTACGGCACGGGAGCGCGTACGCTGGTTTCCGGCGCTGGTTTCCAACCACGTGATGGATCTCATCCGGCAATACAAGCCGCAAGATTTGCCGGCGGCGCTCACGTCGTATGTGCAGGACCGCGGCGGATATGACTATCTTCACCACTGCGAGGTCGATAGCAGCAACGCGAATTTTGTTTCCGATGAAGTGATCGATCGTTTCTGCGTGGTGGGACCGGCTAAGGCTCATCGGGAGAAAATTAAGAAGTTGGCCAGCGTGGGAGTGACGCAGTTCAATTTGTATTTGA
>JBAUVJ010000136.1:0-4361 GCA_049583165.1 Candidatus Sulfotelmatobacter sp. | reverse complement strand
GAACGGGCCTTCCCGCCTACAACGACGGTCCGCCGCCAAAAGGGACCAAGCTCCCGGCAATCCTCACCAAGGATCAACTTTGGGGTGCGGACGCTCAGTATCCCTACCAGACTCACGCCTACGAGCTGGCCTCGAAGATTCCGGTCGTTCTCCACCAGCAGCCCTGCTATTGCTACTGCGACCGTATGGGCCACAACAGCCTGCACAGCTGCTTTGAGAACACGCACGGTGCCCGCTGCTCCACCTGTTTAAAGGAACTCTACTATTCCTACCAGGAGCATCAGAAGGGCAAAACTGCCGTGCAGATTCGCGCCGGCATCATCAAGGGAGAGTGGAGACAGATCGACCTCTCAGCCGCTGCCACCATGAATTAAAAAGCAGTACCGAGCACCGAGTACCCAGTTGCGAGTCCGAGTCCCGAGCGCAAGTTTGGCGGCTATTAGCCCATAATTGTCTTTGTCGATACCCGGTACTAGCAACTCGCCACTCGCAACTCGTATCTTTATCGGCACCCGTTGGTACCAACTCGTTACTACCCGCGATTGCCCTATACCCTCCCTTTGAGTGATACTGAAGCAGTGAATTCAAGGTAAGGAGTTCCTACTACGCCGAGCACAGGAAAAATTCTTCACATGGCTCAGAAGTCTAGCCCTAAAAAATCATCGATTGCGGACGATCCGCGCGCCTCCCAGGCCCTGCAAAATTACGAAGCAGGACTGCGTGCGCTCCAGGAGCACAAGTTCGACAAAGCCAAACCTCTGTTTCAAAAGGTTCTTGCCGGGGGCAGCAGGGAATTAAGCGACCGCGCCGCCATTCACCTTAGCATCTGCAATCAGCATCTCGAGCGCTCGACTACCACCCAGTTCAAAACTGTCGAGGAGCATTTCGACTACGCCGTCTCCCTCATGAATCTCGGAGACTACGTGACCGCCCGCGAGCACATCGAAAAGCTTGTGAAGCAAGCGCCCAAGACGGATTTCGTCATCTATGGCCTGGCGGCTCTCGATTGTCTGACCAGCCATGTGGAGGACTCGCTCAAACACCTCGACGAGGCGCTGCGCATCAATCCAAGCCTGCGCTACCAGGCGCGCAATGACACAGATTTCCATAACCTGGCCGAAGATCCTCGTTTCACCGAGCTCTTATATCCGGATCCCGCTGCCGACCTTTCTTCGCCGGAAAGCTCCTTCCGGGAAGACGAATCTTTTTAGCCAGTCTTTTTTAGCCAGTCTTGGTTAGTCAGTCCGCGCCGAGATTCACTCGATGGAAACCAAAACCTCAGAGCTTTTGACCGCGGAGAAAGCTACGCGTGAGCGTGGCCTTCACGTTGTCGCCATCGGAGGCGGCACCGGACTCTCCACACTCCTCAAGGGCCTCAAGCGCTTCGTTCTCACTCCGACGGAGTTAGTCAACGCGCGGCCCAACACGCCCGTCATCGGAGATCTCTGCGCCGTTGTCACCGTCAGTGACGATGGCGGCTCCAGCGGCCGCCTGCGCAAAGAGCTCAACATGCTTCCTCCCGGCGATATTCGCAATTGCATCGTCGCCCTCAGCGAGGATGAAGCTCTGCTCTCTCAGCTCTTCCAGCATCGCTTCGACAAAGGCTCCGGCCTCGAAGGTCACAGCTTCGGAAATCTTTTTCTCGCGGCCCTCACTTCAATCACGCACGACTTCTCCGAAGCCGTGCGCCTGTCTTCGGAAATCCTGCTCACCCGCGGCCACATTCATCCCGCGACCTCTTCCAACATCGAGCTCGAAGCCTTGATGGAAGATGGCACCCGGGTCCTCGGCGAAACCAGGATCACGGCCAGCAAAGTTCGCATCCAGGAGCTTTTCCTTGTTCCCGCCGATGTCCAGCCCTTGCCGCAAACCCTCCACGCCATCGCCCGTGCCGATATCATCAGCATCGGCCCCGGCTCTCTGTTCACCAGCCTCATTCCCAATCTATTGGTGCACGGAATCGCCGACGCCATCGTCAACTCGCCCGCCACCAAGGTTTACATCTGCAACCTGATGACTCAGGCCAATGAGAGCCTCGGCCTCACCGCCGCCGATCATATCCGGGCTCTCAACCGGCACGCAGGCCAACAAATCTTCGACTACGCTCTGCTCAATCGCACGCCCGTCTCTGATGAACTGAAGGCAAAGTACGCCCTCGAAGGCGCCTGCCAAATCGTCGCCGATCTCGACGCCATCGAGGACCTCGGCGTGATCCCGGTTTTAGGAGACTATCTGGAAGAAGGCGGCGTTGCCCGCCACAACACCGCCCGCGTCGCCAGCGACCTCGTGCACCTCGGCTCGCAGCCGGCTGAGATCAAGCGTAAGCCCCCCCCGAGATAAACACATATTCGAATCCTGCGCCAGCCGCAGCTTCCCGGTGCGGCAATGGATCGCTGACTCATCCTCGGTACTGGGTACTCGCTATTCGGTACTCGCTTCTCTTTCTCTCTTCCGTCATCCTCCACGAGTCGCTAGAATATTCAGATATGAAATCGCTACTGATATTGATATTGACATCGGTATCGCGCTGGCCGCTCTGCATCCTGTTGATCCTCGCGCTCAGCGGCGTTGCCGCCGCCCAGCACGACAAGGCCGACGATGACCCTACCGCCGTCCTGAATTTTCTGGTGATCAAAGACGATAACGGCAAACCGATCCGCAACGCCGCCGTGATCATGCATCCCGTGGGCAGCACCGGCAAGCAAAGCCGCGGCGGAGTCGAGCTGAAGACCGACATCGACGGCAAGACCAGCTTTGACGGCATTCCCTACGGCATGTTGCGCGTGCAGGTACTAGCTTCCGGCTTCCAGACTTTCGGCGAAGACTACAACGTCGACCGGGCCAAACTCGATTTCACGATCAAGCTGAAACGCCCGCAGGGCCAGTATTCGATTTACGAAAGCCATCCGGAAGAGAAGAAGGACGACAAAGCCCCTCCGCCACCCGATCCCAATGCCAAGCCGCAATAGCGGACAACGCAATTGCCGACAACCGAAAATCAATCGATGAACATCTCACTGAGGATTTGATTGATGCCTCGGCGTCTCTAGGGCGAGGCGAGGGAGTAGGATTATTTCAAACGACAGCACGCGAATCTCAATCTGAGGACAAATAGAACCCGGCTATGCCCTACCTTCTAAAAACCGAACCCAACGTATATTCCTTTGCCGATCTCCAGCGCGACCACACCACCATCTGGGACGGCGTCACCAATCCCGTCGCGCTCAAAAATCTCCGGGGGATGAAGCCCGGCGAAACCTTGGTCATTTATCACACCGCCGATGAAAAAAGCGCGGTGGGCACTGCCACCGTAGTGTCGGTCGATCCCAGCGATCCCAAAAATCCGCAGATAAAAATCAAGGTCGGCAAGCCTCTGCCGAAGCCGGTAAGTTTGGCCGAAATGAAGGCGAACCGTTTGTTCGCCGACTCGCCTTTAGTACGCCAGGGCCGGTTAAGCGTCGTTCCCCTGAGCGAAGCTCAACTCAAATTCCTCGGCGCATCATAAATTCGACCGCAGCTTCGAGCCAAAGATTCGCGCCGGACTTTAGTGCACTTTCGCATCGCGCCGGATCAGCGCGTGATCGACGAAGAAGCCGACCCCCACCGCCAGTGGAATGACGCCGAAGGTCGCCGCGGTCATCGCATCAGGCTCCTGCCGTCCGATCAGGGCGAAGGTCACGATATAGCCGATCGCCCCGGCCACCAGCAAAATTCCCGACCGCCGCGAACGCGCCGCTTCGGAGAGCTCCGGTTGCATGGGCACATCCACGCCTCGGGCGATCGCCGCCAAACGCTCTTCGCTACGCAGTCTGCGCACCCGGAAAAATGTGTACATGGCCGCCATCGGTATACCAAGGGCCATCACCACGGCCGCCAATCCCACAATGTTGCCGTCCATGAAAACCTCCTGATTTTGCGGGCTCGTTAGATCGCTAGTTCGGATCTCTGCGCCGCCGTCAGTTCGAGTTACGAGGCTTTGGGTACAAAAGTTCCCGATTCCTCTTCCTTGGTCGAATTTTTCTTACAAAACTTTGCAAAACTCCCGGCGTCCCTTAGCAACCTGCCGGCATCTGTACGGTTCTTAGCGAATGGCGGCGAAACAACCGCTGGAAGCGACACGTTGTTTGTGTGCTCAGGCATACGCAGTTTTAGAACTCTGCTGAAAACCTGAAGAGGGAACGGAAATGAAAACATCTGCCCGGTTCTGCCCGCGATTGGAATACACCTTCACCCTATGCCTGCTGGCCCTAACATTCGTGGCTTCTTCGACCGCGCAGGAGAATCGGGAGAAAATCGATGTCGATGACATCTCACGCAACTACGTCGTCCGCCTGCCTAAAGGGTATGACCAGCAGCAGCAC
>JBAUVJ010000135.1:0-23882 GCA_049583165.1 Candidatus Sulfotelmatobacter sp. | reverse complement strand
GTTCAAGAAAGCGTTTCTCAAGAAGTTGAAACCGGAAATCGAAGGCGATCGCGAGCATTGGGAAAGGTTTGTAGTAATAAAAGTTGATGCCCGCGAGGGCATGAGCATGTACCCGCGGCTGCTTCCCGGCGCCACGCTCCTGATCGACCGCCACTACAATTCGCTCAAGCCCTATCGCAAGGGCGAGTTCAACATGTACGCAGTTCTGAAAGATGGAACCTGCACCGTAAAATACGTTGAAACTGCGGGCGAACATTTGATTTTGCGCCCCCACAACCAGGCTTACCCCATCGACGTGATGACTATGGAGGGAGGCAAAAGTCCGTCCGACTACCTCGTCGGCCGTGTTTGCCAGGTGAGCATCGAAACTTAACGAAAACAATTCTCAGTTCTCGGTGGAGCATTCACTCGGATCTCGAAATTGAGAACTGCTTGACCTATTCCGCATTCAAACTATCGAACATCTTCCAGAGCCTGTCCGGCGTCGCTCGATAAATCGCATATCCCTTGCCCGCATCCGAAGTCTCGCGAAAAAGCAATTCTCCGCGCCCGTCTCCGTCCGCATCCACAACATCAATAAGTTCCAGTCGAGGTGTCACGTCCAGGTGAAATCTATCAGTGACCCCGGAATACAGCTTGCGCAAACTGCCATAAATATCCGTCCTCGCCACCAGCATCACGCTGTACGGCTCCGCGGACGCTCCCACTCCCGACGCGCCGGGTATGTGCGCCTCCGCGCTTATGATCAGAACCGGCTGCCCGCTCAGCCACAAATCGAACGCGCGAAATTGAACGTTTTCCAACACCGGCTGCGCCTGCTTTGCCGCTGCCTTGCGCCCTTCACCCGTCTTAGGCGTAACCGGATGCGCCAGAATCTGATTCTTGGCCAGCGCCGCGGCATATGCTTTCGCTTCGTCCCCAGCCGCGACTAACATCTGTTTCCTTCGTTCGTCCTCTTCGCCCGTCTTCCAAAAAAATTTATAGGACTGCGGCTCCGGCCCCCCGGCATCGGAAATTGCCGCCACCATTTGCACGGGACTCGCACTAACCGCAGCCGTCGCCGGAGGAGTCGCTAAAGTCTGCGCTTCAGTTTTTTCGACCTTCTTCGTCGCCGCATCGTCCTCATCTGCCGGCGCTGCCTGCGTCGGCTTTCCCCGGCGCAATGTCGGTCGATAGTAATCCCCATCGGCTTGACCAGAAGTAGCTTGGCCGGAAGACCCCTGACCAGAAGCAGCTTGATTTGAAGAAGTCTGATTGGAACTAGAAGGAGATTGACCAGCACCCGCTCCACTCGCCGACGTCTGCCCCGATCCCTTATCGGAATTTGTCTGCGCGGCTGGCTTGTCAGCAACCGGCGGAGTCGCTGCCTTCGCCGTCTCTTGCCCAGCCGAAGAACCGCTGGACGATGATGGGGATGTTGACGTTGACGAACCATTCGAAGACCCGCTAGCCGGCTGCGCCGGCGTCGTCGCTCCCGACTTATCAGCCGATCCTGAGCCATCCGCAGTCGACGTAGAACTTGAATCGGATTTGCCGGCCGGTTTGGCTGTCCCGTTTCTCGTCAATCGCGGCGGTTCGTCCCCAGTATCATTGATTCCCACGGGAACGTCTTCAGCCTTCCGTGTAGTCTTCGGGGCATCCGCTCCCTGCGGCAAGTAAGTCCCGCTGCCAATCCACGGATTCACGCTGCCCGAATTTTTGCTATGCAGCGCGCCGCCAATCGTGAACAGTCCCTGCGAGTCTCCAGATTGCTCGGCCTCATATACCGTGCCCGATTCCAGGGCCATCGGGATGGGATCCGCCTTGTAAGCGCCGGCGTCGTAAAACTTTCCATCGACCAGTATTGCCACCGGAATCAACGTCGCCTTCCCCCCGCTGAGCTGCAAAAGCCCCACCGCCCGTGGTCCTTTTACCTTCTTCGCCTTTTTATTTTCCGCTGGCTTTTCCTGAGGAGTTTCCTGCGACCGCCGTTTCAGTTGTGGTTGCTGCGCGGCACTTCGCAAACCGCCCACCGCAAGAAAAACCAGAATGCCGATGACGAATTGCCCTAATCTGCTGTATAAAAAACTCCGGGAGACAATCCGTCGGAGTCGCCGCTTTGGCAAGTCTGAGACGGCGCACGTCACCTTGCACCCAGATTTCTTTGGAAGCGAGATACTCATGAATATCAACATTAATGATAAGGCTCCCGAGTTCACTTTGCACGACGAGAACGATAAGGAGCTCTCGCTGAAAGATTTGCGGGGCAAAACCGTAGTCCTCTACTTCTATCCGCGTGCCGACACGCCCGGATGCACCATCCAGGCTTGCGCCTTCCGCGATACCTACAAGCAAATTCAGAAAACCGGAGTCGTCCTGCTCGGTATCTCCCCGGACACACCGAAAGCACAGAAGAAATTCCAGGACAAATTCAAGCTCCCCTTTTCCCTTCTTGCCGATGCCGATAAGAAGGTCGCCAACGCTTACGGTGTTGTCCAGGAAAAAAATATGTATGGTAAGAAAGTGATGGGCATCGTTCGCACAACATTCGTCATTGGCCCCAACGGCAAAATCCAGCACATCTTTCCCAAGGTGAAACCCGAAGGTCACGCCGTGGAAGTACTGGCTTACCTGAAAGAATCAGCCAAGGGCGCAGCTTAGGTGGCTTCAGAAGTCAGAAGTCAAAACGCAAACCTCTTAGAGATTGAGCGCTGACTTAGCCGTGGCAAACCGTAGCCCTCTCACGACTACCTTCTGACTTCTGACTTTTAACTTCTGACTTCTAACTTTGACTTCCACATTTTGCCCAACCCTCCCCCATCGCGCCCCCTCCGCCCGTTAGATCGCCAATTCTTCGCCCGCGGCCCGCGACGCGTAGCTCGCGAACTCCTGGGCAAAGTTTTGGTCCGTGATTCCGGAAAACTGCGCCTTGCCGCCCGCATCGTGGAGGTCGAGGCCTACCTTGGTGAAAACGATCCCGCCGCTCACGCCGCCGCCGGCAACACCGCCCGTACCGCAGTCCTCTTCGGACCTCCCGGCTATGCCTACGTTTATTTCATCTACGGCACTCACTACTGCCTGAATGTCTCCTGCGAGCGCGAAGGAAAAGCCGGCGCCGTTCTTTTTCGCGCGCTCGAACCGCTGCTCGGCATCGAGGAAATGGCTCGCGCTCGGGATATCGCTGTGCAAGGTCCTCGCGATCTCATTCGCCTCACCAGCGGCCCCGGACGCCTCGCTGAAGCTTTCGGCATCACCCGCACTCGCGATAACGGGTGCGATCTGACTTCACCCAGTTCCGGCCTGTGGATCGCTCGAGATGGCTTTCGTTCCAAAGGTTTTGCAATCACCCCGCGTATCGGCATTACCAAAGCCGCCAATCAACTGCTGCGATACGCTCTCAAAGGAAACGCGTTCGTATCCGGCAAAAGACCTTCCCGCTGATCACTCATCCGAATTGACCAACGACTGCTCCGACTACGGCACCGGCTGAATCGATCGGTAGCGTAAATATCCCAAGCCCACCCGCAGATGATGATGCAGCGAATCCGGCACGCAAATGGCAAAGCACAGTCCCAGCAATCCCTGCGCCAGTCCAAGCGCCCACAGATTCTGATAACGCCGGAACAGCGCGCACGAAATTACGCCCCACACCAGCGTCGCGGCAGTGAGCACAAGATTAGGCAAGTGCGCTGCGGCGAACAGTGCTCCCGCCACAGTCACCGCAGCCGCTTCACTCGAAACCAGCCGAAGCAACCGGTCCATAACAAAATCCTGAAGAAGAAATTGCTGATAGATGGTCCACATCACATAGCCGGTGACGTGCTTGAGATCGCCTTTGTAGAGCGGATGCAGCGTGCCGACTCTGGCAGCCACAAACATGCTCAACGCAGTGAGTGCAATTGACGCTGGCAAAATCCAGAGTGAGGCGAGCAAGCCACGCCGGCCAAGCCCCAGTTCATCGCGATTCCGCTTCCGCGCCAGCACCACCAGCAGCGTGAGCAAAAGAGCAATCGGCGAAAGCCTGCGCTGCCAGTGCTCCGGCGTCCAGATGATGCCAACGATCAAGCCATAACCTAAAATCAGCTCTACCAGATCGCGAGGGCGGCCAGATTTACCACCCGGCATCAGACCGCCACCTCTGGCGTCGCTTCCAAAAGACTTCGCGTATAAGGATGCTGCGGCCTCTCCGTAATCTGCTCGGCCGATCCCACTTCCACGATCTTCCCTCGATACATCACCGCGATGCGGGTCGAGAGATAGCGCACCACCGGCATCGAATGCGAGATGAATAAATACGTCAACCCGAAATCACGTTGCAGTTGCGCCAGAAGATTGACGATTTGCGCCCCCACGCTGACGTCGAGCGCCGATACCGGTTCGTCCGCCACAATAAATTTAGGTCGCAGCGCGAGCGCGCGAGCGATTCCGATACGCTGCCGTTGCCCGCCGCTGAATTCATGAGGAAATCGCCGCAAGATGGATTCATCGAGACCCACCGCGCGCAGTAATTCAAGCACCCGCGCGCGAATTCCATCCTTAGTTTTTCCGTTAGCCTGTATTTTCCCCTGTGAGCTCCTATGAATGATCAGCGGCTCTGCAATGATCTCTTCCACCCGAAAGCGCGGATCAAGCGATGCAAAAGGATCCTGAAAAATAATCTGCATATCGCCGCGCAAGCTACGCATTTCGCCACGGCTGGCCGCCAATAGATCCTGACCCTCGAATCGTATACTGCCCGATGTTGGCTCGATCAGTCGTAAAATCAACCGCCCCAGCGTACTCTTGCCCGAGCCCGATTCGCCCACCAGCCCAAGCGTTTCGCCCGCATGAATATCAAGCGACACGTCATCTACCGCACGAACTTCTCCCGCGCCTCTGACTTTTCCACCGAGCGCAGATTCGCCACGCGGATAAACCTTAGTCAAATTTCGGACTTCAACAAGTGGCATGCTTCCCGATCTCAATTTTCAGAATACGTTAACGAATCGTAAACTCTATCCCGCCGCAATCATCGGCACCGCCGTCAGCGCTGCCAATAACCCGACAAGCCTCCAGCGTGTGAAGTGTTCTTTCAGAAACACTCGCGCCAGCAGCACCGTCACTGCGGGATACAGTGACGAGATGACCACGGCCTCATCGAGCCGACCCGCCTGGCTGGCAAGAACGAACAAAATCGTCCCCAGCGAGTCGATGCAGCCCGCAAGCGCCGCCCAACCTATTCCGGCAGGAGTGATATCGCGAAATTTTCCGCCCATTAGAACGACGACACTCGTAATGATCAAACCGCCGGTTCTGGTCAGCGACGCAATCCAAAAAACTGAAGCGTCGCCCGCCTGGCGGATGCAGAGATAGAAACTCGCAAAGGCTATGCCCGCAAGCATGGCCAACCCGATGCCTTCAGAACTGCCGCCGTCTTCAGTACGGCTGATGAGCCAAAGTCCGATGGCCGCGAGAACAAAGCCAATCATGGGAATCCTGCCCGGCAGTCCTTCGGTGAAGACGGAAAATAAAGTCGGAATTGCGGCGCCGAGAACCGCGGCAATAGGTGCGGTAAGCCCCATTCTTCCGAGCGACAGCGCGCGAAAAAAGATGGCAACACCCACCCCTCCACATATGCCGCCCGCCAACACCCAGATTGCGCTACGAACCGGCAGAAACGGCGCGTGGCTTGCTTCCGCCAGCGTCCCAACCATCAGCAGCCCACCCAGGTTAAACACCGCCGCGAATAGAAACGCATTGGCCCGTCGTGTAGCGTAACCGCCAAGAAAATCGCTGGTCCCCCAGGCAAATACTGCGGCCATCCCGTAAGCAGCAGTTGCGAATTGTTGCGTAGCAGCCATGTCCGTCGAGGGTAACATGCGCTAGCCGAGCCATCGAACTCGCACTTGGCTGCCCGGCACTCGCAACTTGGAACTCGGTTCTTGTATTTCAGCGTGTTAGAATTTCAGCAGTCGCTTCCTGGCGTGACCCAGGATTTCTAAGACCGGGATTCTAAGAGAACACATTGATTGAACTGGCATCTTCGATTCTTGCCGCAGACTTCGCCTGTCTCGGCGAACAGGTGCGTGCCGCGGGTGAAGGCGGTGCAAGTGCCATCCATGTGGACATCATGGACGGGCATTTCGTCCCCAACCTCACGCTTGGGCCGCCGGTTGTAAAATCGTTGCGCAAGGTGACAAAATTGCCCCTCGATTGTCACTTGATGATCGAGAATCCCGACGAATTTATTCCAGCGTTTGCCGACGCCGGCGCAGATTGGATTTCGGTGCACCAGGAAGCCTGTCGGCATCTGAATCGTACGCTGCACTTGATCAAAACCCACGATTGCCTCGCCGGCGTCGTGATTAATCCGGCCACTCCGGTGGATGTGCTCTCCGAGGTGCTCGATATCGTCGACTATGTGCTTGTAATGTCGGTAAATCCGGGCTTCGGGGCACAAAAATTCATTCCGTCCACGCTGCACAAAATGCGCCGCTTAGCTGAGATTCGCAGCCATCGTGGACTGTCTTACCGCATCGAGGTAGATGGTGGCGTGGCGCTCGATACCGTGGCCGACGTGGTCCGGGCGGGCGCAGAAATTCTGGTGGCAGGCAACGCCGTGTTCGGCATAGGTGATCCAAAGAAAGATGCCGAAGCTCTGCTAAAGGCCGCAATGGACGCAGCCCTGTTGAAAGTCTAAACTTGATTTTTTCGCGAAGCGCGCGATTTCAGTTCTTGAGCCTGCCCTGAGCGAAGCCGAAGGGTGCCAATCAAGAACACCGGGAAGGGCACGACTTCAGTCGTGCCGATCAAGAGCGATAAACAGCCGGACTTTAGCCCTTGAGGCTGGCCGTTTCGTTTAGAATTTCTGAGTCGAGGTCTTATGTCACGTAGATTTCCCCTGTTTACCGTGCTGGCTACGCTGCTGTTGATCACCGCTTGCAGCAACAAGAAGTCCGTCAACCCTTTGGCCAATGTCGGCTCGAAACAGCCCGACAAGGTTCTCTTCGATAAGGCCATGGACGCGATGAAGCACAACCGTTTCGACGTAGCTCGCATGACGTTGCAAACTCTCATCAATACCTACCCCGACTCCGAATTCATCGCCCGCGCCAAACTGGCAGTGGGCGATTCCTGGTACGCCGAGGGTGGCACGGCCTCGCTGGCGCAGGCCGAGCAGGAGTATCGCGACTTCGAGACCTTCTTCCCCAATATGCCCGAAGCCGCCGAAGCACAGTTGAAGATCGCCAACATCCAGTATCAGCAGATGGAGAAGGCCGACCGCGATTACACCCACGCCAAGCGTGCCGAGGATGAATACCGCAACCTGATCATGCAGTATCCCGACAATCCCAAGCTGGTGAAGGAAGGGAAAGAACGCCTGCTCGAAGTGCAGGAAGTCCTCGCTGAACGCGAGTACGGCATTGGAAGGTTTTACTACTACCGCTTGTCCTACCCTGCGTCGATTGCTCGACTGAAAACCTTGGTGGAAAAATATCCCCTCTATAGCCGTGCCGACGATGCCCTCTATCTTCTGGGCCAGGATTACGAAGGCCAGATCGCCCAGATGCGCGCCCGCCCGACCTGCGTCAAAACCAGCCCTCGTCCTGGCTGTATCGGGGAGCAGATCAAGGCCAACATGATCGAGGAACTGACCAAGGAGGCGTCCGCGGCCTATTCGCAAATCATTACTCGTTATCCCGTCATGGATCGCGGCGACGATGCGAAGAAGCGCCTCGAGGCTTTGCATCAGCCCGTTCCCCGGCCCACCAAAGCCGCCGTAGCGCAGAACCGCAGGGAAGAAGATAGTCGCCGCGAGGCCAGCGCCTATGACCGCTTGATGAGTGTCGTAAAGAGAGGCCCCGACGTGGCCCAAGCGGCGAAAGAGGGAGATCCCACCCTGGTAGATCCCACGCCCGTCGCCGCCAATCAGGAGGCGGGAGCAACCGCCATGCGCGCCATGGGACTCGCCCGCGGCGACCATGATGTCAGCGTGGAAACGGTGAAGTCAGGCCCGCCCGCCGCCAACGAACCCGCACCACGGTCCGATGCTCCGCCAGCGAATGCCGATCCCTTTGCCCGGACGAATAGCACGAATACCCCCGACCCAAATGAACTGACGCCCGCACCCGCCGCTGCGAATGAGCCAAAGCCCAGCGGCCCGCCTGATCCAAACGAGTTAACTCCGGCCGCTGGCGCCCAGAGCACTGCCGCCAGCAACACCCCCTTGCCGCCTCCAGTACAGGTAAACGAGCTCCAGCAAGGGCAGCCCCCGGCATCCAGCAGTACGGCCACCGCCGGTGGCGATTCCAGCTCTGCCCTGGCCACCGACAAGGATATTTCGAGCAGCAAGAAGAAAAAGAAGTCGGGTCTAAAGAAAATCCTCACCTTCTGAGGAAATTCAGAGATCCTCACCTCTCGATCAGCACAAGAGTTCGGCGAGCGGTAGGTTGACTATTTAATTTCATCCTCAGCCCTGGCCTTAGCCATAAGTTCGCAACCAGTCAGGGTCTCTGCTTGCTTCCGGAATCGTTCGTCACAAGCTGCAACTCCTTACTCTGTGTCGTATACTCGTTTAACGCACTAGACGCTGACCCCTAGTAACCAGGTAACCTCCCGTCCGATCATTGACTTACGTTGAAGCTCAGGTTACCTTCGCCATATCTCCCCTCATAAGAGGATAAATTTCCTTGGCCCGGAAGATACTGCTCGCCGACGACAGCGTGACCGCCCAGAACATGGGGCGCAAGATTCTCGCGGACGCGGGTTATGAGGTGGTGACTGTTAACAACGGTTCCGCCGCATTAAAGAAGATCGCCGAACTCAAGCCCGATCTCGTCATTCTTGATGTCTATATGCCCGGCTACAGCGGCCTGGAGGTATGCCAGCGCCTCAAGGAATCGCACGAATCATCGCGCATTCCCGTGCTCTTGACGGTTGGCAAACTGGAGCCCTTCAAGCCCGAGGAAGCGCAGCGTGTCCGCGCCGAAGGTTATATCGTCAAGCCGTTTGAAGCCAGCGAATTGCTCAGCGCCTTATCCAAGCTCGAAGACAAAGTAGTGCCTCGGTCTGAACCTTCCAAGCCCGGCCGCTTTGCGCGCGCCGTCGCCGCTGCCGAAGAAGTAGAAAACGGATGGAAGAGCCGCATCAGCTTTCCTCGCGCCAAGCCCGAAGCTACAGAAAAAGTTTCGGATGACGCAGCCATCTACAACCCCATAAATCGCGATCTCCGCACCGTAGTGGAAACTCCCACCGAGTTAGCAGCGGAAGCGGCCGCGAAAGAGCAAAAACATCAAGCGGATAAAGCATCGGAAACTGCCCTGGATGTCGCAGCCTTGGTTCCTGCCGGCATGCCCAAAGACGTCACCCCGGAAGAGGTTGCCGCGATCGCCGCCGCCGCCGCGCAGATCCAAAGTGCCAGCGCAAAGGATGAGTCAAAGATTTTCGCCGTCGTTGGCTCGGAAGAAAATCCTGCGCCCCAGTCGCGTGTTTCCGAAGATTCCGCCTCGCCCGCCGCCCCCGAAATGATTCAGGAAAACAAACCAGAAATTAAGATCGAGAGCGCGCCCGGCGGAGCGCCTGCGCTTGAGGCGAATCAGCCTCATCTCAACGAAAGTCAGGAAAAAACGCAGGATTTGCCAGTCACCATGGCAGCCCATGCCGAAGCGGCGATCTACGCAAACGAAGCCGCCCCGCGGTGGACGGCCGTATCGGTCGCCTTGGAGGGCGATGAGGCCGCGATTTCCCTCGAACAGGAAATGCGCAAGGCCTATGCCTCCTTCGCGGCAGAAGTTGCAGCCTCCACAGTTTCCGAGCCCGAAACCACATCGCCCTCTGAAATTTCTTCGTCATCCGTGGTCGCTGAATCACACATCGCGGCGATTTCAAATCCCGAATCCCAATCTCTTCCGCGACCGGAGCCTGTTGCAAGCCCCGAGTCCTTGTCGGCCGAACCCGCTGCTGTGGCCTCTTCTCAGCCCGCTGAGCCCACGAATTTCCCCGACGCGGTCAGCGTTCCCACACAGCATTCCGAGCCCGAGTCCGCTTCTCCGCTGGCTGAGTTCACAGCCGCAACCGTATCGTCCGTCCCAGAACCGGTCGCGGAACTTCTCAATGCAATCGTGGAAACCGCTGTTTCCAATTTAGCCAGCCCCGCTCCTCAGGAATCGCAACCCGCACCGGAGGCCGAACCAGCCGCGTCCGAAACTTTGGCATCGGGCGACTCCCCCGCGCCGATTCAAGCGCAGACCGGGCTCCCGCCGTCCACCGAGCCACACTTGGAACAAAATGAAGATCCCGAAACCGTGAAGAGCACCGCAGCCGCATGGGCCAGTTGGCGTCAGGTTCGCGACTCGACTGATGCTCGCATGGCCACAGCCGCGCCCGCTAACCCGGAATTCGATGTGCCCGCACCGCCGCCTGCGGAATCCGCTGCCATGGCCGTCGCCGCCGGCGCGGAGCATAGCGCCGCCGAACACGTGGCGCAGGAAGATGCCGCTGCCGCTCTCGCGGCCGGCAACTCAACCGGAAATCCCAGCGACATCGCCGGTATCGTAGACAGCGTGCTGGCCGATCTTCGTCCCCGGCTCATGGAAGAGATCTCCCGCAAAATGTCGGAAAAGAAATAGGCGTGCAACTTCGCACCCGAACTCTTCCGCTCCAATACCTCCACTCCACCCCGCAACCTAGCCGATAGAGCTATTGCCACCCTCCTCCTAAACTGAGTACATTTCTCCTATCGTCTCGGGAGTTTTGCGCGCCATGAACGACCAGACCATCTCGCACTACCGCGTCCTTGAAAAACTGGGCGCGGGCGGCATGGGAGTGGTCTACAAAGCTGAAGACATTCGTCTCGGCCGCCTGGTCGCGCTAAAGTTTCTTCCGGAAAATTCCGCCCTCGAAGGGCATGCCCTCGAGCGTTTCAAACGCGAAGCCCGCACCGCTTCCGCGCTCGATCATCCCAACATCTGCACCATCTACGAGATCGACGAAGATAAGGGCCGGCCCTTCATCGCCATGCAATTGCTCGAGGGACGAACCCTCGCCGATAGCATCGGTGACCAACCCGTTCCCCTCGCCACTCTGCTCGACTGGGCTCTACAAATCTGCGATGCCTTGCAAGCGGCGCATGCCAAAGGCATCATGCACCGTGACATCAAGCCCGCGAATATTTTCATCACCACCCGAAATCAGGCGAAGATTCTCGACTTCGGCCTCGCCAAACTCTCTGCGCCGGAATCCTCTGGCTCCTCCGACCCAACCATGTCCATGAGAAGTCAGCTCACCCACACCGGTGCGACCATCGGCACCGTCGCCTACATGTCGCCCGAGCAGGCCCGCGGCGAGCCGCTCGACGCGCGTACCGATCTTTTCTCCTTCGGGGTGCTCCTCTATGAGATGGCCACTGGCAGACAGGCCTTTTCCGGACCCACGTGGGCCGTGACCGTGCACGCCATTCTCGGCCAGGCCCCGGTCTCCTTGAACGAGTCCATGCCCGGTCTTCCTCATCGTTTGCAGGAGATCATCGACAAGGCGCTCGTTAAGAACCGCGATCTCCGCTACCAAACCGCCGCCGAACTTCAGCGCGACCTGCTTCAGCTAAAAAAAGATTATGAATCTGGCAAGAGCCTCAAGTCGAGTCGCACCGCAGCCATCTGGTCGCCAAAGCGAAAGCTTCAGCTCGCTCTCGCCACATGCTGCCTGGTTCTGCTCGTCCTCGCAGTGGTTCAAGGCCCTCGGCTCCTCCATCGCCTCCGCTCAGCCGCCGCCCGAGCCGCGCCATCCGCGTCCACCATGCCAGAGAAAAAAAGTATCGCGGTCTTACCCCTCGCGCCCATTGCCGATGACCCTAAGCTCACCATCTTCGGCAAAGGTTTACTCGAGGATGTAGCCGCCAAGCTTTCCCAGTTGAGCGCGAATCACGATCTGGAAATTATCTCCCCGCGCGCCCTGGAAGATAAAAAAGTCGCCACGCTCGCCGATGCGAAAAAAGAATTCGGCGTCAATCTCGGCCTCGCCGTCTCGCTCAAGCAGGATGGCGATCTTGTTCGCGCCGCCTACAATCTCATCGACACCGCCACGGATAAGAACCTCGCCGGAGATTCAATCACCGCGCCTGTCTCAGACCTCTTCACCATCGAAGACAAGCTCACCAGCGGCGTCGCCGACGCACTGCACATTTCCTTGCGCGCCGAGGAGCGCCAGGCCCTGGGCGCCCACGCCACCACCCTCCCCGAGGCCTATCAATATTTTGTGGAAGGCATCGGCTACCTTCGGCAAAAAGCTCGGCCAGAAGCGCTAGCTAGTGCCCAGACTGTTTTCAAACAAGCACTCAAGCTCGATCCTAACTATGGCCCTGCGGAAGCAGGCTTGGGCGAAGCCTATTGGTACTTGTACGACGCCACGAAGCAGAAGAGCTGGATCGCTTCGGCGCAACAAGCCTGCGAGAAGGCCGTCAATCTCGGCAATGCCGGCTCCGAAGGACACATGTGTCTGGGTACGCTGGAAAACGGTACCGGTCAATTCGAGAAAGCCGCCGAACAGTTCCAGCAGGCAGTTCAGCTGGATCCGGTCAATGATCAGGCCTATTCCCGTCTCGCCGAGGCCTACCAGAATCTGAACCAGCTCGATAAAGCCGAGGAAACTTACAAGCGGTCGATTAGTGTGAGCCCACAGTACTCCCGCGGATACACCGCTCTGGGGGTCTTCTACATAGGCCAGGCCGAGTACGACAAAGCCCAGGCCATGTTCGAAAAGGCCATAGCTCTCAGTTCCGGAAATTACCGTGGCTACAGCAATCTTGGTGCCGCGTTGCTTTACGAAGGCAAGGACGAGGAGGCGACGCGAACGCTGGAGAAATCAATTGCTATTCGCCCTTCGTACTATGCGTACGAGAGTCTCGCGGTCGCGTATTTTCGCCTGCGCAAATTTGACCAGGCTGCGCGGACCACCCAGGAAGCCCTGAAGCTGGACGACAGCGATTATCAGACTTGGGGAAACCTGGGAGACGCCTATTACTACGGAGGCAATCAATCCTCGGCAATTGAATCCTACAAGAAGGCAATTTCTATGGCCGAGCAGCGCCTGAAGATCAACCCTCGCGATACCGATGTTCTAAGCGATCTTGCCAGTTATTGGTCCATGCTTGGAGACAGGACACGCGCGCTGAACTACCTCGACCGCTCTCTGGTGGGAAGAAATGACAAAGAGTTGCTTTTCGCTGCCGTGCTGGTGTACAACCAACTCCACGAAACTGGGACCGCCTTGGAGTGGTTAAGCAAGGCGCTGGCAGCCGGATATTCGAAATCGGTGGTCAGCAAGGCTCCAGCGTTGGATAATCTCCACGACAATCCGCGTTACCATGCTCTGATGCAGCAGAAGTAAGAAACTCGGGCCCAAACTTTTGATAGGAGGCTCCTATGAGCAAAACCCACGACGAAGAAACGGTATTGCCATCGGTTGATATATCAAGCGGAATTCTCTCCGATGGACCAATTAAGGTCGGCCATGAATTCAATTTTTCAACCACCGCCACGGCCGACAATATTTCGGTAACTGTGCCAACAGGCCCAAACTCCGCATGGTTTAGCACCAGTCCCGCGGTGTTCAACGGCCCCGGAAGTGTAACCGTGACTGCGGAATTGGCAAGTATCGGCGAAGGCTGGGGCTTCGGAGTTACCGGGATCGACCGCAGCAACAGCAACCCGCACATCCCTGTTGGCAGCGAGATGCAAGCCGCCAAAGCTAGCTAGGCGGAAGCCGGAATCTTAAGGTCACGAACGGGCAAAAGGGCCACGTAGTGGTTGAAATACATCTCCCCTCGGGATCGTCCTCGCCATCCAGCGCAGGACCCCAAGATCGTTTTAGTTTGCCAAGCCCGCGCTAAGCGACGCTTCGTCTGCACAAGAAACTCTTACGACTCCCTCGAAATTCTGCCTTGACAAAACTTCCCAGCGCCGCTAGTTTTAACCCGCTCAATACTGCACAGGCGTGTAGTTGTGAGCGCCAGTAAACGGATTTCGGACGGCCCCATTTTGGGCGCTGCTCCACTTTTCCGCGGGGCCCCTCAAATTTCTATCCTTATCAGACTCTAACCCGAGGTCCATATGAGCAAGAGCCCAGCCGCCGCGATGATGCCGCAAATCGACATTCAAACCGGAGTGATCAGCAACGGCCCAATCGTAGTCGGCAAACAATTCCAATGGGTCAATTCATCTCCTACCTCAACTTGCACCGTCATCGCGCCACCGCCCGAATAATGGTTCGCCCCAAGCCCCTGTTCTGTGCCGCCCCTCGGAAGCGCGACCGCACTGCTGGCCAGCACCGGCCAAGGGTGGAGGTATGAAGTCACTGGCTTCCCATGTGCCGGCTCCCCACGCATCCCTGTTGCGCAGCCCTAGAATCTCCTCGGCGGAGACTCTCATATACTCCACGTCAGAACTCTCGGTAGTGTCCTAATTAGGACACTACCGAACTCTCTCCAAGTTTGACCCTTCTTTTCTCCCCCCTGTAAGATCAAACACTAAAAGCCAATCGCATTGGCAAAACTCTTCACCACAGAGACCAGAATCCACAGAGCAAAGCTCCACCCTGTGATCCCCCGTGTCCCTCTGTGGTAAAGCTTTTTGCCAACTGCTAATTGCCAATTGCTGGCCGCTCAAAACCCCATGCCCCACGACCTACCCAAATCCTACGAGCCCGGCGCAATCGAAACCCGCTGGGCCGAGTACTGGGTCAAAGAAAAACTTTTCTCCGTCCCCACGCCCCCTCAGAACGAAACCCGCCCTATCTTCACCCTGCTCTTGCCGCCACCAAACGTCACCGGCCGCCTGCACATGGGCCACATGCTCAACCAGACCCAGATGGATATCATCGTCCGCTGGCATCGCATGCGCGGCTTCATCACCCTGTGGCTGCCCGGCACCGACCACGCCGGCATCGCCACGCAAATGATGGTGGAGCGCGACCTCGCCAAAGAAGGCAAAAAACGCCGCGACCTGGGCCGCGAAAAATTCATCGAGCGTGTCTGGCAATGGAAGAAGCTCTACGGCGGCGCCATCCTCGACCAGATGAAGCGCCTCGGCGCCTCCGTCGACTGGGACCGCGAATATTTCACCATGGACGAGAATCTTTCCCGCGCCGTGCGCGAAGTCTTCGTCCGCCTCTATGAAGAAGGCCTGATCTATCGCGGCAAGTACATCGTCAACTGGTGCCCGCGCTGCGAGACCGCCATCTCCGATCTCGAAGTCAAGCACGAGGACGTCGCAGGAAAACTCTGGGAGATTCGCTATCCCATCGTCGGTACAAATGAGTTCATCACCGTCGCCACCACGCGTCCCGAAACCATGCTGGGCGACACCGCCGTTGCCGTCAACGAAAAGGACGAGCGCTACACCCATCTCCACGGCAAAAAAGTTCTTCTGCCGTTGATGAATCGCGAGATTCCCATCATCACCGACGAACTCGCGCAACCCGAGTTCGGCACCGGTGCGGTAAAGGTAACACCCGCGCACGATCCCAACGATTTCGCGGCCGGTAAGCGTCACAACCTGCCCCAGATCGATGTGATGGACGAGCACGCTCGCATGAACCACAACGCAGGCCGCTTCGAGGGGTTAGATAGATACGAAGCCCGCAAGCGCGTCCTAGCCGATCTTCAGGAGCAAGGATTTCTCGTCGCCGAAAAAGATCACGCTCTCTCTCTCGGCAAATGCGACCGCTGCGGCACCGTGGTCGAGCCTCGCCTCTCCGAGCAGTGGTTCATCAAAATTCAGCCGCTCGCACAGAAAGCAATCGCCGCCGTCGAGTCCGGCGAGATCACCATCGTCCCGGAAAATTACAAACAGATTTATCTGAACTGGATGCGCAACATCCACGACTGGTGCGTCTCCCGCCAATTGTGGTGGGGACACCGCATTCCCGCCTGGACCTGTAGTAATGGCGCCTGCGCAGAAATAATCGTGGCGCGCGAAGCGCCTGCGGAGTGCCCCAAATGCGGCGGCGCCAAGCTGGAGCAGGTTTCCGACGTGCTCGACACCTGGTTCTCCTCCGGCCTGCTCCCATTCACAACCTTAGGCTGGCCTGAGAAAACGCGCGACCTGCAGGTTTTTTATCCCAACACCCTGCTGATCACCGGCTTCGACATCCTATTTTTCTGGCTTGCCCGCATGATCATGTTCGGCTGCCACTTCATGCAAGGCCACCAGCAGGATCAAGCCATCAAGAAAGCCAGTGGTGACGCCGGCGAAGAGAACGACAGCGTTCCCTTCCGCCACGTTTACATCCACGCCCTCGTTCGCGACGCCGACCGCCAGAAGATGTCGAAGACCAAAGGCAACGTGATCGATCCTCTCGAAATCATCGAGCGCTTCGGCACCGACGCAACCCGCTTCACCCTGGCCGCCATGGCCGCTCCCGGCACCGACATCGCCTTCAGCGAAAGCCGCACCGATGGCTACCGCGCCTTCGCCAACAAAATCTGGAATGCCGCCCGATTCATGTTCATGAACGTGGATCGCCTGGGCTTCGTATGGGGACAGCCGCCCTCGGCTGTCCAGCCGGGACAAAGTTCCGGCAGCGCTGGCACTGGCGCAGGAGTTTCCGGGTTTCACTCCGCAACCCTCGAGGACCGCTGGATTCTCTCCCGCTTCAATCGCGTCACCGCGGAAGTAAACGATGCCCTTCGAACCTACCGCTTCCACGAAGCCGCCAACCGCATCTACGATTTTTTCTGGGGTGAGCTCTGCGATTGGTATCTCGAACTGATCAAGCCCCGACTGAACGCCGAGGAGGACGGCGACAAAACCAAGGCCCGCATCGCCTGCGCCAACCTGGTCAACTTGTTCGACGCTTCGCTACGCCTCCTCCATCCCGTGATGCCCTTCATTACCGAAGAAATCTGGCAAGCGATGTATGAAGGCCAGCCGCCGCTGAAGTCGATCGCCCTGGCCGGCTATCCGCAGGCGGACGAGAAGCAAATCGATCTCGCGGCCGAGACCGAAATGGCCATCCTTCAGGACTTGATCGTCAGCATCAGAAATGTCCGCGCCGAGCTGAAAGTCGAGTCGAAAGTAAAAGTCCCCATCGAGGTCTTCGCCCACGAGCCCGAGATTCGCGCCATGATAGAAAAGAATCTTGGTGCCATTCTGTCGGATCGCTCCTCTAATGTGGAGAAGGTCACCTTCGTGGACGGCTCACTCGCCAAGCAAACCGGCATTCGCAGCACCGCGCGCTTCGATGTTCACGTAATCTACGAAAGAAAGATCGACGTAGCTGCCGAACGAGAGCGCTTAGAAAAGGATCTGGAGAAGAGTGAAAAAGAATTTGCCAACAATCAGCGACAATTAAGTAACCAGCAATTTCTATCGAAAGCCCCGGAAAAAGTAGTCGAGGGACTGCGCACGCGAGCCAAGGAACTGGTCGCTCTAATCGACAAAGTAAAAAAACAACTCGATGGCTTTAACGGCGCCGGCCCTCGTGGAGAAAATTGACCACTAACCACTGGCCACTGCCTTATGGACTTTAACAGCCGACGCATCACCGCAATTATCGAGAACGCGCTGCTCGAAGACCGCGCCACGCGCGACGCCACCAGCTACGCCTGCATCGACCCCAATCAGCGCGCCGCCGCCACCATTCTGTCCAAACAGGATTGCATTCTCGCCGGCATCGGCAGCATCGCCCGCATCCTCGACGTCTACTCCCTGCTCGATGGCGCAGTAACCTCGCACTACGAAGTCACCACCCACCCCGAAATCTTCGATGGCGTCCGCCTCCACAAAGGCCAGTCCGTCGCTGTAATCCGTCACAACGCTCGCGTGATTCTTTCCTGTGAGCGCGTCATCCTTAATTTCCTCCAGCGCATGAGCGGCATCGCCACGCTGACTCGCAAGTTCGTGGAGGCCGTCTCCGGCACCAAAGCCCGCATTCTCGATACCCGCAAAACCGCTCCCGGCCTGCGCGTCATCGACAAATACGCGGTTCGCTGTGGCGGCGGACAGAATCACCGTCTCGATCTCTCCGACGGAGTCCTCATCAAGAACAACCACATCGTCCTCGCCGGGGGAATCGTGCCCGCGCTGGAGCGCGCTGTCCGCAACCGCCGCGGCTCCCAGCCCGTCGAGGTCGAAGTGCGCTCTTTCGAAGAACTCGAAAACGCGCTTGCCCATGGCGCGGAAGCCATTCTGCTCGACAACATGTCTCCCGAGGAAGTCCGCCGTGCCGTCGAGCGCTGCGCCCAACTGGATTCCGCAAAAAACGGCCGCCATATTCCCTTGGAATGCTCAGGCGGAATCCGCCTGGAAAATGTCCGCGCCTACGCCGAGACCGGCGTGGATTTCATCTCCGTCGGCCTGCTCACCCACTCGCCCCAGGCCGCCGATTTGAGTCTCCGGGTCATGCCTGCCTGAACGTCTCCCTCGTGTCCGTTTTGCATATTCTTCCACGCAAACCGGACAAGTCTCCCAGCGATACCTTCGGGTCTCTGAAATCACTCCCTGCTCCGGTAGCATTTCGTTCATGGCAATCCGGCAGAGACTATACCGGTTCGAGTCAGCACGGTTCGAGCAGGTATGGTTCAAGGCCGCATTCGTTCCTCTCGCAGCGCTGGCCCTGGGGTTCGCACTGGCGTGCAACGGGGTCAGCACCGCTTCCCCCAGCGGGAGCAGCAATTCTCAGACCAGCTCTCCTTCCACCCCCACTGGACTCACCGCGACTGCCAGCCCCCAACAAGTCGCACTTAGCTGGAATGCCAGCATCAGCGCTACCAGCTACAACGTCAAACGCTCCACCACGCACGGTGGACCTTACACACCGATCGCCTCCCCCACCCTTACCAACTACACCGACGCCAGCCTCACCGACGGCACCACTTACTACTATGTAGTTTCCGCAGTCAACGCAACCGGCGAAAGCGCGAATTCCAGTGAAGTCTCCGCAACGCCCGCCACGGCCACAGCCACTCCCCCCGCACCCACCGGCGTTTCTGCAACCGCAGGAAATCAGCAAGTTGTCTTGAACTGGAATGCGAGCACAGGCGCTACCAGCTACCACGTGAAGCGTGGAACCGCATCAGGCGGTCCCTACACGCAAGTAGCCGCACCAACCGCAACCACTTACACCGATACTGCACTCGCCAACGGCACAACTTATTACTACGTTGTGTCCGCGGTGAATTCAGTCCGAGAAAGCGCCAACTCCGTCCAGGTGTCGGCAACGCCCTCCTCCTCCTCTTCCTCTCCATCCGCGTCCGTCCACGTCACGGTGGACGTTCTCACCGATCGCCATCCCATCAGCCCATATGTCTACGGCGGCTCCTATCCCCAGAACGCCGCCGCCATCACCGATAGTGGCACGACCGTAGTGCGCTGGGGCGGCAATGCAACCTCAACCTACAACTGGCAGACGCAGACCGATAACGCCGACAACGATTGGTATTTCGAAGACTTCAACTACACGGAAATCGGAGACAGCGACTCATCGCAATTCATTCAAGACGTAAAAGCCGCCGGCAGTAATCCTCTAATGACCATGGTGATGCTACCCTGGGTCGCGCAAACCGCCGAGAACAACAACGGCCACTGGAGCTTTTCCGTCGCGAAGTACGGCGCGCAATGCGCCGTCGATCCTTACAACTCCGACGCCGGAAACGGCCTGAAAACCGATTGCGCTACCCAACTCACCGCCGACCCCAACGACGCCTACGTTCCCCTGCTCGATCAGCCCGGCTCCGGCGATCCCGCCGGAAGCATCTATCGCAACCAGTGGGCAGCCGCGCTGGCCACGGCTTTCGGCAGCGCTCCCCATTTCTACGATATGGATAACGAGATCGATATCTGGGGCAGCACTCACTTCGATATTCATCCCTCCCCCTCCGGCTACAACGAGCTGCGCGACACTTATCTCACCGAAGCGCGCGCTCTGAAAACCTGGGACCCGGCCGCGATTCGCCTGGGCCCAGTGAGTTGTTGCTGGTGGTTCTATTGGAACGGCCAGAACAGCAACGACAAACCCGCCCACGCCGGAATCGATTTTCTCCCTTGGTGGTTGAATGAAGTTTATTGGCAGGATCAAATCGCAGGTACGCGCTCGCTCGACGTCTTCGATATCCACGCTTATCCCGACACGCCCGATACTTCCAGCTTCACCACCGCGCAGAAGCAGGCGCTGGCCGTGCGCATTTTCCGCGATTACTGGGACCCAACCTACGTGAGCGAGTCCAGCTCCATCAATCAGCCGTGGGCCACGTCGATTCAGCCAAACCGCACGATCCCGTTCCGCATCCCGCGCATGCGCGCCCTGGTCAACACAATCTACCCTGGCACGCCCCTCAGCGTGACCGAGTGGAGCGCTGAAATCGTCAGCCCCGCCGACTTCTCAACCGCTCTCGGAGACGCCGACGCCTACGGCATCCTCGGACGCGAACGCGCCTACCTCGCTTCTCGATGGACCGCGCCCAGCCCATCGAACCCCAACTACCTCACTCTGAAATTATTTACCAACTATGACGGCGCCCACCACGGCTTCGGCACCACTTCGGTCTCTGATACCAACGATGGCAACCCAAGTCTCTTCAGCAGTTATGCTGCGCTCAATTCGACGGGCACAACCATGACTCTGCTCGTGCTCAACAAAGATCCCCAAAACACCGTCACCACTCAGTTTGCACTGAACGGTTTCACGCCGATCAACGCAGTGAGCTACACTCTCGCCACCAGCGCGCCCGCGGCGATCACCGCTACTGCCTCGCACTCATGGTCGTCAGTAGTAAGTTTTGCCCCCTACTCGGCTACCCTATTCGTCATCACTGGCGCCATGGCTCAAACTCCCGCTTCCGAGTGGGACCTGAACCCCGATGTCATCATGGTTCCCGCGAGCGGCACCGTGACCCTCCAGCCTCAAATCACCACCGGCTCGGCGAATGTCACGCTGACCTCCGAGCAATCCGATTCCGGCATAAGCGTAGCCTTGACCCAGCCCAGCATCACGCCCACTCAGAACGGAACCGTCACAGTCACCGCAGGAAGCACCGCAGGCTTCTATCACTTCAGCATCACCAGCAGTGACACGAGCACGGTGTCACAAACCAAAGACGGTTGGATTCTCGTGGGCAATCCTCCCGCCACGCTGGCCAAAACCGGCGATGGCCAGACCGGTGCGATCGGAACCCAGCTTGCATTATCAGTAAGTCTGAATGCCGGCTCGTCCGGCGGCTCAAATCAAGGCGCGGATATTTATTTCACCACCGACGCCGGTACGCTCTCCGCCCCGATCGTCACCACGGACGCAAATGGCAACGCCGCCGTCACTCTAACGCTGCCGTCATCGCCCGGCGCGGCGCACGTCACGGCCCAGGGCCCCTACGCCTTGGGGCATCCCGTCGTGGTTTTCACCGAAACCGCTCAGTGATCCGAATAACGACCGCCGCCGAATGACGGCCCAAATAATGCCCGCCGTTTGTTGTTTCTCCTCGCTTGCCGCATAATCCCTGCATCAGGAAGACTGCCCAAACCCGTCTGGCCCGCCCACTGCCCGCCAAATCCACCACTCTCGCCGAGCACTCGCAGCAAGCCACCGACCTTCGCCTTGGCCGCATCGTGCGCCTCTTGATGGAGCACGCCACCGTCGTCGTCAGCGGAACAAAAATCGCGCAGGAGATTTCCTCCAATCGTTCCGAAGTCTGGCGTCTCATTCACCAATTGCGCAGCCTGGGTGTGGACGTCGCCGGCCACCCCGCCACCGGATATCAACTTAAATCCGTCCCCGATCTCCTGCTGCCAGAGATCCTAGGCCCGTTGCTTCGCGGCACGATCTTCGACAACAAGATCCACCACTTCTACAAAATCGGCTCAACCAACACCACAGCCATGGCTGCTGCCGCGGAGGGCGCGCCCGAGGGCAGCGTGTTTCTCGCCGAAGAGCAGACCGCCGGCCGTGGCCGTGGCGCGCACTCCTGGGATTCGGCGCGCTCCACCGGGATTTACTGCTCAGCCATACTTCGCCCCGCCCTGCCACCGTCGAACGTGCTTGTGATGGCTCTCGCCGCCGGCCTTGCCGTCCACGCGGCCATCGAACAAATCGACCCGCGCACGCGCCCCGACTTGAAGTGGCCCAACGATGTGCTCATCAGCGGCAAAAAAGTCTGCGGCATCCTCACCGAGATGAACGCCGAAGCCACCCGCGTCCGCCATCTCGTCGTCGGCATCGGCATCAACGTCAATCAGTCGAGCTTTCCGAAAGAATTGGAAAACACCGCCAACTCGCTACGCATGGCGACCGGTAGCGAATGGTCCCGCGTGGAATTGACCGCCGCTTTGTTAAAATCACTCGACCGAGAATATCGTCTGCTGATCGAGCAAAAAAACGCGCGTCAGTCAATTCTGCAACGTTTCGCCGAGCACTCCTCGTGGGTGCGCAATAAGAAAGTGCGCATCGAGGAGAACGGATCAACGATCGAAGGAACAACGGAGGGCCTCGACGAATCCGGCTTCCTCCAGGTAAGAACCACGAAAGGCGTGCAAACAATTTTCAGCGGCACAGTGAGACAGATGAACCAGCAAACAGCAATTGGCAACTAGCACTCAGCACTCAGCACTTAGCATTTAGGCACCCCGAAAGTGTAATGACTGAATGCTGAATGCTGAATGCTGACTACTAATTGCTAATTGCCAATTGCTAGCTGCCCCAAACCCCATGCTCTTCGTTCTCGACGTCGGCAACACCAACACGGTCCTCGGAGTCTTCGCCCGAGCCTCGAACGCCTCAAACGGTGAAGCTGCCGATCCTCCGCGCTACGAGCGCCTGCTGGCAAACTGGCGCGTTGCCACCAAACAAACCAGCACCGTGGACGAATATGGCGTCCTCTTCCGCAATCTTTTCTCCATGGCCAGCCTGGAACCCTCCGGCATCAATGGCATTGTGATTTCATCCGTCGTGCCTCCGCTCGATCCCGTGCTCCGCCAGGTTTGCGAACGCTACTTCAACACCAAGCCGTTGCTCATCGAGCCCGGCGTAAAAACCGGCATGCCGGTGCAATACGATAACCCCGCGGAGGTGGGCGCCGACCGCATCGTCAACGGCGTAGCCGCATTTGAAAAATACGGGGGCCCATGCGTGGTCGTCGACTTCGGCACTGCCACCACATTCGACTGCGTTTCCGCGAAGGGAGAATACCTTGGTGGTGTAATCTGCCCCGGCATTGGCATCTCCGCCGACGCCCTTTTTCAACGCGCCGCCCGCCTCCCTCGCGTCGAAATTCGCAAGCCCTCCCGCGTAATCGGAACCAACACCGTCGGCAGCTTGCAGTCGGGTCTCTACTATGGCTATCTAGGTTTGGTCGATGGCATTCTCGAACTCCTGCTTCAGGAACTCGGCAAAGAAACAACGGTGATCGCCACCGGCGGCCTCGGCCCCATGATCGGCACCGGTTCGAAGTACATCAAGCAAGTCGATGATTTCCTGACCCTCGAAGGTCTGCGCATCATCTGGGAGCGCAACGCCGCAACTCGCCCACCCCTCAATTCCAAATCCCATCCAAAGCCCACCAAAATTTCCACCCGCTGAGCCATCGTGGAAAATTACTTCAACTACTTCACCGAAATTGAAGAGCAGTTCCTACGCCGCCGCGGCGGAGGCTTGTTGCTCACCACGCTCGATTGGGCTCTCATCGAAACCTGGAAGGACGCCGGCATTCCTCTCGAAGCGGCTCTGCGCGGCATCGATGCCGCCTTCGATCGCTACGATCAGCGCCCGTCAAAAACAAAAAAGGTAAACAGCCTGGCCTATTGTTCGCAGGAAGTTCTGGCCGCGGCCGAAGACATGAAAGAAGCAGCCGTTGGCACAGCAACTGGAGAAGCAACCTCGAACAAATCAGCCGCAAAACAAGGCTTTGAACCCGAAACCATCGCAGCCTTCCTGCGGCGCAACGC
>JBAUVJ010000134.1:0-7513 GCA_049583165.1 Candidatus Sulfotelmatobacter sp. | reverse complement strand
CCACATATGCATCGGTTCGACCGTCCGCGTTTAGTGTATAGGTGAAGGAATTTCCGCTGGGGGAAAAGTCGCCGGAGCTTGCCTCCCATTTCGTGTCAGTGGCCCAAGTGAATTTTTTGGTTGCGATATCTAATAGGGCAACGTTCTGGTATCCGCCCTTTCCATTGCAGGTAACCAAAAGGGTTTTGCCGTCGGGTGATATCGCCGAAGCGACATTCAAAACTTTGCCTTCATGAGGAGTCAGGTTCGTCGTCTCGCCGCTGGCCACGTCCACTGCATAAACATCGGAATCCGTGAAGCTCACCTCAGTCCGGTTGGCATACAGAGTTTTTCCGTCAGGACTCCAGGCCACCGAACTCCAGGAATGATTCGGAGTTGCTTCGCGCGTAAGTTTATGGACTAGGTGGCTCGTCCAATCCAAAAGCGCGAGATCGTAAACCGTTCCTGCCTTCGGCTTGTAATTCAGCGCGATAGTTTTGCCGTCGGGGGACCAGCGTGGGGACTCTTCGCGGATGTCGGGCGTATCGGTCAGGTTGATAGCCGCCCCTCCGTTACTCGGAACCGCGAAAATATCCCACAGTTCGTTGCCGGCAGCGTCCTGTTGAAACACAATCCACTTCCCATCCGGCGACCAAGTACCTCCGTATTGGCGTTCGTCCGATTGCACCAACTGGATGGGCCAGCTGCCGCCTGCACTCATCTTCCATAAATTCGACCGGCCAGCCATGTCGGTGGTGAACAGGATTTCTCGTCCATCGGGCGACCATGAGGCATTGGAAACCGACCGCGTAAAATACAGATCGTCGATCGGAACAGGGCGGGCCGCCGGGTTTGACACCGAGTTGATGGACTGCGGATCGGTGATCTGACGATCTTCCGGACCTGTGGATTGCGCCACTAAGGATGAAGAAAACAGAAGCACTACAAAAACCACGGCGATTAGACGTAGATGTTTCATTCATGACCCCGCGATAAACGAATTGCCCGCCCCGGGAATTAAGATGCTCGAGCATTTTACATTCGAGAAGACTTAGTCTTCCGCTGAGATTGGAATATTTCGGCGTGCACGCGGAAAACACCCGCCAGCATGATCTTTCGCCGGGATCGCTGGTCTACTGGGGTGTGGATGGACTGACCGGGTTGGTGGATCGGGTTAGAACCCAAACGGTGACACCCGTAACCGCTGACGCCCCCGCCGCGATGGCAACCGTGGAATTCAGGGAGCCGCCGCCAGCCGCAGGAGGTGCACCATTCGTGCCAGTGTGCTTAACTTTCTTCTTGTCGGTGGATGTGCCCGATTGATCGGACTGGTCGTCGCGCGTGGTTTCCTGGCCTTGCGCCAGCGTGACGGTACCGTTCTCGTCTGTGACAGCCACATCGCCTTTGCGGGCTGAGATCTTGACCGTTCCGTTCGTATCCGTCACGTTGAATTCAGTCCATGCGTAGGATACCGGCGTTACATGTACCTCTCCAGCCGAAGTGGTTAGCTCCTTGGAAGTGGCAACGGCGACCCCGCCACGCTCCACGTTCAAAGATGAGCCTTCAAATTTAACCAGGGAGTCGCCCAAGACGGTGATGCTGGAGCCGGGAGCGGTGATATTGGCCCCCGAGTCGGACCGGGTTTGCACCAGGTCGCCGGAAAAAATTGCGGAAGACGTGGGAACGTGAGTGCCGTTCAGCCAGGCAGCTCCACGGATGTAAAGCATAGCCGCTCCGGAATCGGCGGCAAGCAATGAGGCAGGAAAGCTCAACAGCAGCACGCAACTCACCATCTTGCGGAAAGCAGACATGCCCATCCCACACTCCGTTATTAACTATTTTGGTGACTGTTAAGGCATCCTAACCTCGATACTTCTTGGCAGTCAATGGGTTTTGTGCTTGTAAGCAGTGGAAAACTTTCCGGCGGAGTTAAATACTTCAGCTTAGCGCCACTGATCGATCACCTTCCACCAGATCAACCGCAACCATTCATCCACGAAGGTTTTCGCCCATTGACGATGCGTCCACCATCGGCTTCCGAATGCCTCGTCGTTTCGTGCGGCGGCCACCGAGTATTCGCGTCGCGGAAATTCTCGGCGAAAAACTTCGAGTGCCCGGCGGGTGTGAAAGTCCGAGGTCACGATCAGCACGCTCTTCGCGCCCGACTGAAGGCATCTTTCCGCATCTTTGGATTCATCTTTGGTCGATAGGCCGCCGATAGGACAGATGCTGATCAACGCCGCCTGTGGCAGATCCTGAATGTACGTCTGTGCCAATTGAATCTGGGTGAATTCGTAGAGCTTCGCGTTGGTTGGCACATCCAGCACAATCCGCCGTCCATAACCTTTCGCCAGAAGTTCCAGGGCGCGCTGCGGTCGGCGATCCGTTTCTCCTGCGAGCACCAGGATCACGTCCGAAGGGCGTGGCGCATCGATGATCAGGAAACCACCCGCCTTGGCTGCCAGTCCCACCGAAAATCCTGCAAGCAACGCGAAAATTGCGAACCACCTGTACTTCCCTGCACTCGAACGATTCATAGGTTCCCGATTGTGGACGATGGACTCAAATTCATCATCTTTTCAATGTGCTCCGTCGCCGTCGAGGCAGCACCTGCGTGCTAGAATCGACTTTGAGTTCTTCACTGAAAGAAATTCTTGTCCTAGTTCCCTGTTATAAAAATGACCAATCAATCTGCCTCAAATCGCTCGGTTGATTCAACAAAAAATAAAATTAGGCAGCGCCAGGCACGAGTCGGGATTATAGGCTTGGGCTATGTGGGGCTGCCCCTGGCCCTACTGTTCACCGAACAGAAATTCACCGTCACTGGCTTCGACATTGACCAGCGCAAGGTCGATACCCTGGCGAAGGGCGGAACCTACATCTATCGGATCGCCGCCGAGGAAATTCAGGCGGCCAATTCGAAAGGGTTTTCCGCCACCTCGGATTACGCGCGGATCAAGGAGATGGACGCGATCATCATTTGCGTTCCCACTCCCCTCAATCAATACCATGAACCGGATCTGAGCTACATCACCGACACCACGCACGCGATCGCGCCTCACTTGCAACCCGGGCAGTTGGTGGTCCTCGAGAGTACAACCTACCCCGGCACCACGGAAGAAGTGATGGTGCCCATTCTCGAGAAAGAGAACAAGCTTGGGTTAAAAGCGGCACGCGGAGTTTCCACCGCGGAAGAAGAATTCTTTGTGGCTTTTTCACCAGAGCGTGAAGATCCCGGCAATACAACCGTGGCCCGGCGCGACATTCCCAAGGTTGTTGGAGGAGTGAATCCTCAGGCCTCGGAATTAGCCGGAGCGCTGTACGGTTCGATTTTCCAGCGCACTGTGCCGGTATCTTCTCCAGCCGCGGCCGAGATGACCAAGTTGCTGGAAAATATTTACCGCTGCGTGAACATCGCACTGGTTAATGAGTTGAAGCTGCTCTCTCTGCGCATGGGTTTGGATATTTGGGAGGTTATCGAAGCCGCTTCCACCAAGCCTTTTGGCTTTCACCCCTTCTATCCCGGACCGGGCTTGGGCGGACACTGCATCCCTGTCGATCCGTTCTACCTTTCTTGGAAAGCCAAAGAATGGGATTTCCGTACGCGCTTTATTGAACTGGCGGGAGAGATTAATACGCAGATGCCGTATCACGTTCTCGCCTCGATTGGCAGCGCGTTGAACCAGCATAAGAAATCGCTGAACGGAGCCCGCGTCCTCATCCTGGGCGTTGCCTACAAAAAAGATATCGATGATCTTCGCGAATCTCCGGCACTCACGATTATCGAACTCCTGCAAAAAGAAGGAGCGCAGGTCAGCTATCACGATCCTTATTTCCCCTTTGTTGGAAAAGGCCGCAAGTACGATTTGCAGATGAAGCGCGCGGAACTGGAGAAGCTTGGCCAATACGATTGCATCGTGATTGTCACCGACCACTCCGATTACGATTACCGCCATATCGTGGACGAGGCCCAGTTGGTGGTCGACACGCGTAACGCGACCAAAGGCATTCAGAGTCCTAAGGTGGTGCATTGCTAGAGAATTTCCACAGGCCAAATGCATGCCCAAACGAGTGGGTAAAACGCTCGTTGAAGATGTAAAATTTTTCTTCTGCCGTCGCCGGTTTCGGAACACGTTCTCGGCAGCTCGCGAGTAAATGATTGACTCGGAACCAGTTATACGTCAGATTTTCAGGGTTGGAAGGGCCTTTGCCGTGCACGTTTTGCCGTGGAGTAGTTGATTTAGGCGGTTGGCTGGGCTCTCCCGAGCAAACATTCTTCGAAAGACAGGAACTTTTGAGTCCGAACGGGTGTTCCGATATTTGTTGAGTAGGCGTGGTTATGGGCCATTCTGCTTCTCCAGAGAGTCTCTTCTCCTTGCTTCCGAAGACGAGAACTCCCTGGACGGAATTCGTTTTCAGCACTGGAACTCAGGCCTGTCTGGTTGCGTTTTTAGTGTGGGTGCGCCTGCTGCATCCCGCGATTCTTTCCGCTCCCGAGCATACTTTCCGCTCGGTTCGATTGGTCAGCACGCCCGTGCCGGCTAATCATGAACCCCAGCCCCTAAGGCAGTTGCCGAAACCGGTCTTTGTTGCGAGTACGGTTGCGAATCTGGATCCACCGGCCGATGCCCTGCGCCTTCCTATGCCGCAACCGAAACCGGCAAAAATAGAAGACACTCCCGCACCGACGGTTAGCATGGCTCCGAAGAAGTTAGAGCCGTTGCCGTTGAGCTCTGAACCAGTGATTCCTAAAGTTGTGGCGACCAACACATTTTCCAATGGTAGTTCCGCGCCGCCTACGCTCGCACGTACGCCATCGCAAGTGCAAACGGGCGGATTCGGCGACCCGAAAGGCATTCCAGCGAAACCCGATCAGAACAAAGCCGTCAACATCGCTGCCGCGGGATCGTTTGACCTGCCATCTGGCGGAGGCTCTGGCAACGGCAGCGGCGGCGCCAAGGGTGTGTCCGGCGTGGTCGCGAGTGCTGGCTTTGGCGGTGGCACGGCCATTGCCGATAATCGGCCTCGTAATTCGGCGTTGCAGAATACGGTCCAGCAAAGTGGCTTCGGTGATGCGGATGTTCCTGCGCCGCCAGCGGGGCGCGCTCACTCGGCGGAAACAGCCGATGGTCCGGCTCTGCCCGCGGAAATTATTTCAAAGCCAATCCCGGCCTATACCCAGGAAGCTCGGAATCTGCACATTGAGGGCGAGGTTCTTTTGCAGGTAGTTCTTGGCGCGTCCGGTAGTTTGCGGGTGGTGCGCGTTGTCCATGGGTTGGGCCACGGCCTGGACGACAATGCGGTCAAAGCAGCCGAACAGATTCGCTTTAAACCGGCGACGAGGAATGGTCAACCCGCCGACTCCACCGTGGTATTGCACATTGTTTTTCAATTGGCATAATTTGCTCCTTCGAAGGTGTTTATGCGTAGTTTGCGAATCGGTTTGATTTCGTTCTGTTTGATGTTGGTAACTTTTCTCCCGGCACTGGCGCAGGATTCTGCATCTTCTTCCTCTCAAGTCAACGCAAACAACGAATCAGCACAAGCCGGAGGACTCCCTGCTGCCGCGTCTTTCAATGATGTGATGGACCGCGCGATCCAGAAAGAACATCTCTTCCTGGCGCAGATGCGGCATATGCATCCCATGGTTGAGACTTATCTCCAGGATCTCAAGTCGAGTGCTGATGGAGGCCCCGTCGATGAGATGGCCACGCCGGTTAAGGATCAATATTTTCTTGGCCGGCTGAACATGAGCGATGGCCCCGAAGACACCTCATTCGTCGGCCAGCCCGGCTTCGGAGGACGGATGATGAATCGGCTTACCGGTCTCTACGCAATGCACTTTCTTCCTCTCGGTTTTGCGCAGATGGTGGTGCTCGATACCGATTTTCAAAAAAAATATTACGATTTCAACTTTGTGCGCCGTGAATTTCTGGGAGAAGTGCGCTGCCTGGTAGTCGATGTTCAGCCCCTGCCGACTGCGCCAGCGGGAAGGTTTCAGGGACGCATCTGGATCGAGGATCAGGATTACAACATTGTTCGGTTCAATGGAACTTACTATCCTCATCCCAAGAACGGATACTATCTGCATTTCGACAGTTGGCGCCTTAACATGCGCGCCGGAGCGTGGTTGCCGGCTTACATTTACAGCGAAGAATCTGACCTGAAGACGAATCTCGGTAAGCCTTTGCGCTTCAGAGCCCAGACTCGTCTCTGGGGATACGACTTGAAGGGCTTGAACAAGAATGCCGAATTCACACAGATTCTGGTGGATTCTCCGCAAGCAGTAAGAGATCAGAGCGACGCCGCGGCTGATGCGTCGCCGGTAGCGGCCGAGCGGATGTGGGAGCGGCAGGCGGAAGACAATGCGACTGAGCGTCTGCAAAAAGTCGGCTTGCTCGCTCCTCCCGGCGATATGGACAAAATCCTGCTGACAGTGGTCAATAACCTGTTAGTGACAAATAACATCGATCTTCAATCCGACGTCCGCTGCCGCGTGTTGCTCACTTCGCCGCTGGAATCGTTCACCATTGGGCACACAATCGTGGTGAGCCGAGGCCTGCTTGACGTGCTTCCCGACGAGGCTTCGCTGGCGATGGTATTGGCCCATGAACTTAGCCACATTATTCTAGGACACACTCTCGACACCAAATTGGCCTTCAACGACCGCATGTTTTTCCCCGATGAAGATTCCTTTCAGCGCCTGGACTTCAAACGCCGCCCCGGCGACGAGGAGGCCGCGGATAACAAAGCTTTGGAATTGCTGAAAAATTCTCCTTACAAAGACAAATTGGGAAGCGCGGGGCTGTTTTTGAAGGCACTGCAACAGAGCGCGCCCGATTTACCGAACTTGATTCGTCCACACCTGGGCAACAGCCTCGCGAGCGGCAAAAGCGTTCGGATGTCCGCCCTGTTGGCGGCCGCACCGCAACTGGAACCGGAACGCACCGATCAGATCGCGGCGCTTCCTCTTGGCGGACGCATCAAGCTCGATCCATGGACAGATCAGGTAGAACTGGCAAAAGCCAAGCCGGTCGCTTTAGCATCGGCTCGCGAGAAGATGCCGTTCGAAGTCGCGCCATTTTTCCCGTATCTCACGAGATTGTCCACACCCGGCAGCGAGAAGGTTGCACTCACGGCTCCCGTCACGAAGTGATCGGGCTAGCTAGCGCGCTTGTTTTAACGAGGCAATAGACCGGAGACTGCGCCGAGAGGGCGACCGCTGGGACAAACGATCAGTCGATCACTGTGCGCTATTGGATGGTGCTGCCAACCTGCGAGAATACATTGTTGGCATTTGAGCCGATGAGCCGAACCGTGCCGACTACGATCACCAGAATCACAGCCAGCATCACGGCGTATTCCGCGATATCCTGGCCTTCATCTTCACAAAGATTTTGCCAAACAGCTTTTGTAATTTTTGCCACGGGCTCCTTATTCTCCTTTTAGTCTCGCCTGTAAATCCCTCTTTTCAATCCGGAAAAATATCCGGATTGAAAAGCACCCCGACCGGGTCAATTGTGTGTCCCGAGGC
>JBAUVJ010000133.1:0-11865 GCA_049583165.1 Candidatus Sulfotelmatobacter sp. | reverse complement strand
CAATCACCCCAACTTTGCTGTGCCCAACGATAGCTGTTGTGCCAGCTACACCAACGGAAGCCTGAGCGGAGGAACCTTCGGGGTCACCAACGCGACCCAGGATGCTCGAGAGTTGCAATTTGCTTTGAAGTTCTACTGGTGAGTGTTGCCGCAACCATGGCAGGCCCCCGTTTCGGTGGCCTGCCATTTTCATTTATGATCGCGTCTATATGTCCCGGCTTCAATCTCTGTTCTGTGGAACGCTTTTGATTGTGATTGTGGGCGGGATCAGCTTTGCCCAGTCTGCCGGTAACGCTGCAGCCGACGCTTCCACAACTGCGAAACACAGCGCCGCCTTGGCCGAGAGTGGTCATTGCGCCGAGGCCCTCCCTCCCCTCAAGAGAAGCATTGCACAGCTCAAAGACAAGGATAAAGACAAAGAACTCCGGCGCAAAATCGCCTTAGACGGCGTGCGCTGCGCCATGACGCTTCATCAGCCCGATGCCGCACTCGAATTCCTTCGCGTCCTGACTCGCGAATTTCCCCAGGATCCGGATGCGCTCTATGTGGCCATCCACGCCTATTCCGACCTGTCCGCCTTCGCCTCGCAGGAACTGGCCCGCAATGCGCCGTCCTCGTATCAGGCCCACGAACTGCTGGCCGAGTCTTTCGAGAGCCAGGGGAAATGGGACGAAGCGGAGAAGCAGTACCGCACCATTCTGAAGGACAACCCGGATTTGCCGGGCATTCATTTCAGGCTGGGGCGTGTCTTACTCTCCAAACCGAACCCTGGCCCGGAGATCGCAAGTGACGCCAAACAGGAGTTCGATCGGGAGCTGCAAATCGACCCCAAAAACGCCGGAGCCCATTACGTCCTCGGCGAACTTGCACGCCAGAGCCAGCAGTGGGATGAGGCCGTAAAACATTTTTCCATCGCCGCCAAACTCGACCCTCAATTTGGCGAGGCTTTTCTCGGGCTGGGAGCTTCACTGATTTCAGAAAAACAATTTGCCGATGCGATTTCGCCGCTGGAAACAGCGGTCAAGCTGGAGCCGAAGAATCCTGATGCCCATTACAGCCTGGCGCTGGCCTACACTCGCGTCGGCCGCAAACAGGATGGTGAAAAAGAATTTGCCATTCACCAGCGCATTATCGGAAATGAGGGCGGTCCAGCCGATCAGCCGCCTGCGCCCGGGCGACCGGCAAAATAAAGCCAGCAAAAATAAAATGAGAACCATCTTCGCCGCAAAAACATTCGTGACTGCCCTCCCGAGGAGACGTGAAAGCTCCTGCCTTGAGCCGTAGCTCCCGCCACTGGCCCCTCGACCGCCGCGATTTCCTCCGGGGAATGACCGGAGCCCTCGCGCTTCCGGCATTCTCGCGCTTCGCCGGCGCTGCCACGCCACCGCTCTATCCCTTCGAAGAAGTGTCTCCGCTCGTCAGCGGTATCACCTGGAAACACACCGCCGGCCACTCCCTGCAAAAATATCTGCCTGAAACTACCGGCGCGGGATGCGCCTTCCTCGATTACGACAACGACGGCTGGATGGATATCTATCTGGTCAATAGTGGCAAGTGCGATTTCTATGATCCCAACCCGCCGCTGCGCAACGCGCTTTACCGCAACAATCGCGACGGCACTTTCACCGACGTGACCGAAAAAGCGGGCGTACCCGCGGGAGGTTTTGGCCAGGGCGTCGCGGTCGGCGACTACGATGCCGATGGCTTTCCCGATATCTACGTCGCGCAATACGGCAGAAGCATTCTCTATCACAACAACGGCGACGGAACTTTCACTGACGTTACCGAGAAGGCCGGCGTCGCCGCGCCCGGCTGGTCTTCCAGCGGGGTATGGTTCGATTACGACAACGACGGCCGCCTGGATTTGTTTGTCTGCCGCTTCGTCGATTTCGATAAATCCAAAAACCTTCCCTGCACCGCCGACAACAAAGTTGGCTACTGCATTCCCCACCTTTACAAGCCCACGGCCAGTTGGCTCTTCCACAACAACGGCGACGGAACCTTTACTGACGTCTCGAAGGCCTCGGGCATTGGAAAATATTTAGGCAAAGGTTGGGGAGTCGTAGCCACCGACATCAACAATGACGGCCGCATGGATTTATTCGTCTCCAACGACACGGTGGCGAACTTTCTTTTTGTAAATCGCGGACAGGGAACCTTCGAAGAGATTGGCCAACAAGCCGGAACCGCTTACAGCGACGCCGGACGCCCGCGCTCGGGCATGGGCGTGGATTCTGCCGACTTCAACCAGGATGGGTGGATGGATCTTTTTGTCGCCAACATCGACCATGAAGCCTACTCCCTTTACCGCAACAATCACGACGAAACCTTCGACGATGTCGCCGCCGCCTCCGGTATTGCAATGGCTACCAAGCTGATGAGCGGCTGGGGCCTGAAATTTTTCGACTACGATAACGACGGCAATCTCGACCTGATTCTTGCCAACGGTCATCCCGACGATCTCATCGAGAATATCTACGACAATGTTAAATATCGCGAGCCTCTGCTGCTCTTCCATAACACCGGCGCCGGATTAAAGAACGTCAGCTCCGAAAGCGGCCCGCTGTTCTCCCGTCCGCTCTCGGCACGAGGCTTGGCCATTGGAGATTTCGATAACGACGGCGCCATCGACGTTCTCATCTCCTGCAACAATGAAGCGCCCGTGCTCCTGCGCAATACTGTCGGCAGCCAGAATCACTGGCTGGGCTTGAAGTTGATTGGCAAAAAGGCGAATATCGATGCCATCGGCGCCAGAATCAGCTACCAGGCAGGCAATCTAAAGCAAAGTCGTATGAAAGTCGGTGGCGGCAGTTATCTTTCCTCGCACGACTCGCGTCTGGTGCTGGGCATCGGCAAACGCACGAAAATTGACTGGCTTGAAATCGATTGGCCTCAGCCCAGCGGCCTGAAGCAACGCTTCACCGATCTTCCCATCGATCGCTACATCACCATCCACGAAGGCGACTCGTCCGTCGTCGCTAGGTAATGACAAAATAAGCGCCTGTGAGAGCAGGTGTTTCCGCGCCGCAACCAGTTACTTCAATACCAATTCTCCAGTTACTTCAATAACCAAGCTTCGGGGCCATACCCGTGAACGTGACGGCAGTATGTAATGGGTCTTGTGAACCGCGACAGACTATTCGCAACAGTCCCCGGGGGAAGTCCAATGAAATTTTTCTTGATCATGTTCGGAATTCTTGCGCTCGCAATGCCCGCGGCAGCCGATTCCATCAACTTCAACGGTACCGGCAGCACCGCCAGCGCGCAACTGATCGGAATTGGCTCCAACATCCAGGGCAGCAATATTCAGACTTCGAGTAGCGGCGTTTTCACCGATATGCAATTCGCCGCCACGAATTGTTGTGGCGCTGCCCTCGACAGTTTCTCCAGCGGCACTCTTTCCGACATTGTGGAAAAAGGAAGCACCTTCTTCATGGTCTACGGAAGCCTGACGAGCGGGTTGTTCAATTCCAAGACCGGTCTCTTCACCGCATCGTTCAGCGGCGCAGAATCTTACTACAACGGCACTAGCTGGAGCTTTAACAATTTCACCGGAACATTCACCGAGCACGTCTACCTCGCCGGCGCAAACTCGGGCGGGATCAGCTTTGGCAATCTCGGCAACGGCTCCCTGACCAATCTTCCTCAGGGCAGCGTGACCGCAGTGCCGGAGCCGGGCAGCCTCTTCTTGATGGGTACCGGATTGATCGCCATGGGCGGCCTTGTACGGCGCAAGGCGCAAGGCGCGAGTCTGAATTATCGGAATTAGAAGCTCAACTCACCCTGGAAATCGGCAGCAGAGCTGGCCCTCTTACGATTGCGGAAGCGCCCACGCGAACAAAACACCGCCGCTACTGGTAAGCACGTACTGCCGGCCGTCGAGTTCGTAAGTGATCGGGGAACTCATGATGCGCCCGCCTGAGCCCGCGTGCCACAGAGCTTTTCCATCGCTTGAATCCAGCACCAGAAAGTTGCCGTGAGCGTCTCCGGTAAAGGTGAGCCCTGAGTCCGTCGTCAGCACTCCCGCGCCCGCCATTTCGGGTCCAAGCTCATGGCTCCATCGAATCTTGCCGGTCTGGTAATCGATGGCCTCGATCACAGCCTTGCCCCAAACCCCGTAATCTGCGCCCGCCCACCCATACGCGCCATCGGCTGGCTTGGCAAAATAAATACTGTAGCTGGGATGCGCATCGACAATAAACAATCCGTTCTTAGTATCAAAGCTGGGAGCGCGGAAGTTGGTAAGCCCAGCTTCATCAGGCGCGATCAGGCGTCCATCCGGCGCCGGCTCCTTCTTTGGATTTGGAATCGGATGCCCCTGCTGATCCACTCCAAGCGACCAATTCACCGGGCCAAAAGTAGCGGTCAAAAGATTTTTCCCGTTGGTGCGGTCGAGAACAAAGAAGTAGCCGTTGCGCGAGCTCTGCATCAGCATCTTCTTTGGCTCGCCGTGGAAATCTCCGTCGACCAGCACCGGCGTCTCAACCGCGTCCCAGTCGTGAGTATCGTGTGGAGACACTTGGAAAGCCCACACCAGCTTGCCCGTGTCCGGATTGAGCGCAACGATACTGCATGTGTAAAGATTATCGCCCGGCCGCACTGTCCCGTTCAGAACCGGCGTCGGATTCCCCGTTCCCCAATAGACCAGGTTGAGATCGGGATCGTAAGTTCCCGGCATCCACGTCATCCCACCCGTGGCTTGATTCGGAGTTCCAGCGGGAGGTGTGGCGTTCCACTGCCATTGCGTTGCGCCCGTCTCGGGATCGACCGCGCGGATGTAGCCAGTTAGGTTATCAAGATCTCCGGAAACACCCACCAGCACGTGATTCCCCACAACAAGCGGTGACATCGTCGTCCAATAGCCTTTGGCGACATCGGCAACCGTTATATCCCAGCGCACGCTTCCATCTTTCGCGTTGAGAGATACAAGGTGCGCATCGGGAGACAAAAAGAAAAGATAATCCTTGTACATCGCCACACCGCGATGTCCAATGTGGTCCCCCTTGCTGGTCGGGTGGTTGTAATGCCAGATCTGGTGGCCGGACCGCGCATCCAGAGCCCAAATATTTTCCGGAACCGTGAAGTACAAAATGCCTTCCACCAGCAGCGGCGAAGATTTTATTGTCGCGGGCTGGTCTGTCTGGAATGCCCAGGCGAGGCTCAAAGTTTTCACGTTCTGCGGCGTGATCTGCGTCAGCGCACTGTGGCGCCTGCCCGAATAATCGCCGTGATACTCCGGCCAACTGTCGGCCGGCGGATGCAGCAGCATTTGCGCGTCTACTCCCTGCGCCAGTATGACGCCGGACGTTGCCATCGCGATCATTGCTACTATCGCAAAGAGAAATACAGCCCTCAGAAAATTCATATCGACAAAGTTCCCTCAACCAATAAAAATCCCGGCTTAGCGTAGAGTTTGCAAATACGCCATCAGATTGTGGATGTCGTTATCCGTGTACTTACTGAACAGTTCGACGTGCGCCTCAACCGGCGCATCCACTTTGTACTGCACATCGCTGGTCCGCCACGATCGATACACACCGGCCGCATCAATCAAACCAACCGTAAACTCATCGAGATACTCCAGCGTTCCCGTAATCGCTTCACCGGACGCAAGTGTCACCGTGACCTTGGATTTTGCTTGCTTGGGATACAACATCTGCTTCTCCAGATCGAGCCCCTGGTAGCGCGCAGCGATCCCGGCAAGGTCACCGGTGGGCGAGTGGCAGGTCGCGCATCCTCCCGCGCCATCGAAATATTGTTTCCCGGCATCGACGTTCCCCGTTTGCAGATCGGAAACATCTACCCCTCGGCGTCCGCCTTTTTTCGTTAGCGCACTGTTCTGCTGGGTGTGAATAAAGGCCATCAGCCCGGCAATCTCCTGATCTGAAACATTGAAGTGCGGCATGCCTTTTTCCGGTCGTCCGTTGCGCACCACGGGGCCGATCTTGTTACCGTTCACATCGCCTGTGACTAGCTTCGAGCGCGTGAGGTCGGGCCCGCTCTCTCCGCCGCCAGCGTCGCGTCCATGACAAAACGAGCAATCTCTCCGAAAGAGAGCGCTTCCGCTCTCGACCAGAGCCGGTGGGTAGGCTTTGCGCGCGACCGTACCAGGCTGTTTCGCGACGCTGCTTGCCGGCGCGTTGCCAGTTGTAGTCTGCGCCGTGGAAACGGCGAGGCTCAAAAGCAACAGAGCCGCCAACCGCACACTCCAATGCAAAGCTGAACGAAGAAAATTCATCCTGTAAAATACCCCTTCCCGCAGACTCAGTGTTCATCCCCAGAAGGTTTCGGCCGCGGATGAGAAGCAGTGCTTCCTTCCGTCATGCCAAGCGCCCACCTGATCGCTTCAAAATACATCTTGCGGATGTCAGGATCGCTCCACGACTCCTCCGTATGGCCGAGGGTCGAATAAAAAACCCGCCCTTTGCCATACATCTTGTCCCACGCCACGGCGAAATCATGATCCGTCCGGTGCACGCGCGGATTCGCATAGTTAAGTTTCGTCGGGTCGAGGCTTAGCAGGACGTTAACCTTATCGCGCGACCAATCCTTCGGCTGATAGATCTCGTCATATTTAACAAAAGCTTTTGGAAAGTGACGGACGGCGGGAAAGGTCGGGTCTTCATTGACGATCGGCGCGTTAAAGGTAAACCACGGATGCTGGTCGAACCACCCGCCGATCATCTCGCCGTACTCCGGCCATTTGTAATTGGTATCGAGGGCAGCGTGAACCCCGACAAAGCCCTTTCCATCATCCTTAATGAAGGCCATCATATCTTTCTTCTGGCTGTCGTCCAGATCAAGCTCGCCAGTTGTGCTCACAAACACCAGCGCATCGAAGTATTCCAGGTTCTTAGCGTTTCTTCCCAGGTCCTTCTTTGTGATGAGTTCAGTGTCGGTGCGCAGCGTGGCATCCCACAGACCACTGTCGTGGCCCATGTTATAGATCGCAACCATTCCATCGGAAACGGATTCGTGCTCCCACCCCTTGGTTTGCCCGATCACCAGAATGTGCTTGAGATGGATTTCCTTGGCGCGAGGCGGGGGTGCGACTGACGGATCGACAGCCGGCTGATTCTGCGCGAACGCGAAGCCCGCTAAAAGCGCGGAAAACAGAACGAGGAATAGAGCGTTTCGAGTGTAGCGCAAGCAATCCCCCTCAAAAGCATCTCCGCAACGCTGCGTCGCATCAAGGAGTCTTAGGCGTTGTCTGAAGATGCCGAAGCACTCCGTGCTCGCTGAGATGCCGTCGGAGCATAAGGTAACATAAGGCGCTCAGAGCTTTGATGATTTTGATTACTCGAAATTGAGGATGAGAACCGATGCCCACCATCACAAGACGTTCTTTCCTGGCTATGGCCGCCGCCATGGGTGCCACGGCAGCCTTCGGCAAACCGTTGGGAACGAAGTCCAACCTTGCATGGCATGAACGCCGCGATCTTTTCCCCCAGGGAGTTGCATCAGGAGATCCCGATACCACCAGCGTCCTGTTGTGGACTCGCCGTCCGCCGAGCGATAAAAACCTCGATCTAAAAAATCACGTTCTGAAAAATCAAGATCTGAAACACATGGCCCTCAAGCTGAGTGTCGAGGTCGCCGAAGATGAAATGTTCACTCGTGTTGTCGCCAGGGCCGCGGCTCCGGTGTCCGCCGCATCCGACTGGACCTGCCGAGTCCTGGTTGGCGGGCTAAAGCCCAGCCGCGTGTACTGGTACCGCTTCACTGATCCCGAAGGCTTTGGCAGCCGCGTCGGCCGCACCATCACTGCACCGGTGGAGGACGACGCCCGCCCCGTTCGTTTTGTTTTTATCAGTTGCCAAAATGCCAACCAGGGCGCGCAGAACGCTTACCGCAGAATGATCTTCGAAGATGAGCACGCTCCCGCGTCCGAGCAGATCGGCTTCGTGTTGCACCTGGGCGACTTCATCTATGAGATTGTCTGGTACCCGGAGGACCGTCCCCAGGGCATGTACGACCGTCGCCTGCGCGATATCGTCCGCTATCCTCACGGCGAAAAAATTCGTGACTTTCACATCCCAACAACAGTGGAAGACTATCGCGCAATTTATTGCGCGTACCTGCTCGATCCCGATCTTCAGGACGCGCGTGCCCGCTGGCCCTTCGTCAACATGTGGGACAACCATGAGTTCAGTTGGCTGGGCTGGCAATCTCTGCAAAGGTTTGGCGGAAAAAATATCCCGGCACAGACCCGCAAAGTCGCCGCGAATCAAGCCTTCTTCGAATTCCAACCCGCGAGGATCACGAAACCAAGCGGCCCATCGCTTGAGCGATTTGATCCTCCATCAGTGGTCGATGCAGCCGTTACACAATTTGACGAGCACGGTCTCGGTCAGGAACCGAACAATCTCGCTGCCATCGGGAGCCTCAAAGGTTACCGCGCACTGCGCTGGGGCCGGAACGTGGAGCTGATCGTCACCGACCAGCGCAGCTATCGCTCCGAGGAACCCACCGATCGGCCCGAGATAGCGCCTCTTTCGAGCGATGACTTTCCCGAGTTCGTGCCGGAGGCTGCCCTGGAAATTCTGGACGCGGGACGAACCTACAACAACGGTCAGCCGCCGGCGTCAATCCGCTTCGGTGGTGTCGAGATTGCAAATTTCTGCAAAGACCGGCCCGCTCAGACAATTCTTGGCGCGGAGCAGAAGACGTGGTTTCTCGAGCGCTTGCGCACATCGAAGGCCACCTGGAAAATCTGGGGCAACACCACCGCCACGCTCGACATGCGTGCCGATCTGCAAAACCTGCCGCCGGACACGGCCAAGCCATGGCCGGAGACCGGTTACGCCGCTCTCCCATTCGGAGATCACGGCGCTGCGTATGTAGAGCGTGGAGAAATCTACGACTTCGTCCAGGCCAATCAGATCACCGGCTTTGCCACGGTGGCGGGAGATCGCCACAGCTTCTGGGCAGGACTGGCAACGAAATCTCTGCCTCCGAAGCCCTTCGTGCCGGTCGGCATCGCTTTCGTCACGGGTTCGATCTCTGCTCCAGGAGAGATCGAAGCACTGGAACACGTCTTCCCGAAAGACCATCCGCTTCGACTGCTCTACCTCGGCCAGGGGCCGTCCGATCATACTCCGCAGCCCACCTTGAACCTGCTAGCCCGGCACGGAGTGCGTTCCTGTTTCGAGTACGCGCAGAGCGGAGACATCGCCAAGGCACGAGCTTTGTCAAATCCCGATTTGTCGCCGCATCTTTCGTTCGTCGACATGGGAGGCCACGGCTACGCGGTGGTCCACGCTACCAGCCAATTTTTTGAGACTGAATTCGTCTGCATTCCGCGCCCTCTCGAACGCAGTGACCGTCCGGATGGAGGCCCTCTCAGCTATCGTGCTAAATCTCGAACCAACCTTTGGAAGAGTGGCGAAGCGCCAAAAATGGAGATGCAGATTCTCGAAGGCGATCCAAAATTTTCGGTCTGACCGGCCCTGTTACTCGGCAGCTTGGCTGCGCGCAAACGTGACAACTTTACTGCCCCTCGCCCAACTCGCGAATCCAAATATTCCGGAAGCGCACAGGATTCCCATGATCCTGCAAACTCAACGGCAGCTTCTCCGGCGTCGGCTTGTAAGGCGGCCGATCCTGATGAGCGGTCGGCCCTGATAGCTCCACGTTATCCTGCACCAGCACTCCATTGTGCAGCACGGTCATCCGCGCCCGGCGCAGCACCTTTCCATCTTTTGCAAACCGCGGAGCATGAAAGATAATGTCGTAGCTCTGCCATTGTCCCGGCGCCCGGGAGGCATTCACCAGCGGCGGAAATTGCCCGTACACCGCGCCCGCCTCGCCGTCGGCGTAGGTTTTGTTCTGAGACGAATCCAGCACCTGGATTTCGTAAAGCCCCATCAAAAACACACCACTATTCCCGCGTCCCTGGTCCGCGCCAACCACAGGCAGAGGCTCGGCAAACTCCACATGCAATTGGCAATCCCCAAAGGCCCGGTGCGTATGGATGAAGCCGCTACGCGGCACCACTTCCATCGAGCCATCCCCCACCTTCCACTTCGCCGGCTGGCCATCTTCGCCTGCCCACTGCGAAAGGTCCTTGCCATCAAACAACACAATCGCGTCGGATGGAGGCTTCCCCGCCGCATCCTGCGTACTCGCCTGCCCAGCCTCAATCACCAGCGGCAAAGGACGCTCCCGATCGTTAGGCTTCCAGCGTGGATCAACCTGGGCCGTGGAAAGCTGGGCAACGCAAACGGCTGTAGCTGCCAAGAATAAAACGGTTTTCATCCCCAGGTACCTCGTCGCCCAAGATACACGAGATCGGACGCAGATCAACACGCAAGATCGTACTATCCGGCGGTCGTAATTTGTGGCGGATTCCGGCCGGCTGCAAGCCACCGCACGAAAGCATCTATAGAGGCCGTTTGGACATTCACTCAAAAATACTGCGTTTCCTGTATGGCGTCGTTGTCCGTATCTGGCTTAACTAACAACAGCGTCTTTCTCCTACTATGCGCTACTCTTTCCAAACTCGATTAGTCACACCCCTCAGCCGCGTGCTGCAACTCTGGCCGTATCTATTCATTGTGATTTCAGTGTCAGGATTGACATACATCGCGATGAACGCGGGTCAGTAAGAAATCAGCCTGCCTGAACAATCAGTCTCGGCAAGTCGTTTTTCTGACGCGCGACGCGACCCCGTCGGGCAAAGTGCTACGTCGGTTTCTTCTCGACGCCGTAGCACGCAACGTGGCAGGAGAATCCAAACTCATCCGTTATATGCTCATGGGCGGGGATCTCCTTCTTGCAGATCCAGCACGTCTCCCGTCGTGCATTGAATTGGTAAGGAATGCTGGAATCCTCTTCGCCCATCGAAACCTCTTAAGATGGAATTCGGCAGCGTCCATTTCACCACAGGCCACATAAGGAAGTTATAAAGGCGTCCTTTGCGCTTGCTGTTCGCTGCTTTCCGGGTTGGTTTTCGCTTAGCGGGTTCCTAGAATTTCTTGCGAAGGAATTCAAAGAGAAGATAGCCGATGAGTGCTGCGACGATGGCAATTTCAAAATTCGCAGTCGTAAAAACATCTCTGATTGCCCAGGCTAAACCCCTTCTCTGCCCCATACCAGAGCGCTCAAACTCACCCATCAAAAGGTTGGAATAAAAAAGAAAAATGATAAACCCAACTTCAATGACTGCCCTCCAGACATTTTTCATCGACATGCCCCCGGTTTACCATTTGCGGTCAGGGATTGAGTTTGAGGACAACGTAAGACCATGCCAGAGCATAGGGTAGATAGGCCGAATAAACGAGCAGCAACGAAGCAGAAAGTTTGTCAACCGACCACAATACGCCAATCAAAATGGCAACCAACAATCCGTAGGGCAAGTAGAACCAGAAGCTCCATCGAAATGCTCGTAGCCGGAAAAAAATGAGATTCCAGGCAGCATTCGCCAACATCAAGCCCGCGATCAGCACTAGACGAGTACGCGTGGCTTCTCCCGACGCTTCCAGCCGGTAAACGACCGCAAAGCACATCGCATAGTAGCAAATGCCGACCACATACCACGCAGCCATAGGAAGTGCCCATGGCGGTTGACGCAAACGTTTCATCGCGCCAACCGGGTCCTTGCCCGCGCAGATAGCTTCCGCAATCACTCCAAATATGACAAATAGGCTGGCTGGGATCCACGGGCGCATGGTCACCATTCTACAAGCGGGGTATTTCCTACTACGAAGAGCGTGGCGAGCGCGGCAAAACCTCCGAAGCATCGCCTTCAAGTTTTGCGACCGAGAGCCTGTTGAGTGCGCTACATCCTCAACAGGCTCCCCAAGCACCCACGTACCGACACCCGATGCCATGGCATCGGAACGCGGTTGAAAAACAGCCTACACC
>JBAUVJ010000132.1:0-2544 GCA_049583165.1 Candidatus Sulfotelmatobacter sp. | reverse complement strand
GTGCTGGAACTGCTGCTGCTGCCTCCGCCACACGCCGCCAAAAATGCCAGCGCCGAGCAAACCGCGAGCGCCTGGAATCCCGTCGCCTTCATCGGATTTCCTCCGTCGTGACGTTCGAAGGTAATTGGTCCGGGATATACGCTCTTCCAATAAACGATCGTGGATGTCCGCCCACTTGCACCACAAGTCCGGGCTGCTGGATCGTGAGCGGTCTGCGTGCCATTCCCGGTCCGCTTCGCGCTCGCGCCGCTTGAATGTAGGGATCGAAATAACTTCCTAAGAGTTGGCGCATGTCGGGCGGCCAAGGTCCTTGCCACGCGATGGCAAATACTTTGCCCGCAGATGTGCCAGAAGTAGACACATATTCCCGTACCACTACGCCACTCGCTCCCTGAATCTCATGCACCGTGTATGCCGCGGCCACGGTTGTGCGCAGGCTTCCTCGCATGTGCACTTGATCAGCCTGAACCGTGCTGATGTCTCCACCAAGAGCCGCCCAGGCCGGAAGCGAAGCGATTGCAAAGGCGAATAGAGAACCGATAGCCGCCAATCGCCCTGCTTTAGGGCGTACCAGCCATCTCGAGGGGGACTGAGCTTTGAACATCTTTTAAGGTCTATGTGCTTTGGTTCTGCGGTTAGATTGGGCTAACATCCAGCCGGGTTGCCAGCGCTGCCGCATTTCATCAAAACTCAGTAGTCACGTTCCTGTATATCCAGCTGTGTTGTCAGCAATTTACGTAAAATCCATTCATAATTGCTTCTATTTTGCACGCTCATACGCAATCTTTTTTCCTAATCTTTTTCCGGCTCTAAGGGTAATATGTACAAGCCAGTCTCGGTTTTTCTTGATGGCTTCCATTCTTCAGGTATCTCGACCCGCTTCGAACCGCCGTTGTCGCGTCCGGCAAAAGGTGCATGTCCCGGCCTATGCGACCATCCTTGGCGCTTCGCCGGGTGAGATGCTGGATCTCTACGAAGTGCTCGATATGAGCGAGGGCGGCGTGGCTCTCCAATGCTCATCTCCTCTCGCGATCAATCGGACCGTGCAATTGTCTCTGGATCTCGCGGAGGCCAGCGGACAAATCTCCGCCACCGCCCGCGTAGCTTGGCTCGATTCAACTGGCCGCGTCGGTCTCGCTTTTTCTCCGCTAGGGTACGCCGCAGTGCGGCGCTTGCAGGAGTGGCTCTTCCTGAACGCCATTGCCTCGGCTGCCAACGCGGAGTCTCCCGCCGCGCAGTCCGAAGCCGCGCAGACATGTGCCCCGCGGCAAAACTACACCGACATCCTCACCGCCGCATCCGCCGTCCAGCAAGAGGCCGATTCCCTGGGAACGGATTTGGAAGCGGTTCTTTCCTTGATTGCTTCACGCTCTCGATCTTTGCTCCAAGCCTCCGGCGCAGCCGTCGCCCTCGCCGGGAAAGACCCGGCCACTCTGATCTGCCGCGCCAGTGCCGGGCATAGTGCTCCGCCCGTGGGCGCAAGTCTTCAGGCAGGAGCGGGTTTCTCCGGGGAGTGCGTGCGCACAGGAAAGTTATTGCGCTGCGATGACACGGAAACTGACGAGCTTGTCGATCGCCAGAGTTGTCGCGCTCTGGGCATCCGTTCCATGCTGGCCGCTCCGGTGCGCCTGAACGGACGCGTGATTGGCCTGCTGGAGGTTTTTTCTGCGCAACCTTGCGCTTTTCGCGAGAGTGACGGCGACGTGCTCCAGCGTTTTGCCGATACCATTCTTGCCGCGGTCAAGCGTGTGGCCGGCCCAGACGATCCACCTACTCCGCCATTGCCTCCCGCCAGGCCTTTCATTCCGTCTCCCGGCAGCATTCTCTTTGCTCGTATGCCGGATGAAGATGAAAATCTGCAAGCGAACGTGCAAGCCGAAAAAGAAGAGGCCGAGGACGCATCCAACAATAGGGACAACGTCGGCGGTATCAGCCTTCCCCGGAGTCATCTTCTTCTTCTCATCGCAACCGCCGCAACCATTGCAATGACGCTTGGTTTCGTAAGCGCCCCGTGGATTCAGCCCTGGGTTCAGCAAAAGCTTCAGTCCCACGATCGAATTGAACAGACAGTGCTCGCTTCCTCCAGGCCTCCTCTCGATGCTTCAAATCGCGCCACAGCAAAGTTGTCGGTGGATTCGGCAAACCCCGCGCAACTCCGGGAACTGGCCGAGCGTGACGACCCTGCAGCCGAAAACGCTCTGGGTCTGCTCTATGCTCAGGGCGACGCAAAGCAGGGCGTCAAACAGGATGAGAGGGAAGCCGCTCTCTGGTTTATCAAAGCCGCTGAGAACGGCAACATCCCGGCCCAATCCAAGCTGGGGTCGCTTTACTTGAGTGGCCGTGGCTTGCCGCAGGATTCGAATCAAGCTTATTTCTGGACCGTACTCGCCCGCGCCAGTGGCGATGGCGCCAGCAAAGTTCTCGCGCCATTTATTGCGGCGCGTCTTACTCCCGTCCAAAGGACCGCCGTCGAGCAAAAAGCCGAGGAGTGGCTTCAAATGCACGAGTTGTCCACCAAAGCCGCCCGCTAGACAAGTTGTCTGC
>JBAUVJ010000131.1:0-5711 GCA_049583165.1 Candidatus Sulfotelmatobacter sp. | reverse complement strand
CCCCAGTAAACAGGCGGAATTCGACTCATTTCCTTAACACACCTTCCTTAACCACGAATTCGCGATTTTCCCTGAGACGCAGTAACTATCACAGGGGAAGTCATGAGTGTTTGGAAATACGTTAAGGTCAATGGCGCTTGGTCTAATGGCATTCGCGATGTGGGGTGCGCCATTCGCAAGATTCGGTGAGGGCGTCGCCTTCGCGCCCGCAATTTGGAAACTGCGAGACGAGTACAGAAAATATTTGCCTGCCACGATTCGCGATGCCCCATACCTGCGAGACTTGCTTGAGTCTCTTCTGCGTTTTGCCAAGCAGTGGGCAACAGAGGCCGCTCCCGACAAAAACAGTTAGATGCTGCCCAGTCACTCGGACTTCTTGTTTTACAAGACACTTGTTAGGAGGACAGCAAATTGTACGTGATTCATCTCGAAACGAAACCCCCGAGAAACTCATTTGCAAGTCGGCCAACGCTCATCAATCGCTCGCATGATTTCCTCAGCCCAACGAACGCCGTCAGATATTGCTGCGACGGTCGCTGGCACTCGCTTCCCACCGTCGTACGGTGCCAGCTTCCGTGCCGCGAGGATGCTTGCGGCGATCAGCAGCACGCGCTTGACCTTGGTCCATCTCGGCAGTCCAACGCTTTCGCTTTGTATTCGTCATTTGGGTGGAAGTTGTGTAGATCATGGTGCCCGGAAAGTGATGCCCGAACATCTGCGCCGGACGTCCAACGCGCTTCCTGCGTAGTCACAAAGGTCAAGAACAGGTATCGAAACAGCGGGATGACCGCTAAGACCATACGGCAGCCAAATCGTCGCAGAAGCCGCTTTAACTATGATGGCTCTCAATTTCAGTTCCGCTCAAGAATGTTCTAATTTCGCCGTCCCCGTCTAGCCCTGAACCACGGCTGGCGATAAATCGGAACGCCGTGAATCTCTTCTTCGAGCTTCTTAAATTGAACCTTCGCGAACTCGCCGCGCTCGATGAAGTCGAACCACTCAAGCCGCTTCTGAAGAAACTTGTAGCTGACCGGAGCGTCGCAGACGCGCTTGAGCTGCACAACCTCTTCGGGAGTGACTTTGCCAGCCTCCAGCCCCACAGAGGAGGCACAGTCCAAGAACTCCTGTGCCGGGTAGATGAACTCGGCAGCGAAGACCTCGGCCGCCTTTTCCATGACCTCGTTGGCGTTGTAGTCGCCACAACGAATCTGGCCGTTCTTCAGAGCCGTCTGGTCGCAATAGTGATGCTTCAGTTCATGCACCATTGCGAATAATCTCGGTTCGGTGGGTAGGTTGCGATTCACAAGAACTGAGGGATCACCGCCATCGCACATGTACATGGCACGTATCCGCGACGATGTCTCCCAAAGGTCAATGGCCACGCTTTCCGCCTTGTACACTTCTCGAATCCTCTTCAGGCCGAGCGAAGCCGTCATGATACTGTGCTTCTGCCGCTTCTCGGCGGCGAGAACCTTCATCGCCTCGTAATAGTCACTCCTAGACACGCGGAAACCTCAAACTCGCCGTTTGACTTTTTTTAACTCTGCACGCGCCTTCCTGAATTGAGCGTATCTGGTTACCTCGTCCAAGTCGTCTTCATCGAGATCGCCCGTCGCGCTCAACAAAGCATTGATCCGTGGCGTTGCTGTCGCTTGGGGAAAAAATACAGTGATCGGAACCGCGAAGAACCGGGCTAGTCGTTCCAAGTCCGTCACTGACGGCTTATACGTTGCCGTCTCCCATCTGGAGATCGTGTTCGCTGTGGTCTTCATTTCTTCAGCGAGATCGTCTTGGCTAATTCCTTTTCCTTTATAAGCTGTGCGTAATTCGCGGATTTTGTGACCGATGTGTTTGTAAATATCTGACATCAGGCGAGTTCCTCTTTCAGGATAAACTGTTCCTTTTAATGTTGACAGCCGTTTTAGGCCATGCTCTACTTCCTTTAGCAGGATAACTCTATCCTGTCGGTGCGACTAGTGCACACCCGAGATCGAGAGAGCCTGAATACCCCGGCGACGACCGGAGCAAAGGAATTTAGAATCATGAGGAAAATAGTTGTTTTGCTTGTAGTTCTCTTGAGCGGTGTGGGACTGTCCTCCGCTCAGGACAAAGCCGCAGTGCAGGCCCAAACATCTGGCCCATTCCACCCCGGCAGCCCCATCGTCTTTACGCTGAAATTGAATGAGCCGCTGCCTAAAGGCGCTCATTTCGATCTTCGAATCTCGCCTGTCTCAGCGAATCAGGAGATCAGTCTCGGATCGGGCCAAGCTGTAGATGACAAGCAAACTGAGTTTCGCGTTGCGGGCACATTGCCCGAAGGAGCCCTGCCGGGAGATTGGCACATTTCCGTGATTTGGCTTTTTCTTCCGGGCAGCGGCTGGACAAGCAACCAGATTTCCCCAAATGATTTGCGGTTCAAGGTCGAAGGCAAGCCCTATGCAATCCCGACAAAGGCTGAAGTCACAGTAGCCCACTGATAGAACTTTGGAGGAACGTTGATGACGAAAAAGGACACGCAACTACTTTGGGGTTTGTTCGCAGTTGGCGCAACCCTATGCCTGATGAGCAGTCCACGGTGCAATCGGGGCTGCAAGACTCTATTGGCCCACCTTCTTACGCACGAACTGGAAGGACTTATCTAGGAGGCGTCATGGCGCGAGAAAGATGCAGTACCGGACTTGATGAACGTTGTCGCGACGAGAACGGAACTATCAGGAGAAAACGATCAGACACCCTGATCGGGACTCTTCGTAACGAGTACGGCGAAGACTTCGCGGCTGGCATGCGAAGCGATGCCACGCTTGGGACGCTGCTCGAAAGAACAGGAGCTGAATCGCTGACGGAATTCCTGAAACAAAACAAATGACTGGCCCAAATTGATCGTTCGGGGTGGAGACAAGATGGCGAACTACATCGCTAGAGTCGAACTGCATTCCGCAACTTACGAAGATTACGAAGAACTTCACGGCAACATGAGCCAGCAGGGGTACTCTCGCATGATTCGCGGCAGTGATGGCAAAGATTACCACCTCCCGACTGGCACATACGTCATGCGCAACTCCAACTCCCCTCGATCAGATGCCCTAGATCGGGCAGGCAATGCTGCCGCACAAACTGGCAAGAAGTCGTCGATCATCGTCGCTGAATGGGACAACGCAACTTGGAGGGGACTTGCATCGAACTGACGTGTGAACACCCCGGTACAGGCTTGGGTTTACGGACTTCCTTACCACTCTTCCCTAACACTTTCCTTTTGCCATCAACGATGGCAAAACCGAAAATCCTGTTTCGACCGCACGCATCTGTTTTAGAATGAATGTCGGGAAAATTGCGAGTTCAGGTCTTGAGTCCCACTCTCTCCGCCAGTATTTCCCAAGCCCTCGTAAACAGAGGCTAAACCACTGGGATTCCTAAAATGGCGTTCCCGGTAGCCGCTCCGGTAGCCGTAACCATAGCGCGGCCCGTCGGAGAAGTAAACCAGCAGGAAAATAGGGACAGGAATACTCGCGCCCGCAGTCGGAGCGAGAAGTTTTGGCACTAACCGCTAGACCATTTGCAGCCTAGCGTTTCTCGTCAGGATCGAATTTGAACTTCACATGGACTGGAACTTTGGTCGGAACCTTAGCTGGAAACTCGACCTTCGTCCCGTCCTTCGAGGTGAATTTGACGTCAGTCTCCACCTTCTCTACTCTGTGAGCGTCAGGCTGATGCCATTCTGCCGGAGCTCCTCTTCGCGAAACTGCTTCACGACGAGCATCCCGGCAATGATCGCGATCACGCGCTTGCGACCCTCCTGCTCGCCGATTTCGAAGATCTTGCAAATGTAGGGGTGGTCGAGGGCCGCGGCCGCCATGGCTTCGAAGCGGAGACGCGCCCGCGCCTCCGGGTCACCCGCCATGCCGGGCGGCAGCAGTTTGATGGCGACTTGACGGTCGAGCCGCGGATCGCGCGCGCGGTATACCACTCCCATGCCGCCCTCGCCGATCGGGCCGAGGATTTCGATTTGTGACAGCGTTTAGCGCTTCCTCTCCCGTCAGACACGTCCTGTTCTTGAGCTCATCGTAAGGGCAACACAAAACGTTTGACCTGTTCCTCCGGTGCGTATAGGATTGCGCCTCGGAAAAACGCTGGGTCCGCATGGCTAGGTTGTCTCCCCCGGAGCGCGGGCAGTCTACGGTTTCCAATCTGCACATCGAGGAACGCCATTCATGGCGATTCGAAGGCATCCGTTCGCCGTTTCCGTAAGCGGATTTGCCGCAGCCTTGCTGGGTCGTCAGGAGTTGGGCCCGCGTGCGCAAACGACGGCGGACGCGGTAGCCCAACTTCTTCCTGGCACTGCAGTTGTGGTGTATGTCATTGAGGATCAGGAAAATCCATCCTGGACGCCGAAAGCGACCGCAGGCGAGATCATGGTCGCCCGAGGGATGGAATTTGACGCCGGGACGCTTAGCACCGTCGCACAGAATAAAACATTCGCGCAGTTTGAGGGCGCCGAGCTGCGACGCGAGGATTACGCTCACCTGGACGTCCGGCGCACCGTAACCTCGCTGGCCTATGTTCCACTGCTGGTGGACGACAACTTGTTCGGAGCGATCGAGTTGGTCAGCTACGACCGGTCGTTTCCAGAGGCCATTCCGGAGGCGCTAAGCGAAATCGCCGAGTTGGCCTCCCCCGCCCTGGCAGCGGCACTTTCTTATGAGAGCGAGCGCAACGCTACTCTTCATTCCATTAGCCGCGTAACTCAGATGTACGACCTGGAGAAGGTCTTCAACTCAACCCTGGAGATGGATGAGTTGATGGGCATGATCGCCAGGAAATTTCAGGACGTGATGAACGTTCAGGGCGTCAACCTGTGGATGATCAATGGCGATTCTCTTGAACTGATGAGCTGCGCGGGATTCGACCCGACGGTCAGCGTGGGCCAGCTGCAGAAGCCGGGGGAAGGGGTCGCTGGAGATATCTCAGACAACGGGGAAGCGGTGCTGATCGATGATCCCGAAGACGAGCGCCTGAAGAGGCGCAACCGGGGCCACGAAGATCAATCGTTGTTCTCCATCGTAGCGGCTGCCCTCATGGAGCACGAGGACCTGGTGGGCGTGGTCGAGGCCATCAACCGTTTGGACGGTGCGCCGTTCGACGACGACGACCAGTTTTTGCTGATCAACATCTGCGAGACCGCCAGCAACGCGCTGCATAACGCCAGCCTGCTGCTCTCGGAGCGCAAAGTTGAAGTCCTGCAAACGCTGGTACAGGTGAGCGGTGAAATTACTTCCACGCTGAACCTGGACCGGGTGCTGCAGGCGGTGGTGAGCCATACCCAGGCCATCATTCCTTTTGAGCGTGCCGCCTTGGCGTTGGAACAACGAGGCGAGCTGCAGCTCAAAGCCATCTCGGGGATGAATCAGATCAGTCCTGCCGACCCCGCTGTTTCCACGCTGAAAAACATGTTGGAGTGGGCATCGATTTCAAACGAGGAAACCCATGTCTCCCAGCACGGCGATGTGATTAATGATCCGCGTCACGAAACTAAGGCCAAGTTTGCCGAGTACTTTTCAGCCACGCAAATGCGAGGATTCTATGCGCTTCCGCTCATCGATGATCAGGGAAGGCTGGGCATCCTCTCGTTTGAAAGTAGCGATCCAGATTTCCTGACCATCGCCCACCTGGAAATTATCAAGGTTCTCGCGGGGCAGGCTACCGTGGCCCTACGC
>JBAUVJ010000130.1:0-2556 GCA_049583165.1 Candidatus Sulfotelmatobacter sp. | reverse complement strand
AGAATCTGGTGCTGGCGAGTCTGGGCTGCAACGACCCCGTGATCGTCGCCTTCCAGAACCTGGTTCCCGGCGGCGCTTGCGTGACGACATCGCCGCTGAGTCCCGGCTTCCGCAATGAATTCCATGCGGGACTGGAACAAGCGTTCGGGAGATATCTGGTTTTTTCCGGTGAGTGGATCACGAAGTATACGCACAATGGTTACGACTTCAGCGTGCTTGGCGATACACCAATCACATTCCCGATTGAGTGGCACAACTCCAAGATTCCGGGATATGCGGGGCGCGTGAGCGTGCCGGATATTCATGGCTTCTCCGCGCTGGTGGTTTTCTCGAGCGTGGCGGCGCGATTTTTCCAGCCGCAGATTGGAGGAGCGGGCGCGACTGTGGCCACCGCTGCCGGACTTCCCTTCCGCATTGACCACGACGAAAAATTCAACCAAACCACGCACTTGCAATACCAGCCTTGGAAGCGCGGCCCGTGGCTCGGATTCAACTGGCGTTATGACAGCGGACTGGTGGCGGGAAATACTCCGTGTTACGGGGTGAGCGCGAGCAACGATTGCCCGCAATCGACCACGCTGAACGGGCAGCCTGCGGTGTTTCTACAGGATGCTTTCGGAAATCCGATGAGCGCCGACCAGGAATTCCAGGCGGGGTTTACTTGCGATGGCGTACGGGCAACGCCGACCAGTCCACTACCTTCGCCGTGCCTGGTGTCGCAGTTTGGGTCGAGCCTGATCAAGGTGCCGGCGAGCGGTGCCGAGAATGATGACCACAACCCGCCGCGCACCGCATCGCGGCAACTCTTCGATCTTTCCGTGGGCCATGACAATCTTTTCCACGGCGACAAACATAAATGGAGCGGGCAAATAACCGTCATCAATCTGGCGAATAATTACGCGCTGTACAATTTTCTCTCGACGTTCAGCGGCACGCATTATGTAACGCCGCGCACGCTGACCGCGGAGTTGGCATTTCATTTTTAAATAGGAAAAGTTCCGAGTCGGATTTTTAGCGGAGGATTGCGAGGCTAGGGAGTTTCGTGCGTTTGCTTAATGAACGTTACTAGATTTGTTTCGAGAATATCCTTACGGGCTTCGGGCACGTCGATAAAACGGAAAGGCTGCAACCATCCCTGTGTGGCCCACATGGGAAAGAGCATCTCGACGGTCTCGCGGATGGTGGTTTCGCCGAGATGAAAAATTAACTCGACGCGCAGCTTTTCGTCGAGCGGCTTCTCCAGGTTCAGCAATCCACCGGTGGTGGAAATCTGATGCAGCTTGCCGCGCAACTCACGACGGTTGGGCAGGCGAATGAGGGCCAGGATGGAGCCGCGCAACTTGACGCGAAAGGGGCGCGGAGCAAGGCTCGACGCGGTTGACTTGGCATTCTCTGGCGCTGGTTCTGGGGCTGTGGACATCTTGCAGAATTATGGCACCAAGCGGGTCTTGCCACGAGGTTACGAAAGCAGGTGAGCGGCGAGACCTGTTGGCGCAAATGAAAAGCTACGGGTTTTGCGGCGGCGGCTGTGGTTTTTCAGACCTGTTTATTCAGGAAGGGATTGCCAAACACTTATTTTCTTCCGGGATGGCCTTCGCCATGACCTGAGAAGAGGTTGTAGGGCCAAGCTGCTTTGCTTTTGGGGACCGCGTTCTTGGGCACGCTGGGAGTGGCAGGACTCTGCGGGGAGGAGCAATTCCAATCGTCCGGCGGATCGGCGATTCCCCATACATTTCCAGCGTTATAGAGCGACACTCCGATGAGAAATTGTTTTCCGTCTGTTCCCAGGGGCAGGCAATTTGCGACGCGTCCGGAAGCGCTTCCGCCTCCGGGCAAATCGCTTAAGAGCAACGGAGTTTCAAGGGGCAACGCTAGCGGAGCGCTGAATCCGCCTCCCTGCGCACTTACGATGAGAGCCACACACTTCGCGGAAAATGGATGCACGCGGTCCAGGCTGGTCACGGTCAGAGGAATGTGCACGCGCAGTCGCGTGCTGCGCCGCGTCGCATTGGGCGTTGTGACTTCCATTTGCAATCCTGAACGCCTTTAGTTTGACAGAAAGTGGAGCAATAAGAACGGCGGGCGTGTAACTTATGATGACCGAAGTAACTTCGAGTTTGCGCGGAGGTAATGTGCCGGACCAGCCCTGCTAAGATGGCTCGAACCTGTGAACGAAATTGGTGAACGAAATTGGTGAAGCCGGGACTGCTCGTAGTTCGGTGGAGCATCTCGCCACGGCTTCAACACGGCCCGAGTGGAATCTTCTGCTGGCCTTTCTGACGGCACGCTGTGCCGATCAAGACGAAATTGATCGCAAACAAGCCAACCTCAGCCGGGTTCGGAGTCTTCCGGAACAACCGGTGGATTGGGATGCAGTGCTTCGGTTGGCCGATCTGCATGGCACGGCTTCACTTCTTTATCAAAATCTAGCGGCTCTAGAGGGCCTGGTTCCGGCTGCGGTTGTGACGGCGGCGCGGCAGAGTTATGAGAGGAATGTTCACAAGTCGCTTTTTCTTGCGCGCGAATTGATCCGCATTCTCGATTACCTTGATGTGC
>JBAUVJ010000129.1:0-7125 GCA_049583165.1 Candidatus Sulfotelmatobacter sp. | reverse complement strand
TAGCCGTTGGGCTCGGGAGGAAATCGCATCTGCACCCGGCCGTTGTACTGATTGGCTTTGAGGTCTTCGACGACGATGTCGCGAATAAAGTTCGAGGGAGCGGGCGACGGCGAGTCAGCCACAGCTTTTTCTTTAGCGTCAGGCAGATGCGATGAATTCATTACTCTTTGATCTTATCGCAGGGAAACCGCCAATGCATTTGCGACAGGTCTAAAATGTGGATGCATGGAGCTTTATGAAATTCTGGAGCGAGATGGATTCCTAAACGAGGATGACTCCGAGCGCATCTGGAACCTACCGGCACCGGACGTTGAGAAGCTATACCATGCGCTGTGCTCGGAATTGAAGCTGCATCAGTACGACGGCATTGAGGGGGTAAAGAGCCCTTTTTCCTTCGTAGCTAGTGCAAGTATGCGGGCGGCGGTGGGATGTCAGCAACCGTTCTGTGTCAGACAAAAGCTGGAGCTCCTAGCTCACTATGCAGCGTTGTATTGTGACCTTGTTTTCCTTCCATTGCCATTTGTTTCCTCGAATGAAAACAGTGTGTCCGAACAGAAGGCTGCCTTAGAAGAATCAATCCGCAATCTGGGAATTCTAAGGCCCGTGATTGAAGCAGGCTTGGTTCGGCCGGTAACGATGACAACAAGTCACTGCAGGCACATGCTTCCGCTTGTCAAGATGACGCACCGGTTCGTGCTTGATGCGGCGAAAGACTTGCGATGGAATGCCATGGGCGAGTTTAGGGCAACCTACCAGAGGCCTTTTCGCCCACCGGGCGGCCAACAGTTTACATCGACGGTCCGGAAGACCTTATTGAAGAAGGCGAACTTGTGGGATTGTATCGTTCACCTCCCTTTTGGGTTTCAAAATCTTGGCGGTACGACTCCAAAGGCAGACATGTCGTCCCCACACGCAAACTAGGGAGCATTTATCGGATTAATCAAATTTTCGAAAGCATCGCAGACGATACATCTTTCCATCTAGCTTTTGGGAGCCCGTTTCGGGCCCGCTATCTGACAGACCTACCCGGTGAGGCTTCGCTTCTGGAATGGTTGGCAGGCGATGCGGAACTCGTCGCGGAGAATGAAAATGTGAGGAAGTTGCTCGAACACATTATTCCGGTTGTCGGGGATCTATCGTTACGTTCGGTTGCGACCTTGAGAAAAAAGGAGCCCGATGCCTTTCTGCGGTATCGGGATGCCCTAACGAGAATTACCGACGAGTTCCTGCGCAACCACAAGCACCTGACAAAAAAAGATGCCCAGGAGATATTCCACGATTACATTGAGTCTGAGGTCAGGAAGATCCGAGAGGCCATCACATCAAAGCGAAAATCAGCAGCTAAGCAATTTGCGGCAGGGGCAGTCGGCCTGTTTGCAAGCGTTGCGATCGGGGCCTTTGCTCTTCCGGTGCCGCCTCCGGTCGTTACTGCAGTTCAAGCTGGTAGCGCGCTACTGCTCGGCAACACTGCCAAAGAATGCCTTGCACATTCGAACGAGCGAGCGAACGACTTCTATTTCCTGTTGCGACTAACGCAAGCCGCGAGAAGGCACTAACATCGGGTTTGTCCGTCGCGTTCGACACTTTTCTGAACCGCCTCCTCAATCCGCGCCAGCACCGTCTCCCTCCCCAGCACCTCCAGCGTCTCAAACAACGGCGGCGCATTTTTGCGGCCGCAAACCGCGACTCGGATGGGCTGGAACATCTGCCCCGCTTTCACTCCCAGTTCCTGAGCGGCCCCGCGCAGAGCCTGATCCAGCCGGTCGTGCTTGAATTCCATGTTGGCCAATACTTCGCGTGCGCGCGTCAGAACTTTCAGCGCCATGGCTGCATCTCCCTTTTGCGGGATCAGTTCGGCTGGGTCGTAGCTGGGTAGTTGATCCACGAAAAAGAAGTCCCCGGCGGTCAGTACGTCGCTGAGCAGCTTGATGCGCTCGCGCATCAGGGGTGTGACTCGCAGCATCTTCTCCGGTGTAACTTTGAATCCGGCGCCGAGAACGACGCGCAGCAGGCGGGCGCTCAATTCTTCCACCGGCGAGCTGCGAATGTGCTCGGCATTGAGCCACACCGCTTTCGGATCGAATGTTTCCTCCAGAGTCGCAGCCGGTTCCTTGAAGTTCACCACAGCATTCGAGCGATTGATGCCCTCAAGCGAGAAGGCATCGGTGATCTCTTGCAGGGACATATTCTCTCGGTTGTCCTTCGGAGACCAGCCAAGCAGGCAGAGGAAATTGATGAAGGCCTCCGGCAGAAATCCTGCGTCGCGGTAAGTGGTAACGCTAACCACGGGACCGTGCCGCCGTTTAGAAAGCTTGGTGCCATCAGGCGCGACCAGCAACGGCAGGTGGGCAAACTGCGGCGGCGCTCCGCCGGCAGCTTCAAAGATCAGCACATGCTTGAAAGTGTTCGACAGATGGTCCTGCCCGCGGATAACGTGGGAGATGTGCAGGTCCGCATCGTCGGCACAGGAGGCAAGATGGTAAGTCGGCATGCCATCGGAGCGAAGCAAGGCAAAGTCTTCGATATCGGCCGCCGCCTTAATCTGCTCGCCATAAACCGCGTCGGCGAAGCGTATCGACTGCCCACCTTCACGCGGCACGCGAAAACGCAAGGCGAACGGCTCGCCCGCGGCTGCGCGCCGGTCGCTTTCCGCTGGAGAAAGTTCCCGGGCGCCGGGATTGAACAGCCATGTCCCCTGCGCGCCGGATTTCTCGGCATCTCCCGTATGGGCGGGCGTAAAGTCGCGGTAGGCAAGCCCTTTCTCGAAGATCTTCCAAGCGATTTTGCGATGCAGGTCCAGTCGCTCGGATTGTTTGTATTCTTCATCCCAGCCCAGGTTGAGCCATTTCAATCCCTCGAAAATGGAATCTACCGAGGCCTGGGTGTTGCGTTCGACGTCGGTATCGTCGAGCCGGAGAATCATGGTGCCGCCATGGCGTCTGGCATAGAGCCAGTTGAAGATGAAGGTCCGGGCGCTGCCCACGTGGAGAAATCCCGTGGGCGATGGCGCAAATCGGACGCGCGGCTTGGACATATCGAAATCAGGCGATACGGACATAGTTGGTTCGAGCGTGCTGGTTCGAGCAGTTGGCTCGAATCTGATGGTATGGGGGTTTGAAAAGTATCGTCAAGCGAAGGGGTTGCCTGACCACGGTAACCAGCGATCTCACCGGCGGGCACTGTACTTAAATCCTGTTGTATTCACCGCCTTGGCTGTGAAAACATAGGCATCATTCTTCCCAGATTTGCCAGCGCTTTACTACCCAAGGAATTTTAGCCAGACCAGACATGCATGAATAGCATCTCTACCAGCATCGTGATCATTCCAGGTGTAGTCGCCCTGTTGCTGTGTCTGCTATTCACCTATCTCTATCAGCAGAGCCGGCAGGTTTATTTCAGGGCTTGGCAAATAGCCTGGGCTTGCTACTCGATTCACTACGCGCTGGACGCATTCCGCTATTACCAACCGCCGGCAACGGCCGCCTTCTTTGCCAGCTCTCTATTTCTGGTGGCGATGGCGGTCAGCATTTTCGTTTCAACCCGCCTCACGCGCACCGCATTCCACTTTCGCTGGTATGACTGGGTATTGGCTCTCAGCGGAGTTGTCCTTGCTTGCGTGGACTTGCGCGTTCATATGTTCGGCTCGGCGCGGGCACGTCCGTTTAGCCTGACTGTGATTTTCCTCAGCGCGGTCCTTATGTATTGCTCGGCGGTTTTCTATTTGCGCGCTCACCGCAAAGGTTCGGTCGCCTTTCAACTGCTCGCCTTCTCTCTCGCGCTGTGGGCTGTGCTCATGGGCGCAGTTCAGTCCGGCAACCCCTGGATAGAGACGGTTGGCACGATCGGCCAGATGCTCCTGGGCATCGCCATGGTGATGGTCCTGTTTGAGAACGAGCGCAACGCGGTGCAGGAAAACACCCTCGCTCTCTCCACCCTGGGCGCGGACCCTCGAAAGCTGCTCTTTGCCGATGATTTGCTGCCCAGTATGCAGTCGGCGCTCGAGCGCCTGGCCGGCGCTTTATCCGCCGGGCGCGCCGTCATCTATGTTTCCGAGCGCTGGCGCGGTTTGCTGCCTTCGGTGCAGCGCGGCTTCACCGAGGAATTCCTGTATCTGCTGACTGAAACTGGCGCCGGAGAATATATTTGCGACCTGGCCCACAGGCATGGCGGATTGTTCACTGTTCACAACGTCGGCCAGATGACCGAGCCGCTGCCCGTTGGCTCTGCCGGCTCCCTCGCCGGATTCAAGGAAGTGTTCGAAAAGGCGGAGATCCGCAATCTGACCGCGGTCAGCCTTCAGGCTCGCGAGCATACCTTCGGCGTAATTCTGTTTCCTCATGCCCAGCGCAAGGCGTTCGGGACCTCAGGCCCGCGTCTCATGGTCGGACTGGCCCTTCAGCTTGGACTCACCCTTGAGAACTATGTGATCGCGCACGACGCGCACCGTCGCACGCAAGAATACGAACTGCTCACTGAGATCGGACAGGCCATCAGCTCACGGCTGGATCAAGACGAGATTCTGCGCACCATCCACGCCGAGTTGGGACAGATTTTCAACAACAGCAATTTCTACATCGCATTCCAGACCGGCGATGAAATCTGCTTCGAGTTGGAGATCGAAGACGATCGCGTCCTGCCCAAGCGAAAGCGCAAGCTCGAGAATGCCTTCAGCGAATATGTGATTCGGACCGGCCAACCGATCTTGATACGTTCGGATCTGGAGAAGATGCGGGCCAGGTTAGGCGTCACCTTCCAGCCCCCTAGGCCGGCGAAGTGTTTGTGCGCCGCTCCCGTCCTGCTGGGCAGCAAGCCGACAGGCGTAATGATGGTCATGAGTAAGGAGCGGGAGTTTGTCTTCGAACAACGCGACCTCGACGTTCTTGTGACCGCTGCCGGACAGGTGTCGGTCGCCGTGGAGAATGCGCGCCTCTTCGCCGAGGAGCAGCGCCGCTCCCGGCAACTGGCCTTTCTCAACAACATTTCCCGCACCGCCATTTCAAGCGACGATCCAGTCCACATGCTGGGCCAGATTGTGGGAGAAATTCAAAAGAATTTCAGCTTCGATCATATCGGCATCGGTTTGCTCGATTACGGCACGAAAGAGATTGAAATCAAGGCCGAAGCCGGGGCCACTGCGCAAGCCAAGGGCAAGCGGGTCCCACTCGGCATTGGCATTATGGGACGCGTCGCCCGGACCGGCGAACGTGCTCTGGTGCAAAACGGCGTCGAAGGTCAGATCGGCGCCATGCTGCCGGAATCCCGCTCCGTTCTCTGCATTCCCATCACCTACGGCGAAACCCTGCTGGGCGCGCTGAATATCGAGAGCCGCAATGAGAGCGCATTCTTTCCTCAGGATGTTCTCATTCTCAACACGCTCGCCGACCTGCTGGCGACCGCTCTGCATAACGCCTTCGTCTTTCAAAAACTGCAACAGCAGTCGATCACCGATGGCCTCACTGGAATCAAAACCCGGCGTTTCTTCTGGGAGGCCTTATCCGCGGAGTGGAAACGCGCCTCGCGCTCAGGCCGGCCATTCTCCGTCGTCCTCATCGATCTCGACAAGTTCAAGGAAGTGAACGACACCATGGGCCACTTCGAAGGCGACCTGGTTCTGGCCCGTGTAGGACGCCTGCTGGAGCAAAAATCGCGCCAGTCAAACGTGGTCGCCCGCTACGGCGGAGATGAGTTCATCATCCTCATGCCTGAAACTGGCCCCGAGCAGGCTGAGGTTCTGGCCGAACGATTGCGCCAGTGGATCACGACTGACACCATGCTCAGCGAACACCACATCACCGGCAGCTTCGGCGTGGCCAGCTTTCCCATGCATGGTTTCTCCATCGAAGACATCATCCGCGTCGCGGATGCGGGCATGTATGTTTCCAAGCGTTCCGGCGGTAACCGCGTATCTGCAACCGAAGAGTATGCCGGCGGCGAAGAGTTCGCCTCGCAACGCCAGCAGATTTCCACCTACATCGAAGGGTTCTTACAGCGCGAGCACAACGGCCCCGAACATCTGGAAGAACTGGCTTCGATGTTGGTGAAGTTCTGTGGCGGTGAGGAAGACTGCAATGTGCCTCTGCTGAAAGAATCCATCGAAGTCCTCAGCCGCGCCGCTGAATCGCGCGAACTGCGAACCTCGGGCCACGGCGACCTGGTCGCGCGCTACACCGAGATTATCGCCAAGGCGCTCCAGTTGCCGCCGGAGGAAATCAGCGATCTGGTTTATGCCGCCCGGGTTCACGACGTGGGAAAAATCTTCGTCCCGGAACGCATTCTGAACAAGCCCGGTCCACTCACCGACGACGAATTTTTTCTGGTCCGCATGCACGCGCGCGTGGGAGCCGAAATCGCCGCCATCCTGCCCCATAGCGCGATGATTCGCCAGGCGATCGAACATCATCACCAGCGCTTCGATGGCACCGGATATCCGGATGGCGCCAAGGGCGAGCAGATCCCCTTGTGGGCGCGCATTATCGCCCTCGCCGACGCCTACGCGAATATGTTGACTGAGCAATCGATTGCCGCCGCCCGCACTCCCGACCAAGCTCTCGATGAGCTCGCCAAAATGAGTGGCACAGGCTTTGATGGCATGCTCGTCCGCTTGCTGCTGCGCGAATTGAAATCGGAGAGAACGCCCTCGTCCAAGGAAAGTTTCTAGTTTCCGGCTTCCAGGAACCAGATTCGTATCAGGGCGTACGTTGAGAGCCTGTCCTCAGTAGAGTCGAAGTGCATGCCGCGCGCGGCCAAACAATGAGTCGTACTCAAGGTCCCTGCGGACCTGATTGCTATCGGCGTCGATGAGTGCAAACGCGTGTTAACTCAATCTGGGGGGCTGATTACGCGTGAGCGAACAGCAAATGTTTTCGCCTAATGGCGCTTGAGTGGGTCTGGACTGCTTCGCTAGCGACTGCTCTCATGGCACGGCACAACTGGCACGATCAAGATCGTGAACACTCCGAAAAAAATCGCCGCAGGAATGATAGCCTCCGGATGAAAGCGGCCTCCCCCAAAAGCTGCGGATACGAAGAAGAGGCCCAGAGCAAGATTCCAAACCGCGACAGCACGACAGGCCCCCACATTTCGGAGCATGATCAAAGCGACTCCGCAGGCGGTCCCGCATAGGCA
>JBAUVJ010000128.1:0-6025 GCA_049583165.1 Candidatus Sulfotelmatobacter sp. | reverse complement strand
ATTTATCGCAATCCGAACTTCCGGTCACCTTCGGTCTGGAAAAACATGATCGCGTGGAAAACGTCGTCATCCACTGGCCCGGCGGCAGAGTGGAAGAGTTCAAGAACCTCGCCTCCGGCCGATGTTACGAATGCATCGAAGGCAAGGGCATCACGCCACAGGATGGATACTGATCGAAGCAGCTGAGTTCAGGGTCGACTCAGATTTCCCGCAGCGGTCAACTCGATATCGACCGAATCGCTGACCCGCAGGAATAACGTACTCGGATTTTTGATCCCCCACTGCGCGTAAGGTACGGCAAAGTGCAGCGTCGCAGTCCAATAACCGGGGGCCATCTTCACTTCAGCGGGGGCAGTCAGTTCATGTTCCGTTCCATGGATTGTGAAAATTCCGTGAACCTTGACTGAAGAGTTTCCTGAGAAAGACACATTGCCATCGACTCGATCCGGGCGGAAAATAATTTCCGGGTAGCGCTCACTCTCCAGCACTTCACGATGCATCTTCCGGTCGCGCATTCCGCTGCCGCTCTGGCCGCTCCTCGCATCCACCACAATTTCTCCGGTAAGCTTCCCCGAGACCGGATCAAGCTCTAGCGCGCCTCGCTTGAGTTGGAAACTTCCACGAACCGTATGCAGCGCATCGCCGAGCGTAAAGTAAATGGTGGTATGCTGCGGATCCAACTGCAACGCCGCATCCTGCGCGGCTGCCGCAGCGATCGTGACTGGTAGAAATAAGGCTGCCAGAAAAGCCCAGTGTGAATAATTTCGGCGAAAACCCTGATCGTGTTCTTTCATGGGCTATGTGGTGAGCAGTCCCCATCCCAAGGTGAGCCCATCCACCGCCAAATGCATCGGAGACAGTTTTCCCACATGGAGAGCCAGCAGGCGGCGGAAAATCTCGGGACGGCTGCGCAGGACATGCAGGGTACGGTGCTGAAGCCAGGGGCGCCCATCGAGCAGCAACATCAACCGCGCCATCAACCGAGGTCGCAGAGCCAGCTTTCGGTGGGCCGTTTGATACGCGGCAAGATTACCGCTGCGGAGAGAGTTTGCCAGCACCACAGCCTGGCGGAAAGAAAGACCCAATCCTTCACCCGTAATTGCATCGACCGTGCCTGACGCGTCGCCGATCAGCGCGATATTTCGCTGCCAGAGCCGCCGCAATGTGCGATTCGCCGTTAGCGCGCCCCGTTCCGCCGAAGTGGTCTCAGCTCCTCGTAGACGAATATTGAGTTCAGGAAACTCGGGCAAAGCTTGTTCCAGGCGAAGGTCGCGACTGCGCGACGCGACGGCCACGCAAACTTCCCGGTCGCTCACGGCGGTCATGTATCCCTGGCCGTGTTTTCCCCAATAGATTTCCATGCGATCGGTCCAGGGTGCGACCCGATAATGCCGGCGAAAAGAATAGCGAAGGCCGCTTCGCGAATGGGCTTCAAGCTTCGACCAGCGCCGCACACGCGAGTTCGAGCCATCGGCTCCGATGATCCAGGAGGACCGGAAGCTGCGATTTTCCAGCTGGATGCTGTCTCCAGAAATTCCAGTAACCGCGCTTTGCCACAAAAGTTCGACTCCCAACTCAACGGCACGCTGAATCAGGACGCGATGCAAGATGGTCCGGCGAACCGATAGACCACGACAACCGGACGGGAAAACTGCTTCAGCGGACACTCCAGAACTGAGAAAACGAACTCCATGCACGGGAGAACCATCGTCAACCGGCAGTGCGACTCCGAGTTCTTCCAGCGCGGCAATCGCATCTGGCATCAGAGCCTCCCCACAAGCTTTGTCAATCGGTGGCTTGGCACCGTCCGCGACTATCACGTGAAATCCCTGCTGCCGTGCAGCAATTGCCGCCGCCAAACCTGACGGACCGCCACCGATCACAAAGACGTCCGTCGAGTTCGGCACCATCGGGACCTCAACCTCACCATTGCAACAGAAGTAGCTCCGAGCAAAAACCCGGGCCCATTGCGCCCAGCAAGCCCAGCGTACCGGGCTCAGGACGGCGGTTTTTCATTACATCTTCCAGCACCACCAGCACCGACGCCGAAGACAAATTCCCCACCTTGCGCAAACAATCCCACGAGGCCTTCAATTCCCCGTTCTGCAATCCCAGCGCCGTGGCCGTTGCGTCCAGCACCTTCGGCCCGCCGGTGTGCATGACGAAGCTCTTGAGATCGCTCCTCTGATACCCGTTGTCGGCCAGGAAAGAATCCACGTCTCTCCCCAGATTTTCGCGGATCAGCGTCGGCACTTCCGTCGAAAGTATGATGCGGAAGCCTTTTTCAGAGATGTTCCAGCCCATCATCTCTTCCGTGTCCGGATAAAAAATGGATCGCGTGGCAAGAATCTTGGGGCCATTCGCCGGTGGCGCATCATCGGAGTATACGAAGTCCTCGCCCGTAACAACCGCCGCCGCCGCGCCATCGGCGAAAAGCCCCGAGGAGATCAAATTTGCTACCGATAAATCCTCCCGCTGCAAAGTAAGCGAACAAAGTTCCACCGACACCAGTGCAGCCGCTTTCTTCGGATAGGCGCGAACGTAATCGTAGGCGCGTGCAATTCCCGCCGCGCCCGCCACGCATCCCAATCCAAAAATCGGCGTGCGCCTGATGTTGGTGGGAAGTCCCATGCGGTTGATGAGCATCCCGTCGATCGATGGGCTTGCCACGCCGGTCACGGTTGTAAACAACAGGCATCCCAGGTCTTCGGGCTTCAACCCGGCATTGTGGAGCGCAAGGCAGAGCGCCTGTTCTCCCAATTCCTGCGCAACCCTGATCCAGATATCGTTGGCCTCTCCCCAGGTCTTGATGTCCACATATTGCTCGGCCGGAATCGCGAGGTAGCGACCGTCCACCGTCACATTGCGGTGCAAGCGCGCCAGCAATAAAGGATTCTTGAGTTGAGCTCCCCAGTAATCTTGCAGGCGGTCTAAGAGAACTTTCTGGGAGTAGTAATGCTTTGGGAACGCGCTAGCCGCGCTTGCAATCTTCATGGGTTCTGAATCCTGACCTTGGTCTCGGCACGGAACCCGCCCCCAAGCCGACCGAATCTGAGATGTTTTTCTCGATTAGGTAGCGGACATCCCCGTCGCAGTTTGCGACGGAATGCCTTGTGCCGGCGTACGTACTGTCGCAGGAGTTGAGGATACGCGATTGTCGCCTCTCAGTAAAACGAGAAACGACAACTTTCCCCACGTTTGCATTCGCTACGGCTCGAGCGGGGAAAGATCCTCCGGTATTTCTCGGTTAACTACGGCACTACCGCGATCGAAGTGGGAGTATTCCCCACCGAATAACTGGCGATGGAGTTCAAGCTTCCGCTCGCATTGCCGAATGCTTGAATACCTGCGGATGCACCCTGGTTCCCCACATACAAGTAGCTCCCATTCGGATCCATCACCAGAAAACTGGGCTGGTTCTCGGAGCCAAAAGGCGAATCGGTAACTACCACAGGAAAACCAGTGCCCGAGGTGATCGAATACGTCCCAATGTTGTTCGACCCTTGATTGGCTACGTAGAGAAAACCTCCTTTGGGATCCACGATGACCGCAACCGGATGCTGAAAGGCATCAGCCAGCGGAGACTGGGCCACCTGAGTCAGCGTGCCCGAGGAAGCGATCGAATAGACGGAGATCGAATTCGCCGCGGTGTTCGCGGTGTACAGATAGGAACCAGTCGGATCAATCGCGATGCTGGAAGGACTGTTATCCGCGGTGGGGGTTTGGCCAATCGGAATCGAGGAAAGAACCCCTGCTTCCACGCTGAATACCGCGATGATCCCGGTCGGCGAACTCGATGCGCTGACATAAAGAAAATTGCCCGACGGCGATATCTGCATGCTCTTGGCGGACAAATTGATCAGGAACGGAGAACCGGTGACCGGCGACAGAACGCCTGTACCACTGGCAATCGAGAAAACCGAGATGTTGTTCGACAGGGCATTCGCCACGTACAGATAATTTCCCGCGGGATCCATGGACAACAGGATCGGCAGCGAACCAGTCGGCATCCGTGGCGTCACTTCAGTTACCGTTCCGTCGCTGTTAATGTCGAACTGGGACACATCGTTTTCTCCCTGGCCCGGGTTCGCCACGTACAGATATTTCCCGGACGGATGGACGACCACAGATTGCGCTCCGCTGCCCACCGTGTAAGGACTCTCCGCGAGCTGGGTGAGAACTCCTGAATAGGGGTCTTCCCGGAAGACCATCAGTTGACTCGTCGCGGGGATAGTGGCGTAAACATAATGATTCGCGGTCTTGCCGCAACTGACGAAACTCGCAGCGCTTGCTAGAACAAATACCAGGACCAATGCCTTTTGAAGCATCCGTAACTCCTGAGAGAATTTGAAAGCGAAGAACAATAATACCGGGCCGCCGGGAAATCGGCAGGGAAACGCAACTTTCCTATCATACGGTCAGCGCGAGCAAAAGGGGACAGTGGCACACGCTTTCCCCTGCGCATCCAGATTGCTTTGCCTGACTGCTGCGATGCAATGCTTCTGAAACCGGGTTGCACGCAGGCAAGCTCCGCGATAGTTCGCGGCTTCGAAGGTGCGAAAGACTAATCCGATGAGTGGGCCGGACTCGGCGTGGGACTGGCCGATAAAGACAAATTCTCGCCGCGTAATGCCAGACGTAATCGATCCATATAAACATACACGACGGGAGTCGTAAACAACGTCAGCGCCTGGCTGACAATGAGTCCACCAACAATTGTGATGCCCAGGGGACGATGGAGTTCAGAGCCGGTACCTCTGCCCAACGCCAGTGGCAGGCCGCCGAGCAAAGCTGCCATGGTTGTCATCATGATCGGCCGGAAACGTAGTAAGCAAGCTTCGTAGATCGCTTCCACCGGCTTCTTTCCCTGCGTTCGCTCCACATCGAGCGCCACGTCAATCATCATGATGGCGTTCTTTTTCACCAGGCCAATCAGCAGAATAATGCCGATCATTCCAATCACGTTCAGCTCGTTGTGCGTCAAAAGCAGCGCCAGCAGCGCTCCTACACCAGCGGAAGGGATCGTGGAAAGAATCGTGACGGGATGAATATAGCTCTCGTAAAGCATACCCAGCACAATGTAGACAGCGCCCAACGCGGTAATGATCAGGATCAGCATGTTGGAACGCGAATCCTGGAAAGCTTGAGCCGTCCCCTGGAAACTGGCCTGGATGGTCGGCGGAAAGCCGATCGTGCGTTCAGCTTTCTCGATGGCGTCCGTCGCCTGTCCGAGAGAAACTCCCGGCGCCAAATTGAATGAGATTGTCACCGAAGGCAATTGCCCCTGGTGATTCACGGCCAACGGTGTGTTCGACGGTTCAAAGTGTGTGAACGCCGCCAGCGGAACCGGTGTCCCCGCTGTCGATCGCAAATAAATGTTCTGCAAGGCCTCCGGAGTCTGCTGGAATTGCGGTGCCGCCTCCATGACCACGTGATACTGGTTCAGCGGCATGTACATGGTGGAGACCTCCCGCTGTCCAAATGCATCGTACAGCGCATTGTCCAGAGTCTCGGCCGTGATTCCCAAACGGCTTGCCGTGTCGCGATCGATTACCAGCTGCGCTTGCAGGCCTTTATCCTGCTGGTCAGAATTCTGGTCGCGCAGCTCCGGCAGCGTTCTCAGCTTTTCCAGCAAACGTGGAGACCAGGTGTTGAGATCGTCAAGATTCCCGCTTTGCAGGGTGTACTGATACTGCGCGTTGCCCCACCGCCCGCCTATAGTGAGATCCTGTGCCGACTGAAGAATCAACGTCGCTCCCGGCACCACCGCCAGTTTGCCACGCAGGCGGTTGATCACGTCGTCGGCAGTGACGTAGCGGCAAGCCTCCCAGAAGTGTTGTTTCTGGCATAGTCCCCGCTGCTCCAGCGGTTTCAGAACCACAAAGAACCGGCCCTGGTTCAGAGCGGAACCTCCGCCCGTAAATCCACCCATGGAGTCGACTGCCGGGTCTTTCAGCACAATGCTGGCGTAGCGCCTAATCTTGTCGCTCATCGAGTGGAAGGAAATATCCTGCGCTCCGATGAC
>JBAUVJ010000127.1:0-10023 GCA_049583165.1 Candidatus Sulfotelmatobacter sp. | reverse complement strand
TGCTCGCAGGGCCGAAAATGAATCCGCCGGACACCAGCGGATGCAGCCAGAACCATTCCCTAATCACAGAATCACTGAGACTGGAGAGAATCTAAGTCGCGGAGTCCGTTTTTCCGCAGCCTGCTAGAGGATGGTAAGCAAACAGGAATCAAGTGAACCCTAGGATTTTAGGTTGGGTGGGGACGGCGGAGCCTCCGTCTGTGACGCTGTCGAGGTTGGCTCGCCCAACTCAGAGTCAAGGTGCCGAAGGCGTGCCAAGGTGATCTTCTCCGACAGCCTAAAATTATGCTCAGTGTCTCCAGCAAGGACCTTCTGCAGCTGAGGGTAAAGCGTCGGGCCGATCTCGAAGTGCTCGTGAGAGATGAGTGCCGAGAGCGTGGCAAGGAGATTGCTATAACCACAGACCTTGTCTCCTGCGAGGCGTGAACGGGCCGACCGTAAGGCCTCAACAGTTCGATCCATACGGTGCAGCGCTAAGAAGACCAGGTAGGCCTGCTCGGCATAACGCGAGTCTTTGTGGAGATGGCTCAATAGGTACCGTTCGAGGTTGTCCTTACTTGGCACGTCCAGCACGGCTCTTAGCGCGATCAATCTCCCGACATTCGGCGAGTCGACGCGCTTACCTTTGTCTTTATCCCATAGGAGGACCGGGATCTCGCCTTGTGCGGTCCCGCCAAAACCAGGCTCACTTTGTACTCCGACATTAAGGCTCCCGAGTGCGCCCACTCTCCTGCCACGCGCTGCGTAGGAACGCTTTTCCTCATCTAAGATCAGATCAACCTCGTCGAACGCTCCGTCGTGTTGCCACTCCGCAGGAGGGGACTGATCATCTTGCGATCTTCGTCGTGCGATCTGTCGAAGCCCAGGAACTTTGCCCAGAACTGAGGCCAGGCGCTGGGCCAAAGGAAGACTTGGTGGGATAGGATCGTGCGTCTTGAGGACGATGCGCTTAACCCGATACTCGTCTCCCAACTGATCCGTAAATTGGAACGACGCGCGCAGCGGACGCCCCTGCCGAGCAAGGGAACCTCGCACCATCATGTTCACGCTCGCCGTAACGTTGTCATGCGGAGGTACGGGATGCCGAGTGCTGTGGTACGGACTTCCAGCCAGCGGCAGGGCGATGTCAGAATGAATGAACTCTCCTCTCGTCCTTGGGCGGAGTAGATTCGCCTTGACGATCCGCACTGACCTATCAGTGAGGTTGGCTGCACCGATGTCAAGGTGAATCTGAGAGACGAAGGTGTCATCCTGCTGTTTCGCAAGATGCCACCAGCACTGGTGGTGAAGCGGGATCAGCCTGAGAGAACGACTAGCATCTTGTAATCTTCTATGCGCTCGGTATGCAGCTACGCCAGAATCTACGGCGCGGGTTATTGCGAGACCGGAGAAGGTGAGGGCCACAATCCAAACCCAGATGCCCCACTTCGAACGGAAGGGAATCGGGTCAACGCCGCCAAACGCCGGGGAGAACAGTATGGAAAAAGCACCGAGCGCCAATCCCGTCAACAACCAGACGGGAAGCGTACGGAGCGTAGAGAGAAGGGAGCCGATTCCGCTCGGTGTTATATCGTCGGGCATTGCTATCTCCCCGAGAGTAGATATACACCCAAATCGTAGAGCGCAACAAAATCAACTAAAAGCCGTGGCGGGCGTCACGGTCGCGCGCATCCCTCCCATGTTTCGCAAAAGAAGCGAGACCAATCGACTGCGCTCACGACAAGCTCTGGGGCACCCAGCATTCGGCTTCGTTACTTCGTCCTGTCGACGTAAGTTTCTCCGCCCTTCATTACGAAGACCACTTTTTCCATCACTTTGATGTCGGCCAGCGGATCGCCATCCACGGCCACGATGTCGGCAAACTTTCCGGCTTCGATGCTGCCGATATCATTGGAGCGCTCCGTAAGTTCGGCGCCATTGATGGTGGCCGCGCGCAGGGCATCGATTGGCGCCAGGCCGGCTTTGACCAGCGCGCCAAATTCCCTGGAGACGAATTCCGGATCGTCGTCGATTCCGTAGGCGATCCGGATGTGGTGCGCCAGCGCGCGTTGAAAAGCTGGTTGCTGCTCTTTCAGAATGGCGACGCCTTTGGCAAAGCTCACTGGATCGCGCCCCTGCGAAAGCCCGGTCTCCATGTCGTGTTGAAAACAGTACAGCGTAGGCACCAGCCATGTGTTGTGTTGCTCCATTAAACGCGCGCCTTCCTCGTCCATCACCGTTCCATGTTCGATCGAGTCGACGCCGGCGCGAACGGCGGCTTTGATGCCCTCTGCTCCCTCCGCATGGGCCATTACTTTTTTGCCCGCGCGATGCGCGATTTCCACCGCTTTGGCCATCTGCTCTTCGCTGAGTTCCTGCACGCGGTAGTCGCTGATCGGGTCCATCACTCCACCGGTGGCCATGAGCTTGATCCAATCCGCACCATACTTAATATCGCGCCGCACGGCTTGCGCCATTTCATCCACGGTGTCGGCGATGTTTGGCGGACGCGGCAGTCCGGCGTCGGGCGCCAGTACATCAGGGTCGCCGTGACCTCCATTGAGCGACAGGCATCCTCCCGCAGAAACCATGCGGGGCCCGCGAATCAGGCCTTTGTTGACGCTGTCGCGTAATGCGAACTGACCGTAAGCGCGGTCGTCCTCGCAGGCATCGCGCATCGCGGTGAATCCGTGGTCGAGCCATACTTGCAGATTGCGCACCCCCCAAATGGCTTTTTGCGGCGAAGACATGCGCAGTCCACCGGTCGAGGTTTGATCTTTCGGATTGCCCAGCACGTGGGCATGCGAATCGATCAGACCCGGCACCACCGTATACCTGGAAAGATCGATGACTCTCAGCCCGGCGGGGGCGGAATCGGTGATGCGGAGAATGCGGTCTTTCGCGATGACGATATACGCGTTTGTCGAGACTTTCCCCGAGCGGACATCGATCAAATGCCCTGCGCGCACCGCAAGCGTTGCCGTTTGATTTTCCTGTTGAGCGTGCAGTACTGCCGCGAGGCACACGACAAGCGCGAGCAATGCGAAGCGACGCAAAGTAAGCATAGATTTTCCCCTTCCAAAGGAAGCAAGAAGGGTAGGGTGTGAGAGCGTCTGCTGGCAACAAGAAAGATTTGCCGTGGAAGGCCGGAATCTTACACATTCCAAACGATGGTTCTGATCGAAAGCATAGGTCACGCTTTTCTGTTTGACAGAGAGACAGTGTTTTTATTATATTACCTTTAGGTTATGCAACCAGTTAGTTATTCTAGCTCGACAAGAGACTTGGACGCGACCTTCGCCGCCCTGGCCGATCCCACGCGCCGGGCACTCCTGGCGCGGCTCGCGAGGGGTGACGCTTCGGTAACGGAATTGGCGGAGCCTTTCTCCATGACCCAGCCTGCGATTTCCAAGCACCTGAAAGTGTTGGAGCGCGCGGGACTGGTCTCGCGCGGGCAGGATGCGCAACGGCGGCCGCGGCGGTTGGAGGCACGTCCGCTGCGTAACGCCACCCGATGGCTGGAGAATTACCGTCGGTTCTGGGAGGCACAGTTCGGGCGCTTGGATGCACTGCTGCAGGATTTGCAAAACGCCGAAGCCAGGGCTACCGGAGCGAAGATTGCTGGAGCCAAGATCACCGGAACGAAGATCACAAACAAGAAACGCGCGCCAAGAAGAAGAAAAGGAGATCGACAATGAAAAACAGCGGAACATTCAACATTACCGCCCGTGGTGACCGCGAGATAGTAGTTGTGCGAGTGTTCGATGCGCCACGCCGATTGGTGTTCGACGCTTACACCAAGCCGGAACTGATCAAAAAATGGCTGCTGGGTCCGGACGGCTGGTCGATGCCGGTTTGTGAGATCGACCTGCGGGCGGGCGGCAAATACCGCTACGTCTGGAAAGACGACAGCAGGGGCAGCGAGATGGGCATGGGCGGCATCTATCGTGAGGTTGTGCCGGGGGAACGGATTGTGGCTACGGAAGTATTCGACGAGGCGTGGTATCCGGGCGAGGCCGTGGACACGATCGCGCTGACCGAGCAGGAGGGTAAGACTACGCTGACGCAGACGATTGTTTATAACTCGCGCGCGACGCGCGACGCGGTGCTGAAGTCTCCTATGCAGTACGGCATGGCCATGAGCTACGACCGGCTGGAGAAATTCTTGCCCGCGGTAGAGAGTGAGGCACTCAGCGCGTGAGAGCTTAAGGAGTAACGGACAGGGAGAGAGTATTGGTGGGTCGTCCAGGCCTCGCGCCGCTCCCATGTCTCGCAAAAGAAGCGAGACCCTTCGACTGCGCTCAGGGCAGGCTATGGGGCCCGTATGATTGATCCGCACCGGGCTCGCTCATGTTTACGAACGTGGCAGGATGTTCATATTCGACAAATAATAATCCATCGGGCTGACGGCGGGCGGTTGGTGGCCGAGCATGCGAATCATCCCGATTACTTGGCCGCGATGCAGGTTGGAGTGTGCGAGCACGTGCCGGAGGATTTTCCAGCGGGGAAAGCGCTCCTCAACATCGCCAGGAAGTTGAAGGATAACTTCGTTCTGTAACTCGGCCTCGGACTTGGTTTCAAGCCAGTGGCTGAAACCATTCCAGATTTCAGGCCATTCCTGCCGAAGCCGATCGAGCGACAGCTTCGGAGCTGGGCTTTGGGGCAGCCGCCAGGTTCCGCCGTCCCCAGTCGTGAGCAGACAGTCGAGCCAGACTCGTTCGCCGTCGCAGATGTGGCGCAGCGTACCGAGGATGTTGACGTGCGAGATGCGCAGGTCGCGCTCGAGTTCTTCATCGCTCAGGGCAGAGCAGCCTTCGAGCAGATTCTGATTGGCCCATGCCGAACCGCGTGTAGCGTCCAGAATATATTGTTTGCCGAAGTCCACGGAGCGAGAATATCTCTCCGTCGGCTCACTCCGCAGGCAGCGCTCTTGCTACTAGCAGCGCGGTCCCGCCGAACAGCAAAGTATCGAAAACAAAGTTGATCGCATCCGTCATCTGGGAAGGATCTCGAGTCACGGTCCAGATCGGCGAGTAGAAAAATAGAGTGAGTAGAGTCATCAGCACACCGATGCAGGCAGCGGCAGTGCGTGGCCGTTGGTTGAGGAACAACGCAACTCCCGCAACCAGCAGGACTGCTCCCACAGGATATCCCCAGAGCGCGTGAAGCGGAATCCAGGCTGGCGTCAGTTTTGTGTCTGGAACTCCTGGTGAAAACTCCGGATGAAGCAGTTGCTCTATGCCAAAATAAATTGCGGCAAGCGCCACGAAGAAGCGGCCGATCAGGACCATACACTTTCCCCTCCGCGACTCAGGGCTCAGGCTGCCCGCCAGGGCCCACGCGCCCCCGGCGAAGGCTGATTCTCTCAGCACAAAGTTCCAGCCAAGCCGGTTCGCCGGATGGCCAATGGCGAACGGCAGGTCCATCATCAGGACGAACAGAAAAAACATCACGCCCAGCAGCGTGGCGGAAAGGCGTACGAATTTCATCGTGACGAAACTCGTCGCGGCAGCAAGCAATGCGCAGCCGACGAAGTATGTCCAGAACAAGTGCGCCGGCATCCACGCCGGAACCAACTGCATGATGTCGCGTGCGTCGACGAAATGTTCAGCCCCGAACACCGCCAGCGGGGCGCCAACGAACACGGGGCCGAGCGCGATCAGTTTGTCCAGACCACGGGCCGTGACCAATTCTTTTCTAACGGCCACCAAACCGGCGATCAAGAAAGTCAGCCCCGCGAACCACAGCCAGAATACGAAGTGCGTAAACACGAGTGACTCTCCTTCGCAGATCCCTGTGATGCGCGGCGGCGTCCGGGCCACGCGGAAGTATAACGCTATGTGAATTGCGGCCGGCCAGGATCTAGACCTGTTCCCATATCTCAGAAACGGCGAGACCCGCTAGTCTCAGGGCAGGCTACGGTGTAGGTGTTTATTGCTGGAGCCGAAGTCTCGGAACTTACCCTCCGGGAAAAGCCAAGCCCCGAGCAGTCGCTCGGGGCTGGTAGATACTAAACGCCGTTCGCCAAACACTTACCATGATAAGTCAGTAACGCTGATTGTCAAGCATCTTCATTGCCGTCGAGTGACCCGAGGAGGGCAAGGGAGTTGAACCCTAGTGGCTGAAAAGCCACTCGACCGTTTGGCGAACGGCGTCCAGTACCCACTGGCAATGCCCTCCTAAACGCTGATCGCTATAGTGAATTCTAGGTCAGTAACATTTCACTGAATCCGAAACGATGAGAAAAAAACTTAGAAGATTTCCCAAATCAGCTCACTCAAAACAAGGAAAAGCCCCACTCTCGCGAGTGAGGCTTTTGATTTTGCGCCGAAGGCGCGTCGGCGTGGACGGCCAGTCCTAGTACATGCCTTCCATGCCACCGCCGCCGTGTCCGCCGCCGCCCATGGGAGCTTCCTTCTTTTCCGGAATCTCCGCGACCAGGGCTTCGGTGGTCAGCATCAGGGCTGCGATCGAACCGGCGTTGGTCAGTGCGGTGCGCACTACCTTCGTCGGATCGAGCACGCCCGCCTTGACCAGGTCCTCATAGTCGCCGGTCAGAGCGTTGTAGCCGAAGTTGCTGTCCTTCGACTCGCTGATCTTGCCCAGAACCACCGCACCCTCTTCGCCGGCATTCTCGGCGATCTGGCGCAGGGGCTCCTGGATGGCGCGCTTCACGATGTTGACACCGATCTGCTCATCACCCTCGAGCTTCAGCTTATCGAGAGCCGGCACGCAACGAGCCAGTGCCACTCCGCCGCCGGGGACAATGCCTTCTTCCACAGCTGCGCGGGTTGCATGCATGGCATCTTCCACGCGGGCTTTCTTTTCCTTCATTTCGGTCTCGGTTGCGGCGCCGACTTTGATTACGGCTACGCCACCCACCAGCTTGGCCAACCGCTCCTGCAACTTCTCGCGGTCGTAGTCGCTGGTCGTCTTATCGATCTGGCTGCGAATTTCCTTCACGCGGCCTTCGATGTCACCATGCTTGCCCTTGCCTTCGACCAGGGTCGTGTTGTCCTTGTCGATGGTGATCTTTTTGACTTGGCCGAGATCGGCGATCTGTACGTTCTCCAGCTTGATGCCCAGATCCTCCGTGATGGCCTTGCCGCCGGTGAGGATCGCGATATCCTGCAACATCGCCTTGCGGCGATCGCCGAAGCCGGGAGCCTTGACGGCCGCAACTTGCAGCGTGCCACGCAGCTTGTTCACCACCAGAGTTGCGAGCGCTTCGCCCTCAACATCTTCCGCGATGATGAGCAGCGGCTTGCCGCTCTTGGCAATCTGTTCGAGCAACGGAAGCAGATCCTTCATGGAGCTGATCTTCTTCTCATTGATCAGGACGTAAGCATTCTCAATCGCAACTTCCATCCGCTCGGGATCGGTCACGAAATAAGGAGACAGATAGCCGCGGTCGAACTGCATGCCCTCGACCACTTCCAACTGCGTCTCCAGCGTCTTTGACTCTTCCACCGTGATGACGCCATCCTTGCCGACCTTCTTCATGGCTTCGGCAATGATGTGTCCAATGGTCTCGTCGTTGTTGGCGCTGATTGTGCCGACTTGTGCAATCATTTCTCCCGAGACGGGTTTGGAGAATTTGTCGATTTCGCCTTTGCCGCGTTCGCCGGTTTTCTTGTCGAACTGGCCGCAGACGAGTGCGACGGCTTTCTCAATGCCGCGCTTCATGGCCATTGGATTGGCGCCAGCGGCAACGGTCTTCACGCCTTCGCGATAAATTGCCTGGGCGAGAACGGTGGCGGTGGTGGTGCCGTCGCCGGCGACGTCCGAGGTTTTAGAAGCCACTTCGCGAACCATCTGGGCGCCCATGTTCTCGAGGCCGTCCTTGAGTTCGATTTCCTTGGCAACGGTAACGCCGTCCTTGGTGATGGTGGGCGAACCGAATTTCTTTTCGATGACTACATTGCGGCCCTTGGGGCCGAGGGTGACTTTTACTGCGTCGGCCAGAAGATTGACGCCGCGCAGAATTGCCTGGCGGGACTCTTCTCCGTGTACGATTTGTTTTGCCATTTTTTTTTTCTCCTAAATAATTTCTGTTTGCAGGACGGGCCTGCGGATTCTTCGTGTGGCTGCTGGCTATTAGCTTTTAGCTCTTGGCCAAAACACCCAGTGGTGCTTCCGGCAAGTTGCATGGGTCCCTCGCGCAAAAACATGCGCTCAGGATGACAACTCTTACTTTCTCGATCCAGCGAGTTCTTTCTTGCTGCTGTTGCTGGATGATGCGGCGCCGGTGAGGATGCCGAGGACTTCGTCTTCTTTCATGATGATGAAGTCTTCGCCGTCGATTTTGATCTCGGTGCCGGAATACTTGCCGAACAGGATGCGATCGTCTTCATGAACTGCGAGAGGGAAGGTTTTGCCTTCATCGTTGGTGCGGCCTTTGCCGGTGGAAACGACGATACCCTCTTGCGGCTTGTCTTTTGCGCTGTCGGGAATGATGATGCCGCCGCGAGTGGTGGAAGCTTCCTCCACGCGACGTACGAGGATGCGGTCATGCAGTGGGCTAAATTTCGCCATGGTTTGCAACTCCTTTCAAAAGTTGAGGTTAGAAGGGTTGATTTTTGACTTGAGGCCTATGAATAATCTGGGATTCGGCGAGCTGTTAGCAGTCTCGCCTACTGAGTGCCAATTGTAGAGAGGTGAGTGGGCAGTTGTCAAGGGGTGCATGGCACGTGGCACAGGCTTAAAATGACGTGGCGTAGCAAAGCTTGGCAATGGAGTAGAGTGGCCGCCTTACTTTTTGCGGGTATGCTTACTTGGGGCGATTGCGTGCTGAATATCGGGACAAAGGCTTTGCCGCGACCATCTAGCGCCTTGGGGCGTGAGGACAATAATGCTCTCGAATACAAAGAATTGACGAGGGCGGTTTAAGGAACTGGAGCATTCAATTCCCCAATCCTGTAATCCACGCCTTTATCGTCCCGACAACTGACGTACTGTTTCGTAGATTTCATCAATGTGCCTTTGTCTTTGATCGGCACTTGAAAGTGAATCCAGGCCTTGGCTGTGGCTCCTTGTTTCAACGATTCCCTAGTTGCGATTTCTGGGGTTGAGGGAGAAGATCGAGTATCCAGAAAAATTGTGCCTTTAGGATCTTGTACGGTTACATCCTTGCTTAGTGGTACGCCATCAGAGCTTCCTTTCGACAATTCATTTTCCCACCCCAGAGTCCAGTGGATGATCTTGCTCGGCTGCCCTTCGTTTGCCAGTTCCGCATAGGCCAAGATTTCCACGCTGCCGGAAGAAGAATCCCCAAAATAGAGGCGCAAGGATTTGGGAACAAATCTCGGATTTGTGGCGTCAAGAATCTCTTGTTGCCGAGCAATCTCTTGTTGCACAAAAAAAGATGAAGCCGCTTCCATCACATTGTGTTTCCACTGTACGTCCTCCAAAGGGGTGCCTGGAATGCCTCCGACATTGACATTTACTCCCGTAAATTGGCTATCTTCGATGCCTGAATGGTTAGCACTAAAGTTGAACGTGGGCATACCTGGAGTCGGAGGGGACTGATTGACTGATTGTTTCGGAATAGTTTCAACCTGTGATGCTGGAACAACCGCACCAGTGTGATATTTTCCTTTTTTCTTGCTAGGTGTTGCGGCTAGGCTAGTCAGAGGTGGTGATACCTGACTGCTGGTCGCTGAGTTTGTACCCGAAGTCGCGACGCTGACGGTCGCGGAGGAACTCTTCGCTGTTACGGACTGCCGATCTGTGTTCCATTTTGCGTAAGCAGTTCGGAGCGGCCCATATACCACAACAATAAATGCTCCAAGCGCGAGACCAGAAATGACGGTTTTCGTAGCACGGGTAAGCCGCTTCGCCCAAAGCGGGAATATCCAGAACATGCGAACGGCTATGACTGTCGCAACGATCCAGGATGCCAGCCCCAACCAGAAATTGTGCGGTAGCCCCATCTGATCAGCGCCGTAGGGGATGAAAAACAGAAGGAGTTCCACGGCGAACTCGATTCCTAGCTCGAATACCGCTGGCTTGCTTTCTTCGTTGTTCATTCGCACACCTCCACCA
>JBAUVJ010000126.1:0-13605 GCA_049583165.1 Candidatus Sulfotelmatobacter sp. | reverse complement strand
TCCTTCTCAGGCGTAATTTGCAGCATCGATCTTCCACTCACATGAATAAAGCTCAACTCCCGCGCCGCCAGCAGCGCGTTCACCGCTTCCTTCACTCGCGACCGCGCCACAAATTTCCCGAAGAAAGATTCCAACTCCGTCTGCTCCGCCGCCACTACGCACTCCAAATATTTCGAGAGCAGCGCCGAAAGCGCCTCCTGCACCGAGAGTCCCACGCCTTCCTTCACCGCATCCGGAGCCCAGCGGTAAAGCAAATCCCAGAACGAACCTTCGGCCTCTTTGTAGTCGACGCGCGTGATGCGCAGCTTTCCGAGCAACTCGCCCAAGGCTTTATCCAGCGCCGCAATCGACACGGCACCGCCCAGCGCCTCCTGCAACTTCAACTTTGAAATCGGGCCATCTTTCCGGATCAACTCAAAAGCGTCGCAGGCCAGCGGCGAGTAAGGAGACCGCGGCCCCTGCTTCGGAGCCAGCTTCGGGTTACGCTCGCCCACCAGCGCATAAAAATATGGAAACACCGAGGCCGCAACCAGGAACGCGTTGTTCGAAGTGTGATCCTCCTCGAACAGATTTGCTTCATACGCCGAGCGCTCGCGCAACAGCCGCACCATGAGTTCTGTCGCCTCCGCCGCCCGCGGATCGGAATACGCATGTTGCCACGTCGGCAATCGATTATCAGATCCGACAAATGCGCCGATAAACGTTGGCACCGGAATCGACGGCCGCAAGGGATACATCAGGCAGAACCCGACGCCCTCCACAAACGCGCGCGCCGCCTCAATCGTCCGGATGGCCTTCCCATCCAGCCTCCACTTCTCGCGCCGCAGTTGCTGTAGGTCCTGCTCGGTCATAAGGAAGCTGTCAGCGTTCAGCAATCAGCATTCAGCGAGCACAGATTCGAAGCGCTCCCGATACCCGGAATGGCTAAATGCTGAGTGCTAATTGCCAATTGCTTTCTTTCAGATTCTCTTAAACGCCTTCTGAATATCCTTAACAGAATACCGCAGCACCACCGGTCTGCCATGCGGGCACGACATCGGATGATCCGTCTTCGCCAGTTCCGCCAGCAACCACTCCATTTTATTTTGCTCCAGCGGCATGTTGACCTTAATCGCCGCATGGCACGCAATCGACGCCGCAATCCGCCCACGAATCTTTTCCAGATTCAACGACTGCTCTTCTCGCGAAATCTGGTCGAGCAGCTCATGCAGCATTTTCTCAACTGCCGCCGCATCCACTCCTGCCGGCGCAACCTTCACCGCCACGCTGCGCGCACCAAACGGCTCGGCCTCAAATCCATTGTGCTGCAACTCGTCGGCAATCTCGGCAAACACCGCCTGCTGCGCCGGAGAAAGCTCTAGCACAATCGGCATCAGCAGCCGTTGGCTCTCAACTCTCCGCGCCTCACGCTGCTTGAGCACGCGTTCAAACAGCACGCGCTCGTGTGCCACATGCTGATCCACAATCCACAATCCATCTTCATTTACCGCCAGAATGAACGAATTGCGAATCTGCCCCAGCGGACGCAGCGTGGAAAGCACCGCCAGTGTCGGCTCTTCTTCATGCGCGTCAAGCGCCGGAGCGCAACCGTTATCAGGAATTTCTTCGACGAATCTCGATCCCAGTCCTCGCGCCACCGGAATCGCGGCATTCGCCTCCACCGCAATCCCACCCGCAAACTGAAACCGCGCCGAAACCGAAGGAGTCGTCGGCGACTGCAACGCAAACCCGCCGCTCATCGCGGAATCCTGGGGTGCCCCATTTCTCGCCTCTTTTGCGAGAAATGGGGCTTGTAACTCATGGGCTACAACATCAGACGAGGGACCCCAATCCGCGCCCGGAGTCAGCCCCGAACTCGCGGTGGCGTGGGCATGAATCTCGGTCGTAAACTGCGGCACCGGACGCGCCTTCATCAGCGCCGCCCGCACCGTGTCCCGAACAAAATCGTGCAGCACGGTCGATTGCCGGAACCGCACTTCCGTCTTCGAGGGATGAACATTCACATCCACTTCGCCCGCCGGCAATTCCAGAAACAGCAGCACCACCGGATACACCGCCGGCGGAATAATGTTCCGGTAAGCCTCCGTCAACCCATGCTGCACCAGCCGGTCGCGGATCAGCCGCCCGTTCACAAATACATAAATCGAATTGCGATTCAACTTCTGAATCTCCGGCTTGGAAACGAACCCGTGCAGCCGCATCTCGCCCGGTGTGGGGCGGGCGCCTCGCCCGCCTTCGTTATCCTCGTCCAATTCGTTCTGTCTTCTCCACGGCGGAGGCTGCGGCAATCCCACCCGCTCCAGCGGCTGCACGGCCGCCACCGAAATCAACTGATCCAGCGTTTCCTTGCCGAATACCTGATACACGCGCTCGCTGTATCCCGCCACCGGAGGCGCAACGAGCATCGCATTGGTGGCCGAATGCAATTCAAGATGCTTCTCCGGATGCGCCAGCGCATAGTGCGTCACCAACGACGCGATATGCGAAAGTTCCGTTGACTCCGCCTTCAAAAATTTCTTCCGCGCGGGAGTATTAAAAAAAAGGTCGCGCACCGTAATGGACGTTCCTTCGGGCAGCCCAGCTTCCTCTACCCGCGCCATCTTGCCGCCATTGATTTCAATAATCGTCCCCGACGTTGGAACCTCCGAAGAAGAGGGTGCCCCATCCAAGCCGTTCTTTGGCTTGGGTGGGGAATTTTGTATCCGCCACATCGACTCTTCCAACGAACTCGAGCAAGTCTCCAACCTCAACCGTGACACCGAAGCGATCGAAGGCAGCGCCTCACCCCGAAATCCCAGCGTAGCCACGCTCAGCAAATCTTCCGCATCCTTTATCTTCGACGTCGCATGCCGCTCGAACGCCAGCATCGCGTCGTCGCGCACCATGCCGCATCCGTTGTCCGTAATCTGGATCAGCTTCTTCCCGCCCGCCTCCACATTGATCTTGATCCGCGTCGCGCCTGCATCCAGCGCGTTCTCCAGCAACTCCTTCACCACCGACGCAGGCCGCTCCACCACCTCACCGGCGGCAATCTTATTGGCGACTTGCTCGGAAAGTACGTGAATGCGCCCCATGAAACAGTTCCCGGTTCTCAGTTCTCAGTGCGTGCGAGGATAGGCCAGTTTCGCAGATGCCACCACGGAAGGCAAAGATGTTCGGGCACGGAAGTCATGCCCGCAGCACTGCTGGTACTATTTATTCTTGTCTCTGCCATCCAGCCGGTGTGACGAATGATTCGATCCTTTAAGGGAATGACTCCAACAATTCCCGCGAACTGCTACATCGACGACTCGGCCCAGATCATCGGCGACGTCGTCCTCGGCGAGCATGCCTCGGTCTGGATGAATGCCGTCCTGCGCGGCGACGTCTACGCCATCCGCGTCGGCGCGCACTCGAACATCCAGGATTGCAGTGTGTTGCACGGCATGAAAAATACTTACGGCGTCACCGTCGGCGACTACGTCACCGTGGGCCATTCCGTGACGCTGCATGGCTGCGTGGTTGAAGACCGTTGCCTGATCGGCATGGGCTCAATCGTTTTGAACGGCGCGCAGATCGGCGCGGGATCGATCATCGCCGCCGGCACCCTGATCCCCGAGCGCACCGTAGTCGAACCCGGCTCGCTCTGGATGGGCTCTCCCGGAAAATTCCGCCGTAAGCTGGAGAAAGCCGAAGACGACATGATCATGCGCTACGCCACAAATTATCTGGGCTACGCGGAGGAGTACTTACGCGAGAGGTGAAGTCCCAGAGGGACATTGGATAATAGCCCGGCGTTTCAACGCCGGGGTGCGATGAGATGGATTGGAAGCCCGTCCCGTTAGGGACGGCTGAAACGAATCGGCAGCTAATCATTTCAATCGTGCCCACGGCACGATGAACAACTTGACGGTCTACCCGCCGCTGAAGCGGCGGGCTACTATCAACGGTCCCTTCGGGACCAAACATTGACTTCGCAAACGACGACGACAACAACCAACGACACTCATGATTAAAGCCGTCCGAGGAACCCGCGACCTGCTCCCGCCTGACACCGCTCTGTGGAACCATGTCGAGTCGGTCGCTCGCGACGTCTTCCGTGCCTACAACTTCCAGGAAATCCGCACCCCGATTTTCGAGAGCACCGAACTCTTTGCCCGCGGCGTCGGCGAAGAAACCGACATCGTCTCGAAAGAGATGTTTACGTGGGAAGATCGTGGTCGCGCCGAAAGCGATAGAGGAAACTCCCTCACCCTCCGCCCCGAAGCCACCGCCGGCATCGTCCGCGCCTACATCGAGCACAAGCTTGGTGATCGTGGCCTGAATAAACTCTATTGCATCGGGCCCATGTTCCGTCGTGAACGCCCGCAGAAAGGCCGCTACCGGCAGTTTTATCAGATCGACGCCGAGATCATCGGCCCGCCCGCCTCCGGCAGCGAGTCTCCCGCGCGCGACGCGGAAATCCTCGAGATGCTCTCCACGCTGCTCGACCGCCTCGGCATCACCGGCTGGACGCTCGAACTCAACTCCGTCGGCTCGTCCGCCGAGCGTGCAAAATTCAACGACGCCCTGCGCATCGCCCTCGAGCCCGTCAAAGACCAACTCTGCGTCGATTGCCAGCGCCGCGCCGTGACCAACCCTCTGCGCGTCCTCGACTGCAAAGTCCCCGCGGATCAGCCGATCATCGAAACCCTTCCACGCATCAGCGACTTTCTCGACGATGAGAGCCGCCAGCACTTCGCCGCGGTGCAGAATATCCTGAAGTCGGTCGGCATCGACTACAAGATCAATTCGCGCCTTGTCCGCGGCCTCGATTACTACACCCGCACCGCCTTCGAATTCACCCACGGCGCTCTCGGCGCGCAAAATGCAATTCTCGGCGGCGGCCGCTATGACGGACTCTCTGAAGCTCTCGGTGGCCCCGCGGCTCCCGGCATCGGTTTCGCCATCGGCGAAGATCGCCTGGTGATGTCCCTTCAGGAATCGGCTGCCGCCCAAAATGTTTTTAAAAAGCCGGATGTCTACATCGCTCCGCTCGGCGCCGGCATGAACGCCGAAGCCGCCCGGCTGGCCCGCGAACTACGCCGCCACAGCGTCGTCGCGGATTTGGGAGATGAAACCTTCCGCCTGAAAAAATCATTCGAAACCGCAACCAAGGCCGGAGCGAAATACATTTTGATCGTCGGTGAAAATGAAGTGAAGGCGGACGCCTTCGCGCTGAAGAATCTCGCGACCGGCGAGCAGGTTTCCGTTCCGCGCGCCGACCTGGCGCGGAGAATCCAGGAGTAATCATGGGAAAAACCCGTTCCGTGCTCGACGACTCTGCCCGGCGTTTCATCGAGGCGCAGCATATCTTTTTCGTCGCCTCCGCTCCGCTCGATGCCGCAGGCCACGTCAATGTTTCGCCCAAAGGCCTCGACACATTTCGCATTCTCGGCCCGACCACCGTCGCTTACCTCGATTTCAACGGAAGCGGCGTCGAGACCATCGCGCACCTCAAAGAGAACGCGAGAATCGTCCTCATGTTCTGCGCCTTTCAAGGCCCGCCAAATATTTCCCGCCTCTACGGCAACGGCCGTGTGGTCGAACCGCACCACGCGGGATTTGCCGCGCTGGCGGAAAACTTCCCCGCATTCGATAGCGTCCGCTCGATCATCGTCGTCGATCTGACGCGCATCACCGATTCTTGCGGCTACGGCGTTCCTCTTTTTAGCTACGAAGGCGAACGCGAACAGCTCGCAGCATGGACTCGCAAGAAAGGTCCCGAAGCGCTAGAGACCTACCGTGAACAGAAAAATAAACACAGCATCGACGGTCTTCCCGGTATCTCCGAACCCAATCATCAGGAGGTCAGATGAAATCTTCCAATACACATGTAGGGACAGCCGCCCTCGGCTGTCCGGTCGAGCGAAGCTCGACAAGGTTTTCTATCCGTCCGTGGCTTTCCTGCGTCCTTCTCCTCTGCACGCTTTCCCCCAGCCCACTCGCAGCCAAAACTCCACCGATCAAGTCTCCCAGCCTACTCGAACAAACCGCAATCGCCAACGAAAAGAGCCTCATCGAGGCCAAGAAGAAAGACGACGCCGCATTTTTCAAGCAGACCCTAACCCCAGACTTCTCGCTCGTAGGAGTCGACGGCCAACTCGTCGATGGCCCCGACGCTGCGGACAATCTGGGCGACTCGAACCTGCTCGAGCTCACGCCCTACGACATAAAAGTAGTCTCCCTCGGCGACGACGCCGCCATCGTCACCTACGACGCAATCGTCCGCGAAGCACCCGCAGAAGACCAGGATTTCCCTCCACGTTACCAGCATTTCAGCTCCGTATGGATCAAGCAGTCCGGCCAGTGGAAGCTGAAATTCCACCAGGCAACGCCCACGCACTGGGGAGACTGGTAGAAACCGGCAAGCAAAAACGGATCGGGAAAAGCTGCCGTGGAATTCCGCTTGCTGTTTAGTCCCGTGAAGGTAGAATGTCGATTCCGACGCAAGCAACGGAGAATTCCCTTCGCGGAGGCGAACATGCTGCGACTTGCAACAATTTCAATAGCGGCGTTGCTGTTGAGCACAGTCGCCATGGCCCAAAACGCGGCCCCAAAGCCCGGCCCCGAACTCGCGAAGCTCGACGTGTTCGTCGGCCACTGGATTCTGGACGGCAACATGAAGGCGGGAACCATGGGCCCTGCCGGATCCATTACGGAGAACGAAACCTGCGAGTGGATGGACGGCCACTTCTTTCTCCTCTGCCACTTCGACTACAAGAGCTCGATAGGCAACGGCGTGGGCTTGCACGTGATGGGATATTCCCGCCACGACAAGGCCTACACTTACCGCGAGTTCAACAGCCTCGGGATATTCGACGATGCCCGCGGCACCCTCGATGGCGACACTTGGACATGGACCGACGAAGAGAAAATGGGCGGCACGACCGTGAAGGGCCGCTTCACCATGAAGATGACCTCGTCCACGTCATACGATTTCTCCTTCGACTCGTCGCAGGATGGAACGACGTGGTCGACCGTAATGGAGGGAAAAGCCAGCAAGAAATGATGTAGGGACAGCCGCCCTCGGCTGTCCGTCGAGCGCAGCTCGACATCTGCTCTCTGCTGTGTCGGCACTCCCCGCTTCCCGCCGCTCTTCCCTCACCGTTATAATCTCTAATTCAGCCTTCAGCATCATTCTCTCTATAAAAGGACTCGCATTGCTCGACTCCCTAGGCGATCTTCGACGAACTCATATGTGTGGCGCTTTACGCGCCTCCGATGCAGGCAAGAAAGCAGTACTCATGGGCTGGGTCAACCGCCGCCGTGACCACGGCGACCTTCTCTTCATCGATCTGCGCGACCGCACCGGTGTCACCCAGGTGGTCTTCAACGCCGAACGCGACGCCGCCATCCACGAAAAATCGGAGGCGCTCCGCAACGAGTACGTCATCGCCGTTACCGGCACGGTCAAGCTGCGCGACGCCAACACGATAAACAAGAATATGCCTACCGGCGAGGTTGAGCTCGTCGCCGAAGAGTTGCGCATTCTGAACGAATCGAAGCTTCCGCCATTTCTCCCCAGCGACACCGCGCTTACCAATGAAGAAACCCGGCTGAAGTATCGCTACATCGATCTTCGCCGCGACATCATGCAGTTCAACATCGAACTGCGCCACAAAGTTGCGAAAGCCATCCGCGACTACCTTTCCGCGCAGGGCTTCTTCGAAATCGAAACCCCGTTCATGACCCGCTCCACGCCTGAAGGCGCACGCGATTATCTCGTTCCCAGCCGGGTGCAGCCGGGAACGTTCTACGCCTTGCCGCAGTCGCCGCAGCTCTTCAAGCAAATTTTAATGATCTCCGGCTTCGACAAATATTTTCAGATCGTGCGCTGCTTCCGCGACGAAGACCTCCGCGCCGATCGCCAGCCCGAGTTCACCCAGATCGATTTAGAGATGTCCTATCCCCAGGCCGAACGCGTGTGGGAAGTAGTCGAAGGATTTCTCACCGCCGCATTCCACGCGGCCGGATCGGAGATCAAAACTCCATTCCCGCGCATGGATTACGACGAAGCCATTCGCCTCTACGGAATCGACAAGCCCGATCTGCGCCTGCCCGCCTTCACTGACGTCCGCGAGTGCTTTACGCCGGAGAATCTGCAAGAACTGGCTATCAATCCGAATCTCCCGCTGATCGCCATTCGCACGCCCAAGGTTGGCGAACTCTCGCGCAAAGAGCGTGACGACATCAAGCCCATGTTCCACTCGAAAGGTGGAGCAAAGATATTCGAAGACTTCAAACGCATCGGCAACAAATTCCCCGACGCGGCGGCTGCGATCGCAAAAAAAACTGGGGCAGAAGACAACGACCTGATCGTGCTGGTGGCTGCTTCTGCGCAAATAAGCTCGGCCCAATCCGGCACGCAGACTGCCATGCCCGCGCACCGCAAAGTCACGCCGCAGGAACTGGCAATCTACGCCTCGGCGGGTCTGCTGCGCCTCGCACTGGCCCAGAAGTATTCCGACCGCCACGGCATTTTCAAAAAAACCGGCGACCCGGCCAAAGATTACCGTTTCCTCTGGGTCACAAATTTTCCCATGTTCGAGTGGGATGAAGGCGACAAGCGATGGAACGCCGCGCATCATCCCTTCACCTCGCCGCATGAAGAAGACATGCCCAAGCTGGAATCCGGCGTCGAGTCGTTAAACGATCCGCAGAGTCCGCTCAGCGCCGTTCGTGCCCTAGCTTATGACGTCGTCCTTAACGGAACCGAGCTCGGCTCCGGCTCGATCCGTATTCACCGCCAGGACGTACAGAGCCGAATCTTCCGTGCCCTTGGCATGACCGAAGAAGAAGCACGAGCCCGCTTCGGATTTTTTCTCGAAGCCCTCGAATACGGCACCCCTCCGCACGGCGGCATCGCCCTCGGCCTCGACCGCATCGTCATGATCCTGGCCGGCGCAGAAAGCCTGCGCGAAGTGATTCCCTTCCCCAAAACTGCCCGCGCCGTAGATTTGATGGTGGATGCCCCAACCCCGGTGAGCGAAGCCCAACTTCGCGACCTAGGGATTGTTGTGAAGAAGACACAGTTGTAAAGAGCGCGGGTGCCCCACTCTAGTCGCGCCCTTTGCGACTAGAGTGGGGATTTGACCTTGGTTCCTAATTTTGGGCGCCACATTTTCCCACTCCGACACTTCTCTCAAAAAGAACTCCGCTTCGTCACAACCTTTCTCACCCCACCCATGCTATACAGAACTTGGTTTCCCGCCCGCACGGCTTCCGGTAAAGCTTTGCGATAGCCCGCTCCGAGCCTCATCCCAACTAAAGGTGGGACTCGATGCCACGCGCCTCGCTCTGTATCACGATCGCCTGCTCCTTATTACTAGCCCCGTTCGCCTTCCCTCAAGACGCCGCCACCGGCGCGATCCACGGCGCGGTGCTCGATCCTGCCGGCGCCCGCATCTCCCACGCCTCCATCGTCGCCGTCAACTCCGCCACCGGCGCGCGCTACTCCGCCACATCCGACTCCGAAGGTCGATTCGCCATCGATCTCCTGCCACCCGGCGACTACACCGTCCGCGCCGTCTTCGAAAAAATGTCGCCGCAAGTTACGCCCATGCTCCACGTCGAAGTCGGCGCAGCCGCGGAGATCGAATTCCGTCTCACCGTCGCCGGCCCGCAGGAAAACGTCACAGTCTCTGGCTCGCCGCAACTCGTCGACACCAAATCGAGCGCTGTCTCGACTCTCCTCGACGAACGCGCTATCGAGGATCTCCCACTGAACGGCCGCCGTTTTTCCGATCTCATGCTGCTCTCTCCCGGCGTCACGCAAGACCCCCGCAGCCTCACCTCTGCCACCAACGGCGATCTCTCTTTCGGCGGCCTGCGCGGATTCCAAAACAGCTTCCTGGTCGATGGCGGCGACTTCAACAACGCCTTCTTCGCCCAGGCCCGCGGCCTCTATCGCACTCCCTACCAGTTTTCAAACGAAGTTGTGCAGGAGTTCCGCGTCTCCACAAATTCCTACGGCGCTGAACTAGGGCGCGCTGGAGGCGCTGTCGTCAACGTGGTCACCAAATCAGGATCGAATCACTGGCACGGCACCGGCCTGTATTACATCCGCGACAGCAGTTTCGGCGCATCTGATCCCGTCATCGATCTCAAGCCTCACAGCCGCCAGCAGCAGGGTGGCGCCACCCTCGGCGGCCCCATCAAGAAAAACAAAATCTTCTTCTTCGGCGGCTTCGATCAGCACTACTTCCACGTTCCCGACGTCGTCGAATTCCTCAACGGCACCATGCAAGTTGTTCCGCAGGCCGGCACCGGACCTTATTCTCCCGGTGACTACGAAGCCAGCGATCAGGCCCTCGTCTTCGCCGCCGCCCAGCTCACTTCGCTCGCCGGAGCTTTTCCCGCCGCTCAAATCGGCAACGCCGCCTATTCCAAGCTCGATATCAGTCTCTCACCGCGCAACCAGCTCGCCCTGCGCTACAACTCCTCCCGCTACTGGGGATCGAACAACGTCTTCCTCGATCCCGCCAGCCCCGTCACCTTTGATTCCATCTCCGACAATGGCGAAGAAACCGTCTCTACCGATACCGGCTCGGTCTCGCTCACCTCAAGCCTTAGCCCACGCCTCATCAGCCATCTCCGGGCTCAATTTTCCCGCGACCTGCGTCAGTCCTACACCAACACCAACGACCCACTCATCAAGCTGAACGACATCATCGACGGCATCGGACGCTCCGATCAGCTCCCCCGCGCCACTCGCGAACACCGCGCCCAGCTTGCCGAAACCCTCAGCCTCGATACCAGCCGCCATTCCTTCAAGTTCGGCGGCGACTCGCTGATTACCTGGATCTACGATTTTTTTCCCAGCCAGCAGAGCGGCGAATATCTCTTCGATGAAATCAAAGTAAATCCTTTTACTTTCGAACCGCAGGAAGCCGGACTCCCGCTCACGCCCCTGCGCGCCTACGCTCACGCCGTTCCGCACTACTACTTGCAAAACTTCGGCCCCGCCGCCACAAACCCCAACAGCAACGACTACGCCGCGTTCGCCCAGGACACCATTCGCGCCACCAGCCATCTTGCCCTCAACCTCGGCGTTCGCTGGGATCTGCAAACCTTTACCAGCGCCGGGCTGCAATCTAACCCGCTGTTTCCACCCTCCGGCAAAGTTCCCTTCAATCCTTATAACTTGGGTCCTCGCGCCGGACTCGCCTATTCCATCGGCAAGACTCACCCGCTCGTCATCCGCGGTGGCTATGGAATCTTTTACGTCCGCATTCCGCAGATCTACAACTCCACCATCGCCAGCGAGAACGGCATCACCGACTCTCAAATCTTTCTCAACAACACCAACTATTACGACCATCAGGTTTTCCCGACCTACCCCAACCCGCTCGCGACGTGCTCGCTCACCGCCGCAAGCTGTAGTCTTCCCGCTGGATTCACCGACGGCGTCACCCACGATGTTTCCGCCTTCGCCCCCAACTTCATCACTCCGCGCGTCCAGCAAACCAGCCTTACTCTTGAGCGCGAAGTCGCCGATCACACCACCGTCGCCGTCTCCTATCTCTACGTCCACGGCGAACATCTCATCCGCGCCCTCGACGTCAACCTCCCACAGCCAATCGCGCTGACCTATCCTATCTTCGATTCCACCGGCTCCATTTTTCAGGGCGGATACTACACCGTCGATTCTTTCGCCACATGGCAGTTCACGCAATCGCTGACTTGCCCATTTCCCCCATGCATCAATCCCCTCGGCCGCCCCATCGCCCAGCTCGGCGAAATCGATGAGTTCCAGAGCGCCGCCTCTAGCGTTTACAACGGCGCAACCCTCTCCATCAATCGCCGCATGGCCCGCGGAACCTATCTCCGCCTCGCCTACACCTACGCCCGCGCCATCGACGACGGCCAGGACGCCCTGGTGGCCGGCGAGCCTGCCACCGTTCAAAATTCCTACCAGCCCAACGCCGAGCGCGGCCCCAGCGTCACCGACCAGCGCAGCCGCTTCGTCGCGGCTTTCTCGCTCGAGCCTCGTCCCTTCCACCGCGAACACAAATTCCTTGGCGACATCTTCAACGACTGGAAAATTTCCAGCATCGTCACTGCTGGCAGCGGACGCCCCGTCAACGCCACCGTCTCCGGCGATCCCAACCAGGATGGCAACTACGACAATGACCGGTTCCCCGGCTACAGCCGCAACGCCTTCACCGGCCCCGACTACTCCTCGACCGACCTTCGCCTCGTCCGCAAAATCCACGTCGAACACGGCTATCGCGTCGAGTTCACCGCCGATTCTTTCAACCTCTTCAACCGCGACAATCAGCGCGTCACCATCACGTCTGACGGCCTTACCGCCGAAGCCACCACCTTCACTCCATACTCGGTGTACGTTAACGCGGTTCCCTACCCTGCCTACTACCAGCAGCCCCAGGATTTCCTGAAGCCCAACGCCGCCTTCGCCCCCCGCCAAATCCAGCTCGGCCTGAAACTTATCTTCTGAGGGTGGCCCATGTCTCGCCCCTTTTGCGAGACATGGAATTCCATCCTATGCCCTGGGCAAAGTCGTGCGGCCACCCTTATATGCAGGATTTTTCACCCCTCGCACTTGACTTCCACTCCAATCCTTGTAATAACTATTCCGTCCTTCCGGACGGGTTTGGGGGTGTGTCTGTTTGGCGGAAATTCGACTGCAAGAGGGTGAATCCCTCGAAAACGCTTTGCGCCGCTTCAAGCGCAAGGTGCAGCAGGAAGACATTATCAAGGAGGTCAAGCGCCACTCCTTTTACCTCAAGCCCGGTGAGAAAAAGCGCGTAAAAGCTGCACTGGCAAGAAAACGCGCTCGCAAGAAGGTTCGCAAAGAACAGGATTAAAGGAGTAGAGACTAAGCAGGAAGGAGTCGCCCCCTCCCGGGGCGGCTCTACTCCATCTGGCCCCCGCCGGGTAGAGTTGCAGCAGGGATCATTCATTACGCATCATTCTTTCGGCATTCAAGTTGAAATGCTGTATCCGCGCTCCCTTCCAGGTGCGTGGCGGGCCGAGTCCAGGGGCAGTCTGAGGGGGATGTACACAACCTGTGTTTTCCGTGCCAGCGCCTCCCCGCGCGTGGCCGGCAACCACGGGCACAAGGGAGCCATCCTCTATGGAATTTCAGGATAAAGTACTCAGCTGCATTGACTGCGGTGCCGACTTCGTCTTCACCGCCGGGGAACAACTTTTCTTCCACGATAAACAATTCAGGAACGAACCCAAGCGTTGCAAAACCTGCAAGGCCCGGCGCATGGCCATTCTCACCGCTCCGCAGGCGAAGGGCAACGCGCATCATTTTACGCGCGTCGAAACCCGCGCCACCTGCTCCCAGTGCGGCAAGGATACCACCGTCCCCTTCCGCCCCACGCAGGGACGGCCAATCCTCTGCCGTGAATGCTTCACGCAGAAGAGAAACGTAGCCACCGCCTGACTGCCGTCATCGTCAGCAAATGACGACGCACTAGCTGCCGCCGGCAATCCGGAATGGAAGTGTGTCCGCACAACTCCGCCGCGTGCGCTACCATAATTCCGTGAACACCTTTCATATCGCAAATTTCGGATGCCGCGCCACGCAAGCCGACGGCGCAGCCCTCGAACGCC
>JBAUVJ010000125.1:0-2907 GCA_049583165.1 Candidatus Sulfotelmatobacter sp. | reverse complement strand
GTCGTGCCGAGGTTCTCCGGCCAGATGACCACCCACGCCTCCTGGACCAGCGGGGTGCCGTGGACCACGCCGTCCCAGAACGAACCGGCGAACTCAGTCTCCTGCGCCCAGGTGATGAACTTGACGTCGCCGGTCGTGTCGTAGCCGCCGCCGAGGATGGCGTGGCCGCCGTCGATCGGGGAGTGCGCGACATCGGTCCAGGGCAGGCCCTCGCCGAACTCCTTCTGGTTGGCGGCCAGCACCTGGATGCCCAGCCACAGCCCGCCGAAGATGGCCAGGGCGGCCTTGACCTCGTCGAGGTCGGTGTGGTCGACCTTGGCGAACGCGACGGCCTTCACGCCGTCCGGGCCGCCGTTCGCGTGCAGGTATTCCAGCCCTGTCTGGATGTCCATGCCCTGGTCATCCTGGCTGCCAGGCCCGTCGGTCTCGCTGGTGCCGTTCGGATCGAAGCCCGGGTTCTGCGTCTGGTAGAACTGCCACACCTGGGCCTGGCTCGGGTAGTTCTCGGTTGTCAGCGTCGCGGTGACCAGGCGGCGCATGTTGGCCCAGGTGACCGCGTTGCAGTCACCGGCGACGTCGTTGCCGAGCATCTGCCAGCCGCTCAGCTTGGCGAGATAGTCCTCCTGCGGCGGGCAGGCCGGAACCGTGCTGGTCAGGAAGCTCCTGAACTTCAGCGCGGGTGCGTTCTTTGCCGGTCGGCGACCATACTTGTACGGCAAGGTATTCCCCCTCTTCTCAGGCATTACAGCCTGCGGGGCCACGACTCGTTCCTGGCCCCCGGTAAGTCCTGAGGAGCCTCCAGCCGCGCCTGATACACGCTTCCCGATCAGGGGCCTGGAGAAATGGGAAAGTTGGAGCGGATCATGTCGCCGCGGGCCCGGGCGGTCCGGCTCCCGCTCGGCCCCGCACCCGCACCCGCCCACGGGCGTGACGGCTACAAGACTGCTGAAAATCCTGCGCACAGGCGCGGCTCGGTGGGGGTGATAACGGTCCGTTATCACTTCTCGCATCCTTCGCAGCGCTCAGCCGGTGGGCTCGGTCGAATCCGACCGCGTGTCGATATCGAGGCGGAACGGCTACAAGGGCCGGGAAACTGGCAGGCACGGGTACTGCTGAGCCGGGAGTAGTCCTGGGTTGACGTTTCTGGCACGCCGGGAGGTCGCGGTACTGCCTGAACTGCTGCCAATACTGCTGTCATGGCCATAGCCAGCTACCGACACACCTGGACTCGTGTTGACCGTCGGTGCCTGAAACCCAGGCGTCCATGACCAGGGCGAACTAGTTGCCTGCTGAGTCATGAGGGAGAGCTCCGCTGCTCGCGTGCGGCCGCGACGTATTGGGCGTAGGTGGCAGCTGAACCGATCGCGTGGCGCTCGATGGTGGCCGGGGAGTAGCCGAGCGCCTCCGCGATGACCGTCACAGGAGCCAGCTTCGTCAGTTCGTGCAGGGTGCCAAGGCGCGCTGCGCGGGTGCTGAAGATGCCGCTCAGCCGGGTTCTGAGGCTGGCCGGGTGGATGTGACGGCCGGGGGAGTAGCCGCGGAAGACCCAGCGACTGTCCGGATGGGCGGCGGTCATGTCGTAGCCGGGGCGCGCGGCGAGCTGGCGCCAGGGTTCATCAAGCGGGCCGGTAAGCGCGATGTCGATCGAGCCGAGCCGGATCGTCACCAGTTCCTCGGTGACGTTCACATCGTCCCAGGTGAGCTGCACGACGTCTCCGATCTGCTGGCCGAAGACCAGCACGAGGATCGCCGCCGCGCGATCTCGGGGAGTGAGCTCGCCGGTGTAAACGACGCGCTGTATGACCTTTTCCTGCGCCGATGAGCTGAGCTTGTCGCTGGTGCCGCGGCGGTGTCGTTGAATCGAGAGATCCGGTGCCACGACCTTGGTCTTGATCGCCCACCGCAGGAAGCAGTCGGCAGCTAGGCGCGTTGCGGGACCTTCCGCTTGCCAGGCGTCCAGGTGACCTTGGCGCAGCTCGGCCAGGCCGATCTCGTGCCCGGCAAGCCAGTTCAGCAAGTCGATGGCGACGGTGACGGTCTGCTTGCTGCGCAGGAACGTACCGAGGGGCACGCGGTCCATGTGGTTCATGCGACGTTGATGGTGCCAGCGGACGTATCGCCGGACCAGGTCACGGTGATCGGGCTCTGTCAGCCGGCTGAGCGCATCCTCGGCCCAGGCCTGGTAGCGAGCCAGGAGTTCGTCGCGGCGGGGAAGAGATCCATGCTCCACGAGCAGCCCGCGCACGTACTCGCGAGTGGCTGAGCTGGGGAGCGCGTCGAGCGCGTCGTGGGTGATTACCGGTGCGACAGCGAGCGACCCGAGAAATGCTGTGACGTGCTTCTGCCGGATCCATGTCAGGCCGCTGTTGGCGCGGGTCATCGACTTCAGCGCACCGGCGAGCGGAACAAGCCCGGGCGCGATCACCCCTGTCGCCGGGTTGGCGAGCAGCCGGTCGACCGTGGCCTTAAGGGTGCAGTTCCAGCATCTACCGCCGCCGTAGAGCTCGTCCTCGGCGCCGCAGCCGCGACAGTCGACGTTCAGCTTGACGCCGGAGCACAGCCGGCATGCAGGACGACCGTCGACTCTCCCCGGGAGTACGCCCTCGTGGCCGCAGCGGCACGTGCCGCGGGTCCGCTTGGCCTGCTGGTAGCAGTACACGCATACTCCCGCATCCGGCCAGTGGGCGGCGATTTCGTGGTGCTGGTTGCAGCGTCCGCAGGGGATCGGCCACCGGACGGCGTCGCCTGGCCTGCGTGGCCTACTCATCCTCGTTCTTTGGCACCAGCCGGACTCGCTGGGCGATCGGACTGCCGGGGCGCACCCCGATGTCCTCGCTTCGCTTCGGGGCGTTGGCGGTGGCCGCGGCGCGCATCTCAACAAACGGCTCGAAGAGGTCGTTGGGCGTG
>JBAUVJ010000124.1:0-10442 GCA_049583165.1 Candidatus Sulfotelmatobacter sp. | reverse complement strand
GCTGACGGCGCATATCCCCCTCTGCGCCAGTGGCACGCCTTAAAGAAAAGATACGACCAAAAAAGCTGAGACAAATTTCCTAAAGTTTTTCGGCGCGTCGCCGATCTTGCCTTCTGATGGCAAAAACGCCCGCCCCAGTATTGCCAACGTGAATCGATTCTGAGGAGCAGCCAATGTCGACATCCGCCGTGTCCAGCAGTTCGTTATACCAGCAATTGCAATCGTACTTTCAAACTCGAAAAAGCGATGTTCAGCAACTCGGACAAGCACTAAGTTCTGGCAGCCTCGCGGATGCCCAGACTGCCTACAATAGCCTCACTGCGCTCGGCCAGCAAGGTCCCTACGCGAGCGGCGATGCCTTTTCCTCAACCAGTCGAGACCAGGACCTCAATGCCATCGGTCAAGCACTGCAATCCGGGGACTTAGCCGCCGCCCAGCAGGCGTTTGCCGACCTCAAAGCGCCGCTTCGCAGCAGCGGCCAGACGACAGCGCCAGCCGCCCCCACCTCCACCACCAGCACCCCAGCGTTCATACTCAACTTAAGCAGCGGCAGCGGACCAGTAGCTCCTATAGCAGGCCCATTCGCCTCATCCGGCGGCGAACCAGAAATCATAATCAACCTGACCAACAGCGCCAACCCAGCCGCCACGGCGGGTAGCGGACCAGAAATCGTAATTAACTTGGGCAACAACGCCAACACAGCTTCCACAGCAAACTCCGCCGCCACGTCCGGCGCGGAACCCGAGATCGTCATCAACTTGAGCGATAACAGCAACACCGCCTCTACGACAAACTCAGCCGCCACCAGTAGCACACCGGAAATCGTAATCAACTTGAGTAACAACAGCACTACTGCGACCGCAGCAACCCCCGCCACGACTGCCAGCACTGGGCCCGAAATCGTGCTCAACCTGGGTGACAGCAGTAGTTCGAGCCCTGAGTCCATTGCGATCAACTTCAGCAATTCTGGCAATAGCGGCGATGAGCAGGTCTCGCTGGGCATAGGCAACCAGCAGAACCCGAACGAGCAGCAGGTTACGTTCAACCTCGGCCAGAATAGCAATGAACAAATTATCCTAAACCTGTTGAATCAGGCCTCCAGCAATAGCGCCGCGTCCAGCACCGGCAGCAGCGCCAGTGGAGGGATCAACGTTTCGGCGTGATGGAAAGCCAAGCTGTCTCAGGGCTACGTAAATCTGCAATCCTAAAATCTAGTAACATCTTCCTCGATCCGAGGCTGCGCAGAGACAGTGAGCCTTGAACGAAAACTCGCCTCCAACGCTGGGCACGATCGCTCTCCCTCCCAGCAGCTCACCTCCAGCCCTTCCCTTCTTCCCAATGCTTTATAATTCGCGCTCCATACCACCATCGATTCGAACTCGTTGGCATGTCAAACCTGGCCCGCAAACTCCGCCTCACCGACTACTTCACGCTGGGCTGGGGCACAATGGTCGGCGTCGGCTGGCTGGTGGTGATGGACGACTGGCTGTTGCGCGGGGGAGCATTGGGCGCCTTGCTCGGCTTCGCCATCGGCGGCGTGCTCCTTTTTCCGATCGGTTGGGTGTATGGCCGGCTGGTGGCCGTCATACCCGATGCCGCGGGTGAGATCGCCTACACCGCGGCGGCTTTTTCCCGCTCCGCTAGCTTTTCCACCGGTTGGATGATGACGCTCGCCTACTTCATCGTTTGCCCCTGGGAGGCCGTCGCTGTGGGCCGTATTGCCGGGTACATTTTCCCTTCCCTCGACTCGTTGCAGCTTTATCGCATCGCCGGGCGCCCCGTCTATCTCCCACATCTCATCATTGGTCTCGGCCTCACCCTACTACTCACCACGTTGAACTACCGTGGCATTCGCCTCAGCGCAACTTTCCAGAACTGGACCGCGTTCGGAACCCTCACGCTATTCGTCGTCTTCGTCGCGATAGGCGCAAGCAAGGGATCGCCGCGCAACTTCCCACCGCTCTTTACCCATACGCCGCTGGTTTCTTTTCTGCTCGTGCTTCAGATCGTCCCTTATTTCATGACCGGATTCGAATCCGCAGGCAAAGCTGCTGAAGAATCCACCCCCGAATTTCGCAGCCAAGGTTTTCTCAAAGCCATCTGGATGGCTATCTTTATCGGCATTCTCTTTTACACCATCATCATCGCCGCGGTAGCGTTCGCCGCTCCCTGGCACGATCTAACTGGCGAAAAGTTCATGACTGCGGTTGCCTTCCAGCGCGCCGTTGGTTCTCGCTGGATCGTCAACGTTATCCTCGCGGCGGCTCTCCTCTCCTTATTCAAATGCTTCAATGGAAATTTCGTTGCCGCCAGCCGCCTACTGTTCGCCCTGGGACGCCGCGGCCTGGTTGATCGACGAGCTGGCCTCATTCATGCGCAGCACAAAACTCCATCAGCCGCGGTTCTCTGCATAGGCCTGGCGACGGCTGCGTGCATGCTCCTCGGAGATGCCATTCTCGTTCCGGTTATCGAGGTCGGTTCGGTCGCCTGCGCGATAGGATGGTCTGCAACCTGTGCCGCGTACCTTAGTATGGGGCGCGCGGGAACGCTGCCAAGCCAGCCTAAACTATCAATAATCGAATGGATTGTTGCGGGGACTGGCTTGTTCGTAGCAATCGCGATGATGCTAATGAAGATCGTCCCGGCAATCCCCGGCCATTTCACAGTTTACGAATGGCTGGCGCTAGGGATTTGGATCGTCTTGGGCGCAATCGTAAGGCGTCATACAACGGTGACCGACGGCGCATGAAGTGACGGGATGTGCGTTAGCATGTGCACGCAGTACCGTGGAAGAGCGGCGCTTCAGCGCCGCAGCGCAGTCTGTGCAGTGAGCGCGCCTTTAGGCGCTGCATTTCGAGGTTCAATACCGATGAAAACTTGCAAACCGTTCCTAATCCTGATCACCCTGCTGCTAATCGCGGCTCTGATGCTGGCGCAATCAACCGCTACTTACGATCTGGTCATCACCAACGGCCACATCATCGACGGCACCGGCTCTCCCTGGTACTCCGGCGACCTCGGTATCCGCGATGGCAAAGTCGCCGCCATCGGCAACCTGACTGCCGCGCCCCGCAAGCGCACCATTGACGCCGCCGGCAAAGTCGTCGCTCCCGGATTTATCGACATGCTCGGCCAATCTGAACTTTCTATCCTGGTGGACCCGCGCCTGCCTTCGAAAATCTACCAAGGCATCACCACTGAAATCACTGGCGAAGGCGGTTCCATCGCCCCCCTCAACGACGCCATCATTCAGTCCGATCGCTCCAACTACGAGCATTACCACATTACTCCGGATTGGCGCACCTTCCGTGAGTATTACGCGCGCCTCGAAAAACAGGGTATGGGAATCAATCTCGCCAGCTACGTTGGCGCAACGCAGGTTCGCCGCATGGTTCTCGGCGATGACAATAAACAACCTACCCCGGAACAACTCGAGCAGATGAAAATTCTTGTCCGCGAAGCCATGAAAGACGGCACGTTCGGCGTTTCCACGGCGCTCGAATACGCTCCCGCTCCCTACGCCAAGACGGATGAACTGATCGCACTCGCCGCCGAAGGCGGCAAGTTCGGCGGCATCTACTCCACGCACATGCGTAACGAAAGCGATTCCGTGCTCGAAGCCATCGACGAGGCCCTGCGCATCGGCCGTGAAGCCCACGTTCCGGTGGAAATCTGGCACATCAAAGTTGCCGGGAAAAACAACTGGGGACGCATGCCTGAAGTCGTCGCCAAGATCAACTCCGCCCGCGCTGCCGGCGCCGACGTCACTGCCGATACCTACGCCTACACCGCGTGGTTCAACGATCTCTCCGCGTTTATTCCACCCTGGGCGCACGATGGCGGAACTGCAAAGCTCGTCGAGCGCCTCAAAGATCCCGCCACTCGCGAGCGCATCCGCAAAGACATGCTGACGCCTTCGAAAGGCTGGGACAACGAGTGGCAGGAAATTCCTGGCCCCGACGCAATCATGATCGGCGTCGTGCAGAATCCACAAATGCTTCCCTTGCAAGGCAAGCGCATCTCCGAGATCGCCAAGCTGTGGAATAAAGACCCGATAGATGCTCTCTTCGACTTTCTTATCGAAGACCCCAGCACCGGTGTCGCCGTCTTCGGCATGTCCCAGCCCGATGTTACACTCGCGCTCCAGCAGCCCTGGGTTGCCGTCGACAACGATTCTTCCGGCACGTCACCGGAAGGCATCCTGGGCCAGGAGCATCCTCATCCCCGCGCCTACGGAACCTTCCCGCGTATTCTGCGCAAATATGTTCGCGAAGAAAAATCGTTGACTCTCGAAGATGCCATCCGCAAATTCTCCGCCCTGCCGGCTCAACGCCTGCGCCTCACCGATCGCGGCGTGCTCAAAGCGGGCATGTGGGCCGATGTTGTCATCTTCGATCCCGCAACCGTGCGCGATCTCGCTACTTTCGACAATCCAAACCAGCTGTCCGAGGGAATGGAATATGTGCTGGTAAATGGAGTGCCGGTCATCGATCATTCAAAGATGACGGCGGCACTGCCGGGAAAAGTTCTGCGCGGCGCCGGATACGTTCCGTAGATGAAGATGCTTATGTGGGGACAGCCGCCCCCCGGCTATCCGCTGCGCAGCGCGGTGTCCACGCTGTGCAGAGTGCAGGAAACGCGTAGCCTTTACGGCTTCAATCGCGCCTGTGTCTCCGGAGCCGGAGTCACCACAACGCGTGGTTCCGCCACGGTTCCAGTAATGCTGTAAACCAGCACACCAGCCCCAGCCATTTTCACATGCGGGCCGGCCGTCAGCTTGAAATCCAGTACTTGCCCCAAAGATGCCGTGCCGCTGATTCCATAGGCTCCGCTCGGAGAATCCAATTCATCTTCCACGATTTCGATCTTCCCGTCGTTCAGTTTGGCATGGCCCTGCCAGCGCACGATTCGCAGGGGCGCTTCGTCGTTTGCCAGCGATATGTGCTCCAGCACCCCATCCCGCAGATCGAAACGAAGACTACCCTCAGCAGATTGCCAGAACTCAGCGGAATTTGTTCCTGACGCCTTCAACTGATAAGTTCCTTCGCCGGTTCCAGAAATCCACGGATCGTGCATCGCGCTCGCCACCTGCTCTAACGAAATTCCCGTCAGAGTTCCAGAACCTGTATAGACCGGCGACACACCGGTAAAATCCGCCTGCCACTCGCCATTATGTTTTCCACCCAGCAAGTCAGCACGCAGATCGGTAACTCTCATCTTTCCGCGTTCCAACTCGACCGAGGCGGAAACTTTCTCGGCATCCACATCGCGAATCCGCAGGTGGCCCGCATTCACTTTTCCCGATGCACGCAAGTCTTGCAGAAACGATCGAACCCCCGGCTCAGCCGAACTCAATATCTGGTACCAGCGGCGCTGACTCGGATGCGAACTGAGCCACTCGTAGAGACTGCTGGTTGCGATCTGGTCGGCATTGAAATTGAAATGAACAAGGCACGCTCCCGGCACTCCACATCCGCGTGGCAGCGCCAAAGAGCCTGTCCAATGCGCATCGGCGGCCTGTGCGCTCAAATTTTCCACCCGTGCTTCATCGGGTAGAAGCTCCAATTCCGCTGCTGATATTTCGAGGGGCCCATTGACCCCCCGCACCGTCGCGCGAACATTATGCAGTTGAACGGTTCCCGTAACTTTTGGCAAAGAAAAATCTGAAGGATTCCGAGACGCGTTTCCCACCCACGATCCGCGAATCTGCAAATCCATCCGCGCTGCCCCCTCCGCGTTTGTTTTCACCACTTGCAGCCCAAACATGTTAGCCAGGCGCAATGTGCGCGAAACTTCTCCATCTCCACGCACCACCATTGCGTAACCCGATCGCCCTACCCAACCTCTCGCTTGCGCCGGCGCTGGCCGGCCCAATGCAACCGGGAAAGGTCCATACTCGATATGCATCTCGTCGGGCGCCGGCAGAATCGCTGCAGGCAGTTGAGGTGAAGATTTAACAGTCGAAGATTTAGTACTGAATGAACCTACTGAGCGGTTGTACCGCGAGCTCAGTCCAAACGGCACATTCCCGGGAGCCAATTCCACTTTCGTGCTCGCCGACCGCAGGCGAAGATTGGTAATCTCGCCGCGGCCCTGAAATTCCGGACCGCGTGAGGAAACGGCATCTTCTTTCACACCAAAATTTCCCTGCATACTGCCCGTGGCGACAAGGTCCGCCGGCAAATCTTTTTTGACGCGCCGGGCCAACTGCGCCACAGCATTCACAGGAACATCCTCCACGTTCAATGACAAATCCAGTTTGTCCCCTCTAGGCCCGCTTGCATCGCCGTGCAATGTGACCATGCCATTGCCCACAGGTCCGCTGCAGAAGATCTCACTCATCATTTTTTCAACGGAACTGTACTTGCCGTCGCAGTGCGCCGTCAGGGTCAGCCCGTCGCTGGCCGTGATGTCATAGCGATGAAAATCCTGAACTGTGGCATCCACCCCAACTTGCAACGCGGCAGGAGTTCCGCTCAGCGCCGCTTCTACCTGGACCTCGCCCCGCCAACCCTTATCATTGCCTGACACTAGTTTGCTGAGTTGTCCCAATTGCGCACGCCGCCACTCCAAACTGAGCTGCAACGGCGTTTCCCGCAAGTTTCCAGCCCGTTGCCACGTGCCGTTCACTCGCAGAAGGCCTGCATCGGTCAAGCTCATATCCGTACGCAGCGGTTCTGCTTTCAAGCGCAAGCCCCAGGCATTTTCCGATTCTTGCCACAACGCAAAATCTGCATTCAGCAACGCGTATGGCTTTTTTTCCGCCCCTGCCTTGAAATTAATACGGCCCGCACTCGCCTCAATGTAAGGAAAACCGGGTCGCGATTCACGCTTCGACTTCGACGTTGGTGCCAGCGGTGTGCGCGCCGTGCGCTCCAGCAGGGCCTCCAAGTTCCAATGCCCATCGTCTTTCCGCACCAGATTCAAACTGGCGTCCGTCAGTTCCAGACGTGCAATATCCAGCCGCCCGCGCATTAGGGACGTCAATCGAACCAGCGCCGTAACCTCCGGCGCACGCAGCATAGGCTCCGCCCCAAATGCAGGATCTTCGTGGATAACAAGATTCTCGAGGTCGAATCCGGGGCGTGGCAGGAAACGAAGATGGACCGATCCGATCTCCACCGGACGCTCCACCGCCCGGCTAATGGAATTCGCAATGCGTACCTTCAGGCGCGAAACACCAGGGCGCACCAGGAACAACGCCAGCAGAACCACCACTGCCGCGGTCGCAATACGCCGCTTGTAAGAGACGGATTTCACCGCACCACTCGTAACGTTCGCCGCCACCGCGTCTCGTCAAAAAAGTGCAACACTACATGCGCCAGGAAACCGATGCGGTCTCCGATGTCAGTCTTGCGGTACTGATCGCTGGGCGTCTCGAATGACCAGTAAATGAACAAGGGCCGCCCAATAATATTTTCCTGCGGAATAAAGCCCCAGTAACGACTGTCGAGACTCACGTCGCGGTTATCGCCCATTCCGAAGTAACGGCCCGGTGGCACCACCAGGTCGTCACCCTGAATATGCATCGGCAACTCCGGCTCCCAGCATGGGTAGACGTTATTACTCTCCGACGGCGGCACCGCAGGAAAATTGTCGCGGTAGGGATTCGGATAATTGGCAGCATCCTGTGTGTGAATCACATATGGTTCTGTCAACTTCTCGCCGTTGCGGTACACCATGCCGTCGCGTAGGTGAATGCGGTCGCCGGGCACGCCAATGATCCGCTTGACCACATACAATCCCGGCTCGCACGGCGCTAGAAACACGACGATATCCCCGCGGTGCACCTGGCGGTAGGGGATCACCGGTCCCATGGCTGAAGTTTTCGGCGCGAATATGATGCGGTTCACGAAGACGTGATCCCCGATCAGCAGCGTGTTCTCCATTGAACTGGAAGGGATCTCGAACGCCTGCACCACAAAAGTGATAATGAACAACCCCGTTACCAGCACTGCCGCCAGCGAAGAAAGAAACTCTACCGTAGTCTCGCGCGGCTTTTCCTCGATGTCATTCTTTACTTCGCTATCTTTTTTCGCCACCGTGATCTATCCGTCCTGTCTGACTGCGAAACTGAGCCTTATCTTATTTCACGGAAAGTTTAATTCACCAGCCGCAGCGTTCGATTCCAGCGCGTGATCTGAAAAATATGCGTCAACCCGTAGACAAAGTGCGCCAGCTTGCCGGCTACCGAATTCGGTGTCATAACTTCGCTGTCTCCCTCTTGCACCGACCAGTAAATTAAAAGCGGACGCCCAATAATGTTCGCTTGCGGCACGAACCCCCAGTACCTGCTGTCGTAACTATCGTCCCGATTGTCCCCCATTACAAAATAATGTCCTTGGGGAACGATCAGTTGTCCATCCTCCACCAGCTTGCGCAACTGCACCCACCACTCCGGCGTTTCGCCCGCAGCCACATCCAGCCGTGGAAAGCTGTCCCGGAACAAGTCATTGGCAGGCCGGGTAAAGTTCGCATAGGGCTCTTTTTGCGGAACCCCGTTCACATACACTTGCTTGTTGATCAACCGCACTCGATCCCCAGGAATTCCAATCACCCGTTTCACGAAATGCTGCGCGGGATTTACGGGATAATGAAACACCACAATATCGTCCCGCCGAATCCGGCGGTAAGGCATCAAAAAATCTCCCAGCCCGCCTCCGCCATAGCACAATTTGTTGACCAGCAAGTAATCGCCCACCAGCAGCGTATTCTCCATCGAGGGAGACGGAATCTGAAACGCCTGCACGATAAACGTGATCACAAATACCGCGATCACCACGGTTCCCAGCAGCGACTGCACTGACCCGGTCGCGCCCGCGTTCGCCGTCCCAGCAGTCCTCCGCTCGGTCGGGGGACGCTGCGCCGGCAAATGATCTTCCGACAAAGTCTCCCCCTGAATATGCTCGCCTGAAGAATTCATCACTTCACTTGTATTGCTACTCATCTGTCCGGTATTCACCTGTCCACAGCCCGCGATATCCTTTCCAACCTACTGCCCAGGGTCTGCGGCCGCGAGGCCAGATAGGCTAACAACTGTCGCGCCGCATCCTGCTCCGCCGCCTTCTTGGTGGAACCCTGCGCCCGTCCTACAAATTCCGCTCCGCCTCCGTTCTTCTTTCCGTCCAAACGGACTTCCACGGTGAAGGTCTTTTTGTGTTCCGGCCCGGCTTGCTCGACCAGAACATAAGAAGGCTGTGCCATACCCAATCCTTGTAAAGTTTCCTGTAGAGCCGACTTGAAATCTGTCATCGGCAGCGTGCCGCCTTCGCGCTCCATCCGCTCCAGTTCGGGCGCCAGGATCTCCCGCAGAATGAATTCGCGAACTGGTTCCATTCCGCCATCCAGGTAGATTGCCGCCAAAATGGCCTCCAGCGCGTCCACCAGCAGCGCCGTTTTGCTTCGCCCGCCGCTCTTTTCTTCTCCCCGGCCCAGGCGCAAATAGTGTCCCAACTCAAGTTGTTGCGCCACTCGGATAAGGTGCCGCTCGCTCACCACATGAGCACGCAGCTTGGAGAGTTCGCCCTCGCGGAACTGCGGAAAGCGATGGAACAAGGCTTCGCTCGTGACCAGCGCCAGAATCGCGTCGCCCAGAAACTCTAGCTGTTCGTTGTCGTCGACTCGGTATTTGTTATCGCCCGCCAGTTGCGACTCTTGCTCCCGCGCCTGCGAACTATGCGTGATCGCCTGCTCGATCACTTCCCGGCGGCGAAACTGGTAGCCTAACGCCGTTTCCAGCGCCGTGATTTCCTTTGCTTTCATGATTGCACTGCCGCGGCCGACGTAGCTCGACTCTCATCAGGAGCAAGCATGCTTCGCGCATGCGAAGCACGTGAGCAAGCCGTGCGCGATTTCACATACTTTAGATGCGAAATAATCCCGCGGTGGGCCTGTTCTCTTGTCACATTACTTCGCCGGAGGTTCGCTGATGCCCCCGATCAACTGCACCAGGCGATCCTTCTCCTTGCGAGCCGCATCTCCGGCGTTGGTTCCTGCCTTGGTCAGATCGACCGCTTGATTGGCATACTTCAGCGCGTCAGGATATTTATTCTGCATGTCCAGAGCCACCGACATACGGAAGACTGCGATCGGGTCGGGCTGCTGCGGGAATGCATCAATCGACTTCTTCAGATTGTCTTCCGCTGACGTCCAGTTCTTGGCGTTGAAATCCAGAGTTCCCAAAATCGCGTAAGCCTCCGATTTCATAAATCCCTTGTAGGCTTCGATTTTGTCCGGTGGTTGCCCCGCTGTGGGAATGTCCGTCTCCACTGTAACCAGCGCGCGCTGCGAGTCTTTTTTGGCTTCCGCGAGCCGCTGATCTTTATCGAGATCGGTATCACGCGTGCGCTCCGCCAATACCTGTGACACGCCCAGCAAGGCTTCCGGATCGTCCGGATCGAAGGTCAGCACTTTTTGCGACATAGCCAGCATCTTGTCGGCAT
>JBAUVJ010000123.1:0-1928 GCA_049583165.1 Candidatus Sulfotelmatobacter sp. | reverse complement strand
ACCTTTACCTGTCGAATCGTCTCCGCGCCATCGACGAGATCGTCGAAATAAAGCGACTCGCTGTCTTTGGCCCACAGCGGATAATTCACCGCGCCCGCCGAAGTAGCCCACTTCGACCATTTCTGCTCTTTGAAGTCATAGAGCATCAGCGTGGTGTTATCAGGCGCCAATGCCGCCAGGTAACGTCCATTCGGCGACCAGCGCGGGCTGAACAATCCTTCCGAACCGGGGACCGTCGTTGTCTGATGCGTCTTGAAATCGAGAATGCGGATGCTCAGCCCGGAAGCGTCATGATTGTAATCTCCAAATATGAGCCGCTTGCCATCTGCGGACCAGTTGGCATCGATCTGGCTTCCACCCTCTGCCGAAACCGCCTGCGGAGTCCCGCCCTTGGCCGGAATCAGAAACAGCTTCCACGATTCTCCCGGCTTCATGCTGACGTAGGCGATCGTCTTTCCATCCGGCGACCAACGCGGCAAAGCCGCGAGGCCCGATCCGGAAGTTAGTTGCAGCTTCTCGCTTCCATCAGCACGCGCCCGAAAAAGCTTTCCGCCTGGAATCGAGATGTACGCGATCCATTTTCCATCCGCCGAAAATTCCAGATCGCTGGCCGAGAGCCCTGGAACGACCGGCACAAACTCGTTCCGCGCCTGATCGTATTTCACAACTTCTGCCCAGGGCTGCACTCCAATTGCCCAAAGATTTTTGCTGTCGCGCCCCGCGGAAACATTCCCGAACGACATGGGACCGCTCGTCAGCTCCACCGGCTCAGAATCATTCGCGTTGGAGATCGCCCACAACTTCGTGACCACGGTAGTTGTGTTCGGAACGCTCTGACTCGCCTGAAAAATGTAATAGCGCCCATCCGCCGTCCAACTTCCGCAGCAAGCCGTTGATTTCGACGGCCAATTTCCCAGCAGCGCGTGAGCGTTCGATCCATCCCGGCTCACTTCCCACAACGCCGTCGTATTCTGCTCCGCATCTCTCACCGTAAAGCGAATCGCGCGCCCATCCGGCGAAAATCGCGGAGCGAACACCGATCCGCTCGCCCGGTAAAGTTCATGCACCTTTAAGCCCGCGGCGTTGGCCAGATAAAGAACCGGTCCTTTGCCAAACACCAGTTGCCCACCATCCGCCGACCAACTCGCATCCCGCCCGGTGAGGTCGCCGATCCGCTCTGGAGTTCCGCCCGCAATCGGCACTGACCAGAATGCATTCTCCCCAGACGCCTGCCTCGAAGAAACCAGCAGCTTCGTGTGATCGGCGGAAAGACCCAGAGCCCGCAGGTTCGTGAGCGATCCCTGCTCCTCGGAAGATTTCGGGACCGAATACTCCGGCAGCAGCGCCCGGCTCGATCCTTGCGGGTTCGAGCCTCGAAAATCGACCCGCGCAATTACCCGATTCGCCGCGTCCATTTCGGAAACATAAACCTGCGAATCGCCGGCCACGAGATCGGTCTTGCCAAACCCATCATGCGTGACCTGCGTGATCGCGCCCACCCGTGGAGACTCCGGCGCAGCTCCTCGCACCCGGCTTCCTGGATACAATCCAGCGACTGCGGCAAGCCCAGCCATCGTCAAAATAAGCAGAGACGGAACACCCCATGCAGCAAAACCTCGACCCGATGTGCGCATGAAGCAATGTTAATGTTGTGTAAACCACGGTAGAACCGGAAACACTTCCGAGAGATTACGGCAGTAATCGCGAACCCTACCGCAGCGTCGCACCCGACTGGACAAAAGTCGACTGCCCACGAAGCCATAACAGCCGACAGCAGGCCCTTTCCACCGCGCGACCAGCCTATAATCCTCGCCGTGGCCCGACGGGGTTATAATGTCAAAAGTCTCGCCGCTACCGGCCCAGGCATCCGGCCCGAAGGTAACACCGGCCATTAAGTAAACTCATGACTGAAGCAATCAAACGAAAAC
>JBAUVJ010000122.1:0-9619 GCA_049583165.1 Candidatus Sulfotelmatobacter sp. | reverse complement strand
GTTCCCGGTCTCAACCAGGGTCACGCTCTCGATGAGTGCCGCGGGAGTCGAGTTGCGATCCGAAGGCGTGGTTCGAGTCATGCATCCCGATAAGGGCATGGGAGTAGAGTTCACGCAAAGCACCGTGGAGCATCGCAAGTTGCTGGAGAAATTCCTCAGCCAGCTGAACGAGAATCCGGAGACGTTGCCGGAATTGCTGGTTGAGCCCGAAGGTTTGGAAAATGAAATTGACCAGAAGCCTGCGGATCCTTCCGCCTCCGACGATCACGTGGACCCGCTGCTCGATCTTTTCCGCAATCACGCGGGTCTAGCGGCCGAACCGTTCGGGGAAATGCTCCGCAAGCAGCGCGGGATGGCTGCTACCGCTTCCTGATTGAACCCAACTTACTCTGCTTCTTCCTGCTGCCGATTGATTATTGCGGCAGAGGCACGCCTTCCGCCGCTCCACCTTTTACCAGATCAGTCTTCACCGTGGATTTCTGATTCGCCACTAAATCGATATCGGTTTCGAAAGTTTGATATCCCGGCAAGCTGATTGTGATCTTGCGCTTTCCCGGGGCGACGAGCAGCGCTTTGCCGACTCCACCGAATTCGGCGACATGGCCGACCAGGACGCCGTCCACAAATACAGCAGCCCGATTGGGGTTTACATCCAGCTTGATCTCGGCGGTGACTCGCGGCAGTTGAACTCTGGTGTCTTTTTCCATCTTGACGCTGATGGTTTGGATTTGTCCTGCGCGGACCGTCACTTTTTGCACGAAGTCCACGTACCCTCCCTGGCGAACTGTGATGTCGTGTTCCCCGGGGAGCAGCAGGATCTTTTTCGAACCCTTGAGTTCGCGCAAATAGCCGACGTATTGGCCGTCGATCCAGACTCCCGAGTCCCTCTCGACTTTGGTTGCGCCTTCGAGATCGACTTGCCCAAGAACATCGTTTCCGGCGTGCAGCATCGGAACCATCATCAGTGAGGCAAACACTGCGAGCAAACACAGTGCACTCCGCGTCTTCAAAAGAAAATTCATAAGGGCCTCCACAATTACCGTTGAGATGCGAAACGCCAGGGAAGGGTAGCCGGTGGGTGGTAGTGTCTGAAAATTGGGTTTCTCCATAATCCTTGTCGGCCATGCTAACGCTACTTTGCACTACAGTCCAGTTCAGCGAGCGGCTCACTGATGATCCCTGGCAACCGTCTCTTGCCACGTCTTCGTTTTGATCATCGTCCCATCCTTCAGCAACTCCCGCGTGTATTTGTAATAAAAATTTTTCTGATCGGTAGTCACCAATAAATGCCCCCGCCAGGTCAGCGTGCGTCCCTTCAGCGCAAACACGCTCTCGGCCTCGCCGCGCACGGAGCTTGTCTCCGGATGGGCATCGTCCGCCTCATACGTCAGGTTTTCGTAATCTGTTTCCGTTCCCCACGGATATGTGCCGCCATCCTGTCCCTTCCAATGCACGGTGGTTTTATGGTTTACTTCGTCGCGTTCAACGGTCCAGTCACCCGGCCACGGGAAGCCTTCCGTCTTAACGTCAGTGCGCTGCTCCGAAGGTTCGGGCGGCGAAAATGGGGGCGGCACAATGCCATGCACAGGCACAACCGGCAGAACGATGCGCGAACCCTCGCTTCCACCTAGCTCCAATGAAGTTGCCATGGAGTACGGAGTTGGCAGCATCATCGGCCACAATGCATTCGAAATCGCCATGCGAATGCGATGGCCCTTGGGAAACACCCACGAGGTCAAATGCATTTCGATATCGAGCGAATACACCTTGCCCGGCTCCAGATCGAGCGGTTCGCTCGTCGAATTTCTTTGCGCGCCATTGATTCCCGCTCCAGTGATCTGCGTAACCGTTCCATCCGGCGCCACATCCGAGAGGCGTGCAAACCAATCTGCCAGCGGCGCCGTGGCCGAAGCTCGCAGCAAAACCCGCGGGCGCCCGAGGATGGCCAACTCCTCCGCCAACGGCGCGGAATCGTACACCAGACTGAACGCATCTACCGGCCGCGGATCGTTCAATAACTCACCCCACCAAAACCCCGCCTCGACGCCCACCGACGGCACATATTTAAGTTGATGCGTTGCCGGCTGCGCGACGGCCCGCGCGAGTGAGTGATTCGATTGCAAATACAGAGTTGAGGGCATCGCTTCTTTCGGCGGCCACGCATCTTCCCGTCGCCACTCGCCGGGCACGTTTTCGAGTGTGGGATCCGGCGGATGCCAATGCTGCATATAAACGACCAGCCGCGGATCGTTCTCCACGCCGGTATCGCGTCCTTTCAACCAATGATCGAACCAGCGCACCGCCTCATTGCGCCATTCAATCTGGGGTCCCGGCACCGCGTCGTTCGGGAACGTATGGTTCCACGGACCTATGATCGCCTTCACGGGGCCGCTTGCCTGCATAAGCATGTCGGGCACGTTGTCGCGATAGCCGTCGAGCAAACCGCCAATCAGAAAACTTGGAATCGTAATTTCTTTAAGCGACCGCACTCGATCGCGCCAGAACGCTCCGTCATGCTGATGCTTCAAATAGAGCAGCGACCACGGCGGCGTTTCAAATCGCGGGCCCAAAACTTTTTCATCGAGCGTATAGTCAGGCGCACCCGTCCACCCCTCGGCCATATCCATGTTCAACTCGAATTCATCGATGTGCGCAATGCCATCCACGTAATGCACATCATCGTGAAACAGTTCTGCGGTCGCATCCACGGCCAGAATCGCCTTCAGTCCCGGCGCGTGCCGCATCGCCATCTGGAGCGCGGTGAATCCGCCCCACGAAATGCCGAACATTCCCACGTTTCCGTTCGACCACGCCTGATGTGCCAGCCACGCGATCACCTGCTCTCCATCCACTTGTTCCTGTTCGGAGTACTCTCGCTCCGCCGGCGCGCCTTCACTCGCGCCGAATCCGCGGATATCCACCCGCGCGCTCACATAACCGCGATGCGCAAAATAGGCGTGCTTGGGATAGTCTTCGGCCGCGGTGCCATCATCTTTGCGGTAGGGCAAATACTCCAGAAGGGCAGGGAACTTCTCCCCCGGTTTCGCTCCGTCCGGCATATACAACGTCGCCGCCAGACGCACTCCGTCTTTCATCGTAATCCACGCCTGCTCCATGCGCACGCCATAAGAAGGAGGCGAAGGCGGATCGCTGGCGAGAAGGATGGTCGATGTAAGGATAAGGAGAGGGAAAACAGGGGCGAGTTTTCTGATCACGCAATCTCCAAGATACTCATGTGGGGACAGACGCCCAAGCCTGCCCTGAGCGGAGTCGAAGGGACTGTCCGTCGAGCGAAGCTCGATTGGTTTCCTTGACGGGATATCAAAATCAACCATTACTCATGCGTTGACTCCTGCTCCCGCCGCATGGCGCGCATATCAATTCCCAACTGCTCCGCTTTTTTGTAAAGATGACTCCGCTCCAGCCCCAGTGATTTAGCGGCCAGACTCACATTGGAATGACTTTTTTTAAATTCCGCCAAAATCGTCTCGCGCTCAAAGGCATCCACTCTCTCAGCTAACGGCCCCGACGAAAATGTTGAAGAACTGGCCACTGCCCCGCTACCTGTTTTCGGCAGAGCGATTTCCACGGTTGCAGGATCCACCTGACCGTCGGTGGCAAGCAGCATCAGCCTTTCCACCATGTTGCGCAACTCGCGCACATTTCCCGGCCAGCTGTGCGACTGCAACTCCGCTACCACCTCTTCAGAAAATGAAGCCGGCTTCCATCCATTCAGCGTACTCACTTGCGCCGAAAAATGATTGACGAGCGCAGGAATATCCTCTCGACGTTCCCTCAGCGGAGGCAACACCAGCGGGAAAACATAAATCCGGTGAAACAGGTCCTGACGAAATTTGTCCTCCCGCACCCGAGCCTCAAGATCGCGATGCGTAGCCACCACCACCCGCACATCCACGCTCACTGGCTTCTCGCCTCCGATGCGTTCCACTTCTCCCTCCTCCAGCACGCGCAGCAATTTGGCTTGCATGGCCAGCGGCATGTCGCCAATTTCGTCCAGAAATATGGTGCCGTGATCCGCTTGCTCGAACTTTCCGCTATGCCGTCCCGCAGCCCCGGTGAACGATCCCTTCTCGTGTCCGAAAAGTTCCGATTCAATTAATTCCGCCGGAACCGCTGCGCAATTCAACGTGACAAACGCTCCGCCGGCCCGCGGACTTTTTTCATGAATCGTACGGGCCACCAACTCCTTTCCGGTACCGGTCTCTCCCAGGATGCAAACCCGGGTTTCACTCGCGGCCACGCGCTCCAGCTGTGCCATTACGCGTTGCATGGCCGCGCCCTGCCACACAATTTCATGCTTGCCCAGCCGCTGTTTGAGTTGGCGGTTTTCACTTTCCAGCCGTTGCAGCTTCAGCGCGTTTTCCACGGTCAGCAAAAGCTTTTCAGTGGAGATCGGCTTTTCCAGAAAATCCAGCGCGCCCAGCCGCGTCGCCCGCACCGCCATTTCAATATCCGCCTGGCCTGACATCATTACAATTGGCGCGGCCACACCCTGCGCCTTTAATTCTTCCAGCAGCGCCAGTCCGCCCTTTCCCGGCATCACCACATCGGAAAGAATCACATCGAACTTCTGCGCCTTGGCGAGTTCCAATGCTTTGGCCGCGTTATCGCAAACCGTAGCCTCGTGCCCCGCCAGACGGAACGCCCGCGATAACGATGCGAGTGTGTTCGCTTCATCGTCCACAATCAGCAAATGTGCTTTCGTTGGCAACCGTCCTCCATCTCCAAATTACTTTGCCTGAAATCTCACGCGTGAATTCAACTCCGCTGCAACTCGACCACAAATGTCGTGCCCCGTCCCGGCTGGCTCTCCACGCGGATTCTTCCGCCGTGATCGCTCACCACCGACTGCACGATCGCCAAACCAAGTCCAGTGCCGTGCTGCTTGCCCGTATAGTAAGGAGTAAAAATTCGCTCACACTCCTCAATCGTCATTCCTGAACCCGTATCCGCAACCTCGACCAGCACTTTGCCGTTCTCACCTCGCGTTCGCAGCGTAAGCGTACCGCCCAGCGGCATCGCGTCCATAGCGTTGAGCACGAGGTTTGAAATTGCCCGATGCAGCAACTCCGCGTCCCCCGCTACCGGCTCCAGAAGCGGATCCAGTTGCAACTCAGAACAGATCTTCGGACTGCCGGGCGCCTCCAGTTGCGCCTGAAAGAGTTGCGCCACGCCGCGAACTACGTCGTTCATCTGTACTGGCTGCAACTGCGGCTGCGGCATCCTGGAAAATTCGCTGAACCTGCTAACGATTCCCTTCAAATTCGAAATTTCCGCCAACAGTGTTTTCGAACCCTCCCGGAAAACTTCTTCGAACTGCTCCGGATCATGTTGCCGTGCCCGCATTAGATTCTCTACCGTGAGCTGAAGCGGAAACAACGGATTCTTCAACTCATGCGCCAGCCGTCGCGCCAGTTCGCGCCATGCCGCCACGCGCTCGGCCTGCACCAGTTGCTCTTTTTGCTTCAGCAACTCGGTAGTCATTCGATTGAAAGAGTCAGCCAGCTGCGCCAATTCATCCTGTCCTGCCACTTCCACGTACGTATTCCAATTTCCGCTCGCCACCTCCTGCGCAGCTTGCGCCAGTTGTTCCACCGGACGCGTCACTCTCGCAGCTGCCCAACTGCTCAGCAGAATGGCGAGTAGGATTCCTCCGCCTCCTGCCAGCAATGCCGCCGAGCGGATCCGCCGCTTCAACTCGACGTAGGTTCGCCGCGAGTTACCTACCAACAGAATCGCCAGCAATGGATGCTCCTTGCCGACGCTCAAGCCGAAGAGCGGAATCGCGTGGAACATCTCGTCGCCTGCCTGATTGTCAGACCACGGCACTACTGCTGTCATTTCCTGCCCATACTTCCGCACCGCGTCGATCACCGGACGCAGTTTTGCCGGCGAATTCGTTTTATCAGCGGAAGAGGTAGTCGGGTCGATCAAGAAGTCAGGCGAAAAATGATCGCCGCGGTTCAGATACAACAACGCTCGCATTCCCGCCGGCAAATCCAGCGCGGAGATAAAATTCTTGTCGAGGCGTCGTCCGCCGATCACATAAACTGGCCGCTCTCCTGCCCGCGCCGCGCGCACCGCAAACAAACCCAGCGCAGTGCCTTCCGGCAATGGCTCCTGCTTCAGGAATGGTCCCTGCTCACTTGCTGCTGAAAAACTGGCAAAGGCTTCGTCCGGATACCCAAACTTGGCTGGCCATTGTGCTGAGGAAATTATGGTTCCATCGCTTTCCACAAACTGCAGAAAATCCAAGCCATCCCGATCGGCTGTAGATTTCGCCAGCTCAAAATACGGCCCTGAATCCGCGGGTGCGCGGCTCAACGCCAGCGCCATGCGGCTTACCGCTTCCGATGCGGCAATCGCTTCCACTTTGCGTTCGACTTCGTCGCCCTGCCGGTTGAACTCACGGTGGAATTGAGTCTCCAGCGCTGCGGTTCGTTCATCGTCGCTACGAACAAAGGCCCGCCGCGTCAACTCCGATACCAGCCATGCCACGGCTGCTACGGACAGAAATACGGTCAGGGCAAACAGGGCCAGCAATTTGCGGCGAAACATCATGGCGCTTCTTTTCTCACCCAGACCTCATCCATCCGCCAGCTTCCATCCGCCGCCGGCCGCCAATCGTTCAGCGCTTGGGACGACGCATACCCTACCGGAAGATGAAACAGTGGAATCACCCGCTGCTCCGAAAGCAACGACATCTCGGCGGCATAAAGATCCTCGACCGATTCTCCGTTCACTTTCGGCATCGTCATTCCAAATTTCTCTGCTACGTTGGTCAAAGCGACCCACGGATCAGACGAAGCTAACGGAATTCTCACCAGCCGTAAATCCGCCGTCGTCGCTGTAATCGGCTGCAACACGATGCCAGCATCTCTGGCATTGAGCGCCACCCGCTCCGCCAGTACCCGCGCCAGCGAATCGTTGGCATCATATCCCAACGTCTTGTTCGTCGACTTGCGAACCTGGTCGCGCTCATGGCGAGCCTGGGTTAATTCCGCATCGGTCGAGAACACGAATCCATATCCGCTCATCCAGTTCGGCAGAAGACCCGCCGTTGGCTGCCCCGCGCCCTGCAACAGCACATTTTTCATGGAAGCTCGTTCCAGGCTATGGGCCAGAGCAGATCGCAACAGTTTTTCATCTGCCGTCTGCGCGTCGCTATTGAACACCAACGCGAGTAATTCCATAGGCTGGGAACTACTCGTTCGCTGGCCCTCCATAGCCACGCGATGTCCCTGCTCCGGCGGTACCTCCACCAGGTCCGCTTTCCCCAATTCCAGTTCGGTAAATTGATCATGGAAGTTCGTACCCATCTCTACCTCAATCGCATCCACAAACGCCCGTCCACGCCAATGATTCTCTTCCACGCGCAGTGTCAACTTTTTCCCCGCCTGCCAATCCTCAAAGTGGAACGGTCCGGTCCCAATCAACTTGCACTCGCTACTCTTCTTAGCGATGCTGTTGCGAGTGAGCGCAAGTTCCGCAGGCAACTCAGCATCGCCATGATCGCTTTCGACGATTAGTGAGTCATTTTCAGCGAATACTTTCCATGCCGGATTTGCCATCCGAAGAGAAGACGCGGCAATCTCCGCCGTTAGGGGCGATCCGTCATGAAACTTCACGCCACGCCGCAGCCGGAATTGCCAGCGCTGATTGCCCGGCCCTACTTGCCAATCGGCAGCCAGGCCTGAATGAATTCTCCCGCGGTCATCGACTATGACCAGTGTTTCGAAAATGAGCGCCAGCAAATTTCGCCGCGCGAATGAGTCCGGCTGCGTTGCATCCGCCGGATCGAGTGACGCCGGAGCTTCGCGTATCGCGATGCGCACGGTTCCGCCGTACCGGGGACGAGTCTCCGCTCCTGCAACCGACGCCAGCAAAATGCTATTGGCTACAACCAACCGCCACGCGAAACGCTTCATATTCGCCCGTTTCCTTGTTCCTGACTACGGCGATTGCACTATCGCCTTTTCCCTCCGTCCACAACGCAGTGACCTTGCCGGAAAAATCCAGGGCAGCGCTCACCGGGACCGGATCACGATCCGGGATTTCGTAAAGCTTCACTGAATCGTCATCGTTTCCGGATTTGTTTTCCAATGCACCGGTCGCAAGCACTTGCCATCCCGATCCGCATGCGGCTTTTACGCTGGCAATGTCGCTGCCCCAACCAAGATTTGCCACCCGGTCTGTTACTCCATCCACCAGATGAACTTGTCCGTCAGTCCCTGCGAATAACCACAGCGCATAATTCGGCCGAGGCAAGGGAGCCGCCGAATAAAACTTGCCCACCGTTGTGAGTTTCCCAATGCCCGGCGCCAGAGCTCCAGTAAAAAAATTTCGCGATGCTGAATAAAATGCGCCGAGTGGCTGCACCGCCGACGCGAATCCAGACGACGGAAAACTTGCAGCCGTCGCTATCAGCGGCCACGGATCATCACTTTCACGACAATTCAGCGCCAGTGGCGACCCGGTTGTGCGGCAGAATACGCCGGGGAGGTAAACATCCAGCAGGTGATCCTTCGCCGCCAATACTCGCCCACGCAAATCCTTTGGCCACGGACGCGCGTGCGCGATGCCCAGGCTCTGCTCCCGCTGCCATTTGCCATTTTTCAAACGATCGATCGCAACTTTCTCACCATCCAATACCGCGATCGCTTTGGGTGCGCTGTCTTCCTCCAGAATTGCCACATCCAGGATGCGATCCTCCTGCGTCCACAACGGAATCTTACGCAGGCTCATCGGCATGGATTCGTGAGCGAACCCGGCTTCGGCTTCTCTTGGAACGGAAACCATGACCACGGTCGATTCTGCACCCTGCTGAATCTGTGCCACCCACACATAGAACTGAGGATTCTCCGAAAGCGCCACTGTTACTGACGCGGCGGCCTGCTCCGGTTTGACCGGCCGCGCTCCCAGCGCCTCCAGTTCTAGTCTAAGTGCGCTGGTAATCGTGTCGGAGTCTTTCTTCGCAAGAGAAGACCGATTCTCAACCGTGATTGCGACTGCGCCCGGCCCGGTGACTGCCACAATCTTCCGCGCCAGTGTTTGGGCAGGTTCGTTCCAATCGGCTGCAATAGCGGTTTGGAGCAAACCGCAAAAGAAGAGTAGAACGAGAAGCCGCTTCAACGCGCGGGTCGAATTACAAATCGTGTGGCCCATGGCGTTAACCTCGCGATCAAGAAGCTATGTAAATCGACCACTATCGCGGCTGCTCCGCCTGTCCACTCTGGTTCGCCATGCTCATGCTGCGCAACACGTCGTTGGCGAAGAAAAATTTCCCGTCGGCCGGCACCATCATGATCTGTAATTTGTCGGAGAGCCGCTCGGCCACAATTTTATTGATCAGCAAAGGATTATCTTTCAAAATCATAGCCTCACTTTTCATTCGCTCCGCATCCGCGACCGCAGTAACCCGGATGCGGTCGGCCTCCGCCTCCGCCAGCACCTTCCGCCGCTCGCCCTCAGCTTTGCTATCGATCACCTTCGCCTGCGCCTCCGCTTCTGCATTCTGAATGGTTGCTTCCTTGCGCGCTTGGGCCTCCAGCCGGCTCTGCTGGATCTGTTTTTCTTTCAGCGGCAGCGTGTACTGCAT
>JBAUVJ010000121.1:0-14159 GCA_049583165.1 Candidatus Sulfotelmatobacter sp. | reverse complement strand
GCCCAGTAGATCGCGCCCAGGCACATAGGGCAGGGCTCGCAGGAGGTGTAGATCTCACAGCCTTCGAGATCGAAAACGCCAAGCTTCTTGCAGGCGCTGCGAATGGCGCAGACTTCGGCGTGCGCGGTGGGGTCGTTCGTAGAAGTTACCTGATTCGCGCCTTCGGCAATAATCGCGCCATCTTTCACAACGACGGCACCGAAGGGTCCACCGCGTCCCGAGTTGACGTTCTCAATCGAGAGCTCAATGGCGCGGGCCATGAAGGGATTGTCCATGTGTTCGCTCATCGTGCGTAAACGTTAACGGTGTGCCGGCGTCAGCAACCCGCGAACTCCGCAAATCAGTCGACATGGACGCTTTTGCAGCCGCTTCGCTGAGAAGCGAGTATATGCTGGGACTTGGATTTTCGTAAAATGCTGTTCTGATCTCGATGGCGCGGATCTTGAACTAATCAGGATGCAAGCGATCGCACCGCGATTCCCGCAAGGAGCTGACACCTTGTTGCAAGCCTTCGTCTCCAATCGAGTGGTCGCTCCCGAAGGGTTAAGGAGAGCAGCCATTCTGGTGGAAGGGGAACAAATTCGGGCGGTCGTTTCGCCGGATCAAGTGCCCGCTCATGGGTATCATGTCCACGATTTCGGCGACGCCGCGATTCTTCCAGGGCTCGTAGACTCCCACGTGCACATCAACGATCCCGGCCGCGCGGAATGGGAGGGCTTTGAAACGGCCACGCGAGCCGCGGCAGTAGGTGGTTACACGCTACTGGTCGACATGCCCTTGAACTGCCTTCCGGCGACAACTACGGTGACAGCGCTCGAAGCCAAGCGCGCGGCGGCACAGGGCAAATGCCGGATCGATTGGGCGGCCTGGGGCGGAGTGGTTCACGATAATTCAAATGACATCGAGGCTCTCGCGGAGGGTGGAGTACGCGGGTTCAAATGTTTTCTGGTCGATCCGGGAATCGATGGCTTCACCATGGTGACCGAGCGGCAACTGCGAGCGGCCCTGCCTCAGGTGACCCGAACTGGCTTGCCGCTTCTAGTGCACGCGGAACTGCCTGACCCGATTGATCGGGCAACGCAGGCTCTTGCCAACGCGGACTGGAGTTGTTATTCGACGTATCTTGAATCCAGGCCAGATGAGGCGGAACTGGCGGCGATTCGAATGATGCTGTCGTTGTGCCGTGAATTCGGATTTCGATTACACATTGTCCATCTTTCGACTAGCCAGGCGCTGGAGGAGCTTCGCGAGGCGCGATCCGAGGGCATTCCCGTGAGTGTGGAAACCTGCCCGCACTACTTGCACCTCTCTGCTGAAACCATCGCAAACGGAGCGACGTTGAACAAATGTGCTCCTCCGATTCGAAACCGTGAGAATCGCGAGAGGTTATGGGATGGGTTGAAAGACGGGACGATCAACATGGTAGTCACCGATCACTCTCCGTGCCCTCCGGCGATGAAAAGCATCGGGGAAGGGAATTTCCGCACCGCATGGGGTGGCATCGCCAGCCTTTCCGTTGCTTTACCTTTGATGTGGACTGGAGCGAAGAAGCGAGGATTCACATTGCTCGATGTTGCACGATGGATGTCAACGGCACCGGCTCAGCTGGCTGGCGATTCGCACAAGGGCCGAATTGCCGCGGGATACGACGCGGATTTCGTTGTCTTCGATTCCGAGCGAGAATTCCTGGTAACTGAGGATAGGTTGCACTATCGTCATCCTGTTTCTCCGTACCTGGGTGAAACGCTCCGGGGCACAGTGACGGCCACCTATCTGCGCGGACACCCTGTTTTTGCGGGAGAGGCGTTTCCTGGAAAACCTTGCGGGCGGGAGTATTCCGCGAAATAACAACCGCCGATCGTAGATTCAGGATAACTCTGGCTTGAAATGCGAACGAGCCATTTTTTTTAATTCAGTCTGTCATACACTATCGCATCTGCAAATCTTGTTTAGTCCGCTAAATAGCGGCTGAAAGAATTATCACGGTTACGCCAAGCCGGAATGAACAGCGATCGCATCATCGGGAATTCGGTCCTACGCAAAGAGGGACGCGACAAGGTTACTGGAAGATCGCAGTATGTCGACGATATGGTTCTGCCGAACATGCTCTTTGGAGCAACGGTTCGCAGCGGCATTCCGCGGGGCCGGATCAAAAAGATCACATTCGGTCCGGGAATTTCCTGGGATGAATTTGTGATCGTCTCTTCGAAAGATATACCCGGAAAAAATTGCATTGCGTTGATTGGAGACGATCAGCCCTGCCTCGCGAGTGAAATCGTCAATCACCCGGAAGAACCTATTTTGTTATTGGCTCATCCGAACCAGCACCTTCTTCCCCGGGCGGTTGAGGCGGTATCCATCGAGTACGACCCCTTGCCGGCCATCTTCACGATTGGTGAAGGCGAGCGCCTATCGCAAATTATTTGGGGCGAGGACAACGTCTTTAAAACTTATTTGATCGAGAAGGGCGAAGTGGATGGCGTTTGGGAAAAAGCCGACTACATTGTGGAAGGCGAATACACCACCGGAGCGCAGGAACAACTTTACATCGAAAATAACGGGATGATCGCCGCTTTCCACGCTGATCAGGGAGTTACCGTTTGGGGTTCGCTACAGTGCCCCTACTACATTCACAAGGCGCTGATGGCGCTCTGCAATCTACCGGCGGAAAAAGTTCGTGTTGTGCAGATGGAGACTGGAGGCGCGTTTGGCGGGAAAGAAGAATATCCGTCGATGATCGCAGCCCACGCCGTGCTGCTGGCCATCGAATCCGGAAAGCCGGTAAAAATTATTTATGACCGCATGGAAGATATGGCGGCCACTACGAAGCGGCATCCCTCGCGCACGCGGCATCGCACCGCGGTCAGCAAGGATGGCAAGATTCTGGGCGGGGAGATCGACTTCACGATTGACGGCGGGGCATACGCTACGTTGTCGTCGGTCGTTCTATCACGCGGGGCAATTCACGCCGGTGGACCTTACTACTGGCCGAATATTCGCATTCGCGCGAAGGCGGTCGCCACAAATGCGCCGCCCCATGGAGCTTTCCGTGGATTTGGTGCCCCGCAGAGTCTGTTCGCGATGGAACGGCATATGGATCGCATCGCGCAGACAGTAGGACTTTCTCCGGTGGAGATTCGCCGCCTGAATTTTTTGCAGCCCGGAGAGGCCACTACTACGGAACAAGTAATTCGCGAACCAATCGATCTGGGAAAGTTGCTGGATCGCGGGCTGGCAATTTCGGAATATCACGCCAAGAAAAAACGATTCGCCAACCATAGTAGAAGCGACAAGCGCAAGGGCATGGGTATTGCGACTTTTTTGCACGGTGCGGGATTTACCGGTTCCGGCGAGCGTTATTTGAGTTCGGTCGTCGGAGTGGAAGGTTGCGCCGATGGCAGCGTTCGCGTGCTGGTTTCGAGCACGGAATTTGGTCAGGGAACAAAAACTGTTCTCAGCCAGATTGCGGCGGAAGCGCTTGGACTACCGTACGAATGTGTCTCGATGGCCCAAGCGGATACACTGGAGGTGCCGAATAGCGGCCCAACGGTCGCATCGCGTACGGTAATGGTGGTTGGAAAGCTAGTTCAATCCGCAGCACTAGGAATTAAACAGACGCTGATTTCCTCGAATCTGCTACGCGAATCCTATACTGCCGAAGAATTTCGCGCTGCCTGCCAGCACTATGTTTCGGAGCACGGACAATTTCGTTCCTGGTCGCGCTACGAAGCTCCGCCTGACATCTTCTGGGATGATCAAAAATATCGCGGAGAAGCTTACGCGGCATTTGCCTGGGCGGTCTACATCGCGGAAGTCACGGTGGATCTGACGACGTATGGCGTGACCGTAGATGATTTTGTTGCGCTCCAGGAAGTCGGCAGGGTTTTGCACCCGCTTCTGGCGCGAGGGCAAATCATCGGCGGCGTGGCGCAAGGTATCGGATTCAGCCTTTACGAAAAAGTGGTCTGGCATAACGGGCGCATGCAGAACGGACAGATGACGAATTACATCATGCCGACTTCTACCGACCTGCCGCCTATTCGCGTGTTCTTCGAAGAGCTCGGGAATGTCTACGGCGCGCACGGCGCAAAGGGCATCGGTGAACTTCCCATGGATGGTCCCGCTCCGGCAATTATCAATGCGGTGGAAGACGCGCTCGGAATCCCATTCGATTTCATTCCGTTGCTCCCAGAGGACATCATGGATGCGATAGCCGCTTCGCCGGTGATGAGCGGCGCTGGTTCGACAGGTAGCCGATGAACGACTCTCACGAAGAGCGCGGTAAAGTTGACATTTCATTCACGGTCAACGGCGAGCGAAAAACCGTTCGGGCCCGAGCGATGGAACGCCTGCTCGACGTTCTCCGGCGACATCTCGATTTGACCGGAGCGAAAGAGGGTTGCGGAGAGGGTGAGTGTGGTTCGTGTTCTGTATTGATGGATGGCGCACTGGTGAATAGCTGCCTTGTGCCGGTACTCCAGGCGCAAGGCGCCGATATTATTACGATCGAAGGGCTGGCCGCAGGAGACACGCTGCATGTCGTACAGAACGCTTTTTTGGAATGCGGTGGCGCGCAGTGCGGCATCTGCACGCCGGGAATGATTCTGGCGGCCGTCCATTTGTTGAACAAAAAACAACAGCCCACGCGTGAAGAGATCAGCGAAGGAATCTCCGGAAATCTCTGCCGCTGTACCGGCTACAGCCAGATCGTTGAAGCTGTGGCGGAAGCTGCGCGCCGCAGGACGTTGGCATGAGATCGAATCCGTCCGATTATGAAATGGTCGCGCCTGGCAACCTGCATGCCATTGTTGCGCTGCTGGCCAACGAACCGGGACAGTGGCTTCCAATCGCAGGCGGCACCGATGTGATGGTGCAATACGCGGCCGGGAAACTCGCAGCGCGGAAGCTGGTGAGCATCTGGAATCTTCCTGAGTTGCGCCGTATAGACGTCACTGACAGTGAGATTCGTATTGGCGCAGGATGCACTTATGCTGACCTTCGCAAGCACGAAATTGTCGAACGCGAGTTTTCTCTCTTGCACCGCGCCGCGTGTTGGACCGGCGGAATCGCCAACCAGAATCGCGGAACGATTGGCGGCAATATCGTGAACGCATCGCCGGCCGCGGATTCTTTGCCGGCGCTGCTGGCCTACGATGCGGAGTTAATTTTAGTATGCGCGCGGGGTGAGCGCCGCGTCCATTATGGGAGCTTTCACACCGCCTACAAGAAAATGCTGCTGGCGCCCGATGAGTTGGTTCAGGCCATCTGCCTGCCGCGACGATTCTCGGAATATTTTAGCTATGCCCGCAAGGTGGGAGCGCGGAATGCGCAGGCGATCTCCAAGGTGTGCATCGCTGCGCTGGGCCGTATCGCGAATGGCGTGATTCAAGATGTCCGCATCGGTCTGGGAAGTGTTGCGCCAATTCCGATCCGTCTGATGGAGACTGAGCAAGCCGCAAAAAGAAAAGCTGTCGATTCCGATCTCTTGCTTCTGGCGAAAAAGATTGCGGCTGCTGAGATTCGGCCGATTGACGATATTCGATCGACCGCTAAGTATCGCGCGGCCGTGACAGGTAATCTTGTGGCGGAGTTCTTGAATCGGTTGAGTTTGTCTTCAGTCGGACGCGGCGAAGCGGCTGGCGTTCTGGCACGATGGAATCGTTCTTCGATCGAAGAGGCTAGCGCGGCAATTCTTCCATGTTGCGGATCCAATGCGTGGGCGCAAGGGATGGTGGCAAGAAGACCATTTGCGGGCGAGGCTGAACTGTTACGGGCGTCGGATGAAACATGGCAGAATTTGACGCGATCAGATTGGATGGAAGCATTCAACAGTCATCCGAGAATTGGAGAGTCACGACCGGCGAGCTCTTCGTCGAAACAGATTGTTACAGCGCAATCTGTAGAATGGTCGGCGGAGGAGCAACGCAGGGTTGCAGATGCGGGTGCTGATTTTGAGACTTCGCTGGCGAATGCAAATCGAGAATACGAGACGCGCTTCAATCGTATTTTCATCGTTTGCGCCACAGGTAAATCCGCATCGGAGATTCTGCAGATCCTTCGAAGCCGGCTGAAGAATGATGAGGAAACTGAACTGCAAGAAGCGGCGGAGCAGCAGCGGCAGATTACGCAGATCCGGTTGAGGAAATGGCTGCAGGGATAAGTGAAGGCATGATGTGAAGCGATGAAGCGCATTTCGACCCATATTCTGGATATTGCGCATGGCAAGCCGGCAGGGAATGTGCCGGTGCGCTTGGAGAAACAGAATCCGCACGGAGATTGGCGGCTGTTGGCCTCCGCGCATACCGATCCGGATGGCCGCTGCGCTCAGTTACTACCGGAAGGCGAGGATCTCTCCGCGGGAGTTTATCGACTGGTTTTCGAAATCGCCGGTTATTACGCAAAGCAAAAAGTAGATGCACTATATCCGGTTGTGGAAGTTACATTTCAGGTTCGAGAAGGTGAATCGCATTTTCACATTCCGCTGCTCTTGAGTCCGAATGGGTATACCACTTACCGCGGAAGTTAAAATGCCGACGTTTCTCCAGATGGAGTTGATCAAGTGACCTCGTCAATCCGCGAATGGATGAACCTGCTGGTGCGCTGGTTTCATGTTTTTGCGGCCATCATGTGGGTCGGCCAAACTTATTATTTCACCTGGCTCGACGGCCAGTTTGGCAGGCTTGCGACAGGCCCCGCTGGTGATCCCGCGAGTTCGTCAATCTGGATGGTCCACAGTGGCGGCTTCTACACCGTCAATCGGCAGACTTCCTTGAAGGTCGCTCCCGGGCAGGTTCGTTGGTTCCGCTGGGAGGCATTGATGACCTGGCTGAGCGGAATGGTTCTGCTTTTTCTCGTCTACTATTCCAGCAGTGGACTGATTGACCCCGATGTGATTCAGATGTCCCAGTGGCGCGGCATTGCGATTGGGCTGGCTGTGCTGGCTGGTGGTTGGGTCGTCTATGATTTTGCAGTGCAATCCTCTCTGGGCAGGTCGGCAACTATGTTTGCCGTTTTCTCCCTGCTGATCATTGCCGCACTCGCGTGGGGGTTGATGCACGTATTCAGCGGGCGTGCCGCGTACATTCATGTCGGCGCTCTGTTAGGAACGATCATGACGGCGAATGTGTGGTTCCGGATTCTTCCATCGCAGCGCAAAATGATTGCCGCTGCAGCTGCCGGAGAGACGTTGGATGCATCGCTCGGCGCGCAAGCAAAGCTGCGCTCCAAGCACAATACTTTTATGGCTGTGCCGGTCGTGTTTCTCATGATCAGCAATCATTTTCCGGTGGCAACTTACGGCAATACATACGCGTGGGAGATTCTCGTCGCACTCGTTCTTCTCGGCTGGGCGGCGGCGAAGGTTATTCGTGAAGCTTAAGAAGCATCCGGCGTTATTCGTGGGAGAAACAAATCAGTGTCAATCACGGCGAACACAACCCGCGCTCACGAGGTGATTGCACGGTGTTTGCGGCTGGCTTCTTTCACGGAAGAGAGTGGCTGTATCCATAGGACGTTTCTTTCGCCGCCCATGCGCGATTGCCACCAGGAAATTGCCCGATGGATGGAACCACTGGGAGTCAGTGTAAGAGTTGATGCCGTAGGAAATCTCCGCGGACTTTATCCGGCGGCGCAACCAAATGCGCCGCGTCTTCTGATCGGATCGCACCTCGATACAGTTCCCAACGCCGGCGCCTATGATGGAATGCTGGGTGTTGTGCTTGCTGTGGTACTGCTGGAAGAGCTGCAAGGACGAAGGTTTCCTTTCAGCATCGAGGTGGTGGGTTTTTCCGAAGAGGAAGGAGTGCGTTTCGGCACTCCATTCATTGGTAGCCGCGCGCTTGTGGGCAGGCTGGATCGCGATCTCCTGGAAACTAAAGATGCGAAGGGAATCTCCGTGCGAGCGGCAATCGAAGCATTTGGATTGAACCCCGCAGAAATTCCTGAGGCTTCGCTAGACGACGGCGCGCTGGGCTACATCGAATTTCACATTGAACAGGGACCGGTGTTGGAGAAGATGAATCAGCCGCTTGCGGCGGTCGAAGCGATCGCTGGACAAAGCCGCCTTGAGTTCAGATTCGTCGGTCGTGCAAATCACGCGGGTACGACGCCGATGAATCTTCGTCATGACGCCATTGCTGCGGCGGCGGAGTGGATAGGCGCAGTGGAACGAACGGCGCAGAAAACTCCTGGTTTGGTGGCGACTGTCGGAAAAATCGCAGCGAAGCCGGGAGTGGCAAACGTAATCGCCGCCGAGGCGCGGCTTTCTCTGGACGTTCGTCACAGCTTCGACGAGATTCGTAATGATGCCGTCGATAATCTCACTCGACAGGCACAAGAGATTGCCTCGCGCCGTGGATTATCTGTACGGCAGAACAGCGTGTTAGAGCAAAGCTCTGTTGCGATGGATTCCTTCCTCATTGCCGAGATCGATAAGGCAATCATCAAGGCCGGTTGCAAGCCGCATCGAATGGTGAGTGGCGCAGGCCACGATGCCATGATCCTGGCGGAGAAAATTCCTGCCGCAATGATTTTTCTGCGCACTCCCGGTGGCATCAGCCATGACCCTGCGGAATCAGTTGCCGGCGAGGACATCGAAAAAGCTGTCGAGTGCGGTTTGCATCTTCTCGAACAGCTCTCCGACTCACCACAATTTCTCAAAAGGACAAACCGTGCATAATCTCGGCCGCACTCGAAGTTCGCAACAACCAAATCATTTGCTGTTGACTCCAGACACTTTTGTGCGCACAACTCTGCCCGGAATGAAAAAGTGCTCCGCGATCGTACATGTCAGCCCCGCCTTGAATGCACAGTTCACTCAATACACCGCTGAGTTCGAAGCCGGAGGAGAACTCGGCGGGACAGCCGCGCAGCGCTTTATTTTTGTGCTCGAAGGCAGCGTGAAGCTGGCGGCTGGCGGCAAATCGAAACCATTGGGTGCGCGCGGCTACGCCTACCTCCCAGAAGGATTGCATCATCGAGTGACGGCTGCCAGGGCAAGCCGCCTGGCGGTGATCGAAAAGGCCTACCAGGCCCTTGATTCGGTGGCACCGCCAAGGTTACTCATTTCCAGCGAAGATGTCGTCTCGTCACATCCGCTCGGTGACGACCCCGATTTGCAGGTGAAGTGTCTGCTTCCCGATGAAATGAGTTTCGACTTTGCCGTGAATACGATGCTCTACCAGCCGGGAGCCGCGCTGAGCATGGTGGAAATGCATGTGATGGAACACGGACTCATCATGCTGGAAGGCGGCGGCATCTACCGGCTCGGCGATTCCTGGTATCCGGTTACGGCCGGGGATTTCATTTGGATGGGGCCGTGGTGCCCGCAGTGGTTCGGAGCGATCGGCAGAGTGCCGGCAAAGTATCTCATCTACAAGAACTCGAACCGGCATCCCTTAGCTCGCCCCTAAGCAATGACTCTTACTATCGATCAAGATCGCCTGCTTTCCGAAATCGATGCATTGGCTCGAATCACCGCCGTCGAACCTCCCGCGGTCACGCGAATTGTTTTCACGCCAGCCGATCTGAAAGCTCGCGCGTGGATCAGAGCCCGTTGCGAAGATGCTGGACTTCTCGTGCGCGAAGATGCCGTCGGGAATACTTTTGCGCGCTGGGACGGTTCTGATCGAGCCGCGCCAGCCGTCGGCACGGGTTCGCACATTGACGCGATTCCGAATGCGGGAAAATACGATGGCGTTGTTGGAGTTCTGGGAGGGCTGGAAGCGATACGTGCGTTGCGGCAAAGCGGATTTCGACCCCGGAGCTCGATTGAGTTGCTGATCTTTACCGCCGAAGAACCGACGCGTTTTGGAATCGGTTGTCTCGGAAGCAGATTGCTCTCAGGCACACTCACTGCCGATGCAGCGAGAAAGCTAACGGACAGCAGCGGCGCGATGCTCGACGAGGTTCGCCGGGAAGCCGGATTTGGAGGCGAACTTGAGCGCGTGAAGTTGGAGAGTGGCTACTACAAAGCCTTCCTCGAATTACATATTGAACAAGGACCGCTGCTCGAGCGTCAGCAAATCCCACTCGGCATTGTCACGAAAATCGCAGCGCCGGCAAGCCTCCGAATTTTGATCGAGGGTTCGGGCGGACATGCTGGTGGAGTTTTGATGCCCGACCGCCGCGATGCTCTCTGCGCGGCGGCAGAGTTGATTTTGGAGATTGAAAGCGCGGCGCGCGCCAGCGGCGCAGTTGACACGGTAGCGACCGTAGGAATCTGCGAGGTGTTTCCTGGCGCGGTCAACAGCATTCCGAGCACGGTTCGCCTCAGCGTAGACATTCGGGACACCGATCTCCAACGACGCGACCTCGTGATGAATACAGCGGAGACGAAGTGCAAATCGATTGCCGCCAAGCGGCACGTATCTTTCCAGAACGAGTTGCTGAATGCCGACGCGCCTGCCGACTGCGCGCCCGCAATCATCGAAGCGCTTTCTGAATCTTGCCGGAAGCACGTGGTGAAATTTATGCCGATGGTGAGTCGTGCTTATCATGACTCACTGTTTATCGCGCGCGTCGCCCCGGTGGCGATGTTGTTTATCCCCTGCCGCAACGGATACAGCCACCGGCCGGATGAGTACGCGGCTCCGGAAGATATCGCCCGGGGAACGCTCGTGCTGGCTGAGACTCTTGCGACCTTGTCCCAGTAACGTCTCAGCAAAAATTTGGGCTACGGGGCGTGAGGAATAGTCGATTCCCGCTCGGACCAATGTTCCACAAGATCGCGCACCACTTTGTCGCCAACGATCTGCGCCGCTTCCAAGGCTGGCATATAGGCCGAGTAGTTTCCGGAGACCATTTCTTGCAGGCTCTCCGCCGCGGCCACGCGCGGCGCTTCGCGATCGTAGTTACTCACAGTACGCAGCACGAGCACCCGGCGCAGGTCGACACGCCCAGCCTGGCTCAAGAATGTGAGAGCTTGCATGGTACCGGAATCCTCCATGGCGGAAACCATGTAATTTCCTTTGCCGTTTGTGTAGTAGCGAGTCCAGGCATTGGCCCATTCGTCCATCTTGGAACCATGCCAGAAAGTGCTGGCCGAGAGCGTGTCGCCTCTGGCTACGAACGGTGGTTTCAGCGCATTCGGAAAACCGGCGAAGCGCGCACGCGACTTGCGCAAGGAGTCGGAGTCGGCGAGAGGCACATCTTGCGTGAGATGAAATGCCCAGCCCACCAAGTCCGGGTTCAGCGCGTACATTTCGCCATACAGGTCGTCGGCGGGCTGCTCGTACGGTGTTCCTTTACGCAGCGGCAAGTAGCCAGTCGGCCAGTTTCGAGGAATTTGGCGCGCATCGATCTCAAACGCCAGGTCGCCGTCGACCACGTGATCGGCCCAGACCGCTGATCCAACAGAAACATCGGCCGGATCTCCGCCGCCAATGCCAGCGACAATCCAATACGCCTTAGAGAGATCGAAACGCGAGTCGAGACCCAGCGCCATTACGGACGCCGTGGCTTTTGCAGTACCGACTCCCGTCACCATACCGAGAACTCCATCCCGATTCATGCGCACATGGTGATAGCCGGAGGGGAGCGGAAGAATCTGGTCGAGGCGCTCGCGTTCCACCCAAAGCTGAAATTCTCCGGGAGTGTCGCCGGTGTCTTCACCGCGCTCGAACATAGTAACCACGACGACTTTTATGTGGATCGGAAGGGCCGGTGCTGACGTCTGCGCAGACGAGAAGCTCGCCCAGAGCATGGACAGCGCGAGCATAAGGATCAACCGGCTAGAAAGACTGCACATGAAATCTCCGCGTGTCGCGCAAACTCAGTTGGAGGATTTGGCCTGAATCGATTGGCGGACCTTGGCATATCCGGGCTTGATGTTTGAATAGATAAAATCGCAGCGTTCTTTATAAGGTAGAAAAGCGCTTTTCATCGCATTGATCGTAAGCTTTTCAAAATCTTCCAATGACAGGCCGAATGTGTCGGCGGCGGCCTCGAATTCTTTGGTCATCGTGGTGTTGCTCATCAGACGGTTGTCGGTGTTCAGGGTGACGCGAAATTTTTCCTGGTAAAGAATTTTGAAAGGATGTTCCGCCAAGCTCGGCGTGGCGCCCGTGTGAACATTGCTCAATAAGCAAATTTCCAGCGGGATGCGCTTGTCCAGAACGTATTGCGCCAGGTCGCCTAGCTTCACCGCTTTACCATCCATCACGGCGATATCGTCGATTAGCCGTGTCCCGTGCCCGATGCGATGCGCGCCGCAATATTGAATCGCCTGCCAGATCGATTCTTTTCCGTAACCTTCGCCGGCATGAATCGTAATGTTGAAGTTCTCGCGCTGGATGTAATGAAAAGCATCGACGTGCTTCTTCGGAGGATAGCCGCCTTCCTCGCCCGCCAGATCGAAGCCGACTGCGCCGCGCGCACGAAAATCGACTGCGAGTTCCGCCATTTCGAGGGAAGTATTCATATTGCGCATCGCGCAAATGATCAAACCGGAGGAAATCCCGAAATCTTTGCGGGCTTTTTCCAGCCCCTTCAACACTGCGGAGACGATCTGTTGATGAGTCAATCCCTTCTGGATATGAAAGACGGGCGCAAAACGAGTTTCGAAATAGACAATCCCGTCGCGGCTAAGGTCTTCCGCTTGCTCGTAGGCCACACGTTGCAGCGCATCTTCGGATTGCATCACCGCGATGGTGTGCGCGAACCCTTCCAAATACTTGGAAAGACTTCCCTGATTTGCTCCACGGAAAAACCATTGAGCCAGTGCGTCGGGGTCGTTTGTGGGAAGGCCAGCATAGCCCGCGTCTTTGGCGAGGTCAATTACAGTTTGCGGCCGCAACACGCCGTCGAGATGCTCGTGCAAAAGCACTTTAGGAAGGCTCTGCAATATTCGCTTATCAAGTTTCATGGGATGCTCATCCAGTCGAGACAGCGCCGTGTCCATCCATGCGGAGAAGTTTGAAAAATCATACACCAGCTTTCACATGAGATCGTCATCGTCGTATTTGGTTCGTGTACAATCCGACGCCAGTTCGATTGCTGGAGGATCGATCTAACATGACTAAGTCAGTGCGGAGCGGACAGTGACCGAGAATTCCGAAAAGGCAGACTATGGGCTACGTCGCGAGATTCTTTCTCCGATGGAGACTTTGGCTCAATCTGTCTCGACCATGGCTCCCACCACCACGCCCGCCGCCACGATTCCCCTCGTCTGCGCGCTTGCCGGCAATGGCACCTGGCTAGCATATGTGCTGGCAACGGTCGCCGTATTACTGGTTGCACTATGCATCGGCCGCTATGCCCGCCATTCGTCGTCGCCCGGATCGCTTTATGCCTACGCTTCGATGACGCTCCCTCCATGGCTCAGCGCAACCGTCGCGTGGAGTTTGTTGCTGGCCTATGTGGCGACGGGATCAAGCGTTATTGGCGGCTTCTATCACTACGCGAACCTGCTGCTGCGCGATGCCACCGGACATGGCTACTCCGCTGTGTTGCTGGCAGTGCTGGTGACCGCGGTTTCGATTTGGATTGCCTATCGTGACGTAAAAATCTCAGCGCGGCTTATGCTGTGGATCGAAGCCGCGTCCGTGACGGTGATTGTGATTGTGGTATCGCTCCTGCTGGTGCGCCACGGCTGGCATTTGGATACGGAACAACTGCACCTCCGCGGCATGAGCGGTAGTGGCCTCAGGTTGGGGCTGGTGCTGGCGTTGTTCAGTTTTGTCGGCTTCGAAAGCGCGACTACGCTGGGTTCGGAGGCGCGCAATCCGCTGAAGACGATTCCCCGCGCGGTAATTCAAAGCGCCGTCCTCGCTGGAGCTTTCTTCACGATCTGTGCCTATGCAGAGGTTTTGGGCTTTCACACGGCGGGCCAGGATTTAGCCACAAGCCAGGCTCCCATGTATCTACTCGCGAAAGTTGGCGGCGTACCCGTGCTGGGACTTCTGATCGACATCGGCGCACTTGTAAGCCTGTTTGCCGGAACTCTGGCCTGCATTACGGCGGCGGCACGCGTGCTCATGCTGATGGCGCATAACGGGTTGGCGCATGGCTCTCTCGGAAGCACGCATATCAAAAATCGGACGCCAAGCCGTGCAGTCGTTATCACCGGCATTGTTGCGTTGCTGCCGGTAGCCGTATTGGCGGCCCGTGGCGCCAGTGGTCTAGATGTCTACGGATGGCTAGGCTCGCTCGCGACCTATGGC
>JBAUVJ010000120.1:0-2782 GCA_049583165.1 Candidatus Sulfotelmatobacter sp. | reverse complement strand
TCACCATGCTGTTCGCGGGATTGGTCACTAGCTCGTCGGTGAGCATTCTGGGCGCAGTTCTCGCCTTTGTCGGTTCCATCGGATGGTTTCGCGATGTGCTGCCGCACGAGAAGCATGAGTCTGTGTTAGCGGAGGCTGAAGTACCCGTTGTCGCCACCAGCCGGCCGCAGGTGGCTCGCGTCGAATGGAGGACACAGGAACTGCATCGCGCACGGCTGCCCCTGGAGATTTATCCGGTTTCGGCGGGCGTCAAAGGCGGCTTGGCAGGAAGTGTCGCTATGGCTGTTCTGGCTGTGCTGTATGGAATTATCAGCGGCCGAGGCATGTGGTATCCGATCAATCTTTTGTCCGCCGGATTGTTCGGACGGACGACGATCGCGCAGATTTCCGCTTTTCGTTGGGACGAACTGATCTTCGCTTCCATCATCCATCTCGTCACTTCGGTCGTTGTGGGCCTTCTTTACGGCGCGATGCTTCCAATGTTTCCGCGCCGCCCGATTTTGCTTGGAGGAGTGATCGCTCCCGTCCTCTGGACCGGGCTGATCCACAGCGTCCTCGAAGCACTCGATCCGGTGCTCAACCAGCGGATCGACTGGCTCTGGTTCGTGTTCTCCCAGATCGGATTCGGCATCGTCGCGGGCATCGTGGTTTCGAGACAAGAGCGCGTGCATACCTGGCAATTCCTGCCCTTCGCTATCCGCGCAGGAATTGAAGCTCCAGGAGCGATCGATGAGAAGAATGAGGAGAAGAATGGAGACAGCGAGCGGCAATGAATCGTGGAACCATCTTCGTCGCTCTCATGACCAGTTCAATCCTCGCGCTCCTCGCCTGCGCCGCGTGCACCGCTTCCAACGGCATCCATCGAGCTGAGGCCGAGGTAGTTCCCCCCAGCGAAATCGCGGATTTCAACCTTCTTTACGGCCAGAACTGCGCAGGATGCCACGGCATGGATGGTAAGGGCGGAGCAGCGATTGCGCTGGCGAATCCGGTTTTTCTAGCCATTGTGGACGACGCTGTAATTCGCCGCACCGCTGCAAACGGAGTCGCTGGCACCCTGATGCCGGCCTTCGCGCAGAGTGCGGGTGGAATGCTCACCGGCACGCAGATCGACGTTCTTGTCCGAGGAATTCGATCGTGGGCGAAGCCTGATGCTTTGCGCGATGCGACTCCACCTCCTTATGCAGCGCAGACTGCGGGCGATCCGCAGCGCGGAGCCGGCTCGTATCGAACGTACTGCTCCTCCTGTCATGGAACGGACGGCCGTGGAGGAAGCAAGGCCAGTTCGATCTTGGATGGCTCATTCCTCGCTCTGATAAGTGACCAAGAGCTTCGAACCACCGTGATTGCAGGGCGGCCTGAATTGGGTGCGCCGGACTGGCGAGGCGACGTCGAAGGACGACCGATGTCGACGCAAGATATTTCTGATGTCGTCGCGTGGCTTTCCAGCCAACGGCCACATTTTGCAGGTCAGCCATACCCGATTTCTTCAGCGGTCCGTGCGGGGGGAGAACGTCGATGAGTACAGAGAACGGTGTGTCACGGCGAGCGATGCTCGTAAAATTAAGCCTGCTTCTTAACGGTGTTGTCGGCGTCGCTTTGGCCGTTCCAATCGTGCGCTATCTGCTTTCGCCGGTGATACGTGAAAAGAAGTTTGGCTATGAGTCATGGCTCCCTCTCGGCGGTCTGGAGCAGTTCCCGGCCGGGCAGACGCGTCTCGCTACCTACCGAAATCCTGTGGTCAATGCGTGGGATGGCGAAACCGCCGATATTGCCTGCTGGGTGCGGAACGTTGATGGTCAAACCTTCCAGGTGTTCGCGATCAACTGCGCGCATTTGGGGTGTCCGGTTCGGTGGTTCCCGCAGTCGAATCTGTTCATGTGCCCCTGCCATGGTGGTGCTTACTACCAGGACGGCTCGCGTGCCTCCGGACCTCCGGAGCGGGGATTGTTTCAGTACCACTACAAGATCGAGGGCGGAAAACTTCTTATTAAAGCCGGCGAAATGCCGACTCCCGGCAGTGCTTCGAATGGTCCGGCGAACAGGAAACGCGGGGGCTCGACATGCGCTTGATCAAGCAACTCGGCGCCTGGTTCGATTTGCGCCTGCAAGTGGGCAAGCCGACTCTTGAGATCCTCGAGCATCCGGTTCCGCGCGATAGCGCGAGCTGGTTCTATGTTTTCGGCACCGCAGCTCTCACTTGTTTCGTGCTACAGGTGGTCACGGGCATACTGCTTGCCCTGATTTACGTGCCTTCGGCGGGAGAAGCATGGAGCAGTCTCCAGACTCTCAATCATGGCATTGCCCTCGGTTGGTTCATACGAGCTCTGCACGGCTGGGGCTCGAATTTCATGGTCGCGATTGTTCTGATCCACATGGTGCAGGTCTTCCTCTTTGGAGCCTACAAGTTTCCCCGAGAGCTCACCTGGATTGTTGGCGTCCTGCTTTTACTCATGACACTCGGCATGGCTTTTACTGGCCAAGTGCTGCGTTTCGACCAGGACGCTTACTGGGGACTGGGCATCGGGGCATCGATCGCCAGCCGCGTTCCGGTGCTCGGACCCTGGGTGGTCAACCTTATGCTCGGCGGCCCGATCATCGCGGGTGCGACTCTCTCCAGATTCTTCGCGCTGCACGTTTTCGTGATCCCCGGATCATTGATTGCCTTCGTTGGCCTGCACTTGCTCATGGTCCTAAAACTGGGAATCAATGAATGGCCGGTGCCGGGACGCATCGTCCGGCGCGCCACATATATTCAGGAATATCACGAACTGACCCAGAAGCG
>JBAUVJ010000119.1:0-2952 GCA_049583165.1 Candidatus Sulfotelmatobacter sp. | reverse complement strand
CTGCTGGAGGACGCGGACGAGGAGGTCGTGGGAGAGCTGATCCTGATCGGAGAAGCCGGTTGTGGAGATAGCGTTGAGGCGCGCCAGGAACGATTCGTCGGTTTTGTGGCGCTGGGCGATGGCTTCGAGCGAATAGTCGGCGAGCTTGTCGTTGTAGCGATAGTCGCCGAAGGCGGTGGCGCGCTCGGGGAAGTTGCGGAGATCGGTTTCGTATTGCTCGTCGAAGAGGGCGTTTTGGGCGGCTAGGCGGTCGGCTGCGGGCTGGGCGGTTTGGGCGAAGAGGGAGCTGACTGCGACGAGGAGAAAGAGGATGTGGTAGCGCATAGATATTGCAGGGTACCAGAAGTTGCGGCCGGGGGAAATCGACGGCGGGGCCGAGTCAGCGATTCCGCAAACCCACATCTGGGCATCATGTATCGCGGCTGATTTGACGTCAGTTGTGGGCAGCGAAGGGCTGAGGGGCAAGTTGGGATGGTCCGGGATGGCAGAAAGCGCATGGAAAGGGTTGATTTTTCGGAAGGAAGGAATATGAGGGCAGGGCGTCGGGGCCGACACCTTGAAGCAAGATCGGACACGTCGAAGGCTGCGCGCACGGCGCGAAGATCAACTGCTGTTGAGCGAGAGCGCAACGAACCCGTACCCTAAGCGTTTGGCGAACTCATGAAAGGTCTCGCACTTTCGGCGAGCATGGCTGCGGACTTGGCGGTGGTAGAAGACCAGGGACAGGGTATAGGCCAAAAACCGAATCATGGTGAGCACCACCAGGGCCGTGGTTTGGTGAACGGCGGGGTGTTTGAGGTGACAGTCGGTAGTGATGGTCTGAAAGACTTCGGTATCGATTCGCCAACGGCTGCGGCTGAACTGGTGGATGAACAGCGGCGAGATCGATCCCAGTTCGAAATTGGTGGCGTAGAAGTTGGTGCTCGATGGCATGCTTTCCGTCTTGCCTTTGGTATGAGCAGCGTCTTTTCTGCGGATGGTGACGTGACGCTGGTGTTCGATGCGAATGGTTTTGACGACGCGCACGCGGCGATCGGCGACCGGCCAATCCAGGTCCGGTAAGTGCCAGTAGCGAAGTTCCCGGCCCGGCTCCGCCTGAACGCCGTGGGGAGCCTCCTGCGTGCAGCGCTCCGCCTCGCGCAATAACTCGGGCTGGTTCTCTTTCAAGGTGAAGGCCCATGCCAGACCGAGACGTTCTACTTGTTTGACGAAGGGCGCTTGCAGATACAAAGCGTCCCCCACCAATACATCCAGGAAGCGGCGGCCCAAGTGCTCGATCAGATCTTGTAACAGAGCCAGGGCACAGGCGACCTCGCCTTCGCCATTTTTCTGAAAGCGCACCCCCAAGGGAATGGGGAACGAGGTGCTGACCAAGGCCACGACCACGATGCGGTGATAATACTGAACCTCGGTTTTCATTTCGTCGTTCACCTTGTGTTGCACCTCTCGCTCCATACAGGCGTCGCAACAGCGGGCAAACGAACTGCAAATTTCAATGCCATCCACCGCCCCCACCACCAATCCCCGCGACCAATCGGAACGGAGAACTCCGTTGCGTTTCAGCCGGCGTGCAATTTCACAACTGAGCGCAAACACGGGTTCCGGAGATTGTCGTTGGAGGGAGTAGCCGAGGGTGTCGTCGCTGATGGCTCCGATGCGTCGGGCCAGCGCTCCATGGTGACACTCCGCCTCGATCTGCAGCAGGCTGGGAATCTGCATGGCGGCACCCAGGAAAATGGCGTCAAACACCTTTTTCCAGGAGTGCTGGGGAAACTGCCGTCCTTCGGGCAAAGCGCTTACTAAATCGGAGAAGCCAAACACCTTGTCGAGATAAGTCTCGAACCGGTGTCGGATCAAATTGGGCGCTCTTTCTTCGGCTTGAGCTTTTCTTGGAGAAAGCGCTTGAGATTGATGCCGCAGACGGTCGAGGCGGCGGCCTCAAAGCGTCGGTGCATCTCGATTTTCTCGCGCACTTGGTCGACGAAGGCCGCCGGAACGTTAATCGCTTTGGGTTTGCCGTCAATCAATACGGAGATCTGATATTGCGGGTGCAGGTGTTTACCGTCGGCGCAACGACAGTTGGGCTGGCCGCAGGAGCGTTGGCGCTCGACAAAAGAGCCAGGCAGCATTTCGCGGAGAGCCCCAAGGCTGCGAATGAGCTTGCCGCGCAGTTCCAGGTCGGGTTCTCTGGGGGATTTCATATGACACTTATATTAGTGTCATATTGGCCCAAAGTCAAGTACTAAAAAAACTTTGCAAAAATGCCTTGGAATCAAACCGGAGTGGAAGATACTGTAAAACGACGAGATGACGTCTAGCGCCAACCCTACTTTAAGGAATCACTGATCGGATTCCATCGGATTCCGTGCGCGGCGCTACTTCCAGCGTCACCAGATGAGCTTGAGCCCCTTGTAGAGGCTGAATTTTTCATCGGAGGTGACAATCGGAATCTTCTCGGCCAAGGCCTGAGCGATGATCTGACGATCGAAGGGATCAGCATGGTGGAGCGGCAAGTCAAACAACTGCAATGCATGATCGGCCGTATAGGGTAGGACGCGGATGCTGAGTTCCTCGACCGTCTGTCGCGCGACGTCGGCTGAGATTCTCAACTTTCCCAGCGCTGTCGTGATCGCGATTTCGGAGAGAGATACCGCGCTCAACTCCAGGACATTCGCCTCATTTTCTAAAACGACGGTGGCCCGTTTGCTAAGACGCTCCGGCGATATCGCGGCGAAGATCAGAACTACCGTGTCCAGCAGGATGCGCACTCAATCCTTCCCCGCAAGGAAAGTTTCTACTTCTTCGTCGGTCATCGGCTTCCACCAGTTCGGGTCGAGGACTTCGATCTTGCCAGCCAGCGTACCTAGCGGCCTTTTTTTGCCAGGCGCTTTCTTGGTGCGCACTATATCCACCACGGGCACACCGCGGCGACAGATGGTCACGGGTTCGCCG
>JBAUVJ010000118.1:0-3026 GCA_049583165.1 Candidatus Sulfotelmatobacter sp. | reverse complement strand
ACCTAAGACAGTCCTTCGTACAGGTTTTGGGATCTTTAGTGACATTCTGCCCGGCAGCGTCGCCGACTTGGTGGGTTTCAACCCACCCTACGTCAAGACTTTTCAAGGCGGCCTTCTTGGGACGGTCGGCGGAACGGCCATTGCGCCATCCACGCCCAGCAACGCCGTGTCCAACAGCGCAGTCGACGCCACCGTCACTGCCAATCAGATTTTCAGCGCGGGCTTCCCGACCGGCCAGCTTTCCTGCGCTTCTGCGCAGTCGGGTCCCACAACCTGTCTTCCACCCGTTGCCATAACGGCCGTCCCGAATGGCGAACTCCATGCCCCATATTTCATGGAATGGAGCCTGGGGCTTGAACATCAATTTGGAACAACATCCAGCTTCCAAGCGCAATACGTTGGAACGCGTGCGGTAAACCAGCCGTATACGACGCAAGCGAACGGTTATCAAACGGTGTGTCAGGGTTGTTTTGCGCCATTTCCCTATGTGAATCCGGTCAACAATCCACGGCATATTGGTGCGATCGATCCCCGATTCGGCGCGGTGACACAATTATCCACGGGTGCCAACAGCCACTACAACGGCCTGCAACTCACCGCGATGAAGCGTCTCGGACACGGTCTGCAAGGCCAGGTCAACTACACCTGGAGCCGTTGCATGGACACAGTTTCTAACGGAGGATTCCTGCAGTTTTCCGCCCAAGGAATTCTTTCGCCGCTGCCAGGAGAACTGGCCCGCGATTACGGGCCTTGCGACTACGACATCCGGCACAATCTCAATGCGCAATACGTTTATCAATTGCCCATGAAAGTGCGCAACCACGCCTTGGGATACGCGCTAAATGGCTGGCAGATCTCTGGCACTGCATTTTGGCATAGCGGGATTCCATTCTCGGTGCTGAGTACGCCCTATTCGGCAAACGGAAATGGCATTGTGAACGGAAGTGGGCCTCAATTCGCGAGCGTCGTTCCCGGCGTTTCGTTGTATCAGCACCACCCGGTCCAGAGCGTCACGCAACCGGGCACGATCCAATGGCTCAACCCGAAAGCTTTTGTGTCGAGCATCGATCCGAGTACCGGACAGTGCTATGGCGGCGACAGTCCACAGAATTGCCAATTCGGAGACCTCGGCCGTAATGCCTTGCGCGGTCCCGATTTCGTCTGGAACGACTTCTATCTAACCAAATGGTTCCCGGTAACCGAGCACATGAAACTCCGGCTCGAAGCCCAGTTCTTCAATGTCTTGAACCATCCAAATTTTGCTCTTCCTAGCATGGTGCTGGCCGGTATTCCCGCCAACCCTCGTACCCAGACTGGTTTCGGTGCGCTCACATCAACGACTTCGCCTCCCACCGGGCTGCTCGGAGTCGGTCTGGGCGGCGATAGCAGCCCACGAATGATCGCGTTTCAAGCCCGCTTGGAATTCTGATACTTGTTCACTAGGGTTACGATGGTTGATGGGCAAGGTGTCAAGTGCTCGCCTTCGCTCTAAAAGGTGCTTGAATGCAGGGGTTTATATCAGCATCTTGTTCTGCAGGCGGCGGGCAGGATGGTTGGGGTCGGTGAATTCGAGCAGTTCGATGGGCGCGCCGTTTTCGATTATGAACGCGACGCGGACGCCGTCGGATGGGCTGTTGGGAGGAATCAGGATTTCGCGGCCAGCAAGCTCGGAAGCGAGATCAGCCACTTCAAACGCGACGTGCGGAACTTGCCGGACGAGATCAGGGACCGCCGCGTCCGCTTCGAAACGCATCCACTCCACGCCGAATTCGCTTTTCTCGTGGCTGACGACAAAGACTTTCAGATGTTTCAAGTGGGTCTCGCCAGGCTTCGCTTCAGTAGTGGGAATTCCGATGTGATGGTACCGGCGCATTCTTGTTCGCTCTCCGTGAAATTGGCACAAATTCTACGCTGTCGTTACCGCGTTTGAAACCGCGCCCTCGTGACCGGGCTTTTGGGGCACGAAGTCAAATTGTACTTCACTGGTTTTGGCCTCTCGGATTCGTTTAGACTGGCTCAAGAGATCGAGATGTCATCTTCCTCCAATCGAAGCCACGGCAGCACCGCCGTGGCGAACAATCAGCCGGCTGTTCCTGAGCCATCTTTTGCCGAACGGGCGCGCACGCTCGTCCATTTGGGGCGCGTCGGAAGTCTTTCCACCATCTCGCGGAAGCAGCCGGGATTCCCCTTCGGATCGGTGATGCCTTACGGCTTGGATGAGCGTGGACGTCCGATTTTCCTTATCAGCACCATGGCGATGCACACGCAGAATCTGCAATCCGATGCGCGCGCCAGTCTACTGGTTACCCAACCCGCTGGAGATGGCGATCCGCTGGGTGCCGCACGAGTTACTCTTGTGGGAAATGTTCAAACTATATCGGAACCAGAAGTGGCCGAGGCCCGTGGCCTTTACCTGGAACGCCAGGTCAACAGCAAATACTGGGTGGATTTTGACGATTTCTCGTTTTACCGGATGGACGTGCTCGACGTTTATTACGTAGGAGGTTTTGGCGTTATGGGGTGGACAAAGGCGTCCGACTACGATCAAGCGCAACCTGACCCGCTTTCCGATTCGGCATCAGCGATCATTGAGCACATGAATCATGACCATAAAGATGCGCTGGTCTTGATCGCCCGCGCATTCGCCGGCATCGAGTCAAAAGAGGCGGCTATGACGGCAGTGGATCGACTTGGCTTTCATGTGCGCCTCAAAACTGCGGAAGGCGTGAAAGGTGCGCGCATAGGCTTCCCGCGCGAGGTTACGAATCCTATGGAAGCGCGGCAAGTTCTGGTCGAGATGGTGCAGAAGGCGCGCCAGAAAATCTGAATCGAGACTAAAACCAGAAAATCGTCTTGCCAAAGGAAAATGCCCGAATCCTTTCGGAGTTCGGGCATTTGGTTGTAGCTTCGAAAGCGGTCGCTTAGACGGCCTGGACGTTCTCCGCTTGCCAGCCCTTGGGGCCCTTGGTCACGTCGAACTGCACGGTTTGGCCTTCTTGCAGGCTGCGGAAGCCGCCAGCCTGAAT
>JBAUVJ010000117.1:0-10321 GCA_049583165.1 Candidatus Sulfotelmatobacter sp. | reverse complement strand
GCATTACGCCCTTTAGAATTCGACGGCTGCTCATCGAACTGCCCGCCGTCTCCATCGACGGAACCAGCGGCAATCCGCCTTGCAGCAGGGTGGAGAGCATCCGGGAAAAAGTTGCGACTTGATGTTTCAGCCGGATATCGCCCAGCAGCGGCAAGCTCAAAATGAAGCGGTCGATCTGGTCGGCTCCCCGATCCGTCTTTCGCCATTGCCAGAACACAAACGCAGCCAGCGCAATGCCAATAATAAAAAAAGGAAAATATTTTTGTGCAATCGTACCCACACTCAGCATGAACAGCGTGATAGCCGGAAGTTTCGCGTCCAGACTATTGAAGAGCTCGGCAAACTTGGGCACCACGTAGGTGAACAAAAACATCACCATGATCGTGACCACGGTCACCAGCATCGTGGGATAGATCAACGACACAAACAGCTTCTTGCGGAAGGTCATTGCCAGCCGCTGAAAATTGATGTACCGGGTCAGCACTTCGTCAATATTTCCGCTCTTTTCACCCGCCATTAGCGTGGTGGTGTAAATCTTCGGCACCATGGCGTGCGTGGCAAAGGCGTCGGAGAGCAACTCTCCTCCCTTGACCCGCTCCCGCACATTCTCCAGGACTTGCTGCAAAGTGGGATCTCTTTGACGCTTGATCAACAGGTCGAGCGAGTTCAGTATGGGCAGCCCGGCCTTGATCAGGGTGAGAAACTGCTGGTTAAAAACCAGAAAAGTACTCTGCTTGAGCTTCCGCCGTCGACCGAGAGAAAATCCGCCGGAAAACATCCCTTGCGGTTTTACCCAGTAAACCAGGTATCCTTGTGAGGCAAAGCGGTCGCGCACCTCCGCCACCGAGTATCCCTGCTCCACCTGCTGGAGCATCCGGCCTCGCTCGTCCGCGATTTTTACGACAAACTCCGCCATTTAACTCTACGTTTCGCTTCCTGACCTGGCCCCACGCCGATAGGCTCAGTCTAACATTGCCCCTACCATCTCAACCCACCGATCCCACGGACTTGCCCAAGTTTTCAGTATCGCAAGTAACCCCTATCGCGGCAATCAATGGCAGGTTAATTTCTATGGTGACCATTCGTCAGCTACCGTTACCAAGATCCTTTATTTGCCTAGGCATCTGGCTTTCTGAACGAGGCCTATGGTCCCAGCTCCCCCTCTACGATCTCCGTGCCCGCTGGCGGAGCAAACTCAAAACGCCCGGCCGGGATCTCGATATTCTCCTTCGGATCACTGAATCGATAATCAGTCGTCGACCCGTCCACTTCGTCAATCATCAGCCGGGTAATCTGATGTTGAGGTGTCACCTCCAACAAAATCTCGCTCACCCGGTCTGCCATGCCCTGCGGCACGCCGCGCAAAACCGTATCTCCCACAGTCAAGGGCGCGACGTCCGGAGCCAGCGACAGCCCATGTAACTCCTTCTCCAGCTTGCTCTTACCCAGTAAAAATGCAAGTGGAGAGCGAATGTCGTCCAGTTTGCTCGCCGCCGTCTTCCTTGCCTGCCGGTCGTCCGGGACGTAAAACCACGCGCTTCTCCCATCGCTCACAAAGAGCTTCTCCTTGGGAGAACGGTACTCCCATCGCATCTTGCCGGGTTTTTTCATCCCACCCTTTGCCAGCCAAAGCGTGCCCGCCTCCGTCCGCTCCATCCCCGATCCCCGATAAACCTCGGCAAACTCCGCCCGCAAACTGTGCAGGTGGTTGTAGTGTTCATCGACCGCCTGCGCGATGGATTGAACATCCTCAGCCAGAGCGCAAACCGGCAAAGTGAGAGCGACCAACAACCCCACCGCGAAAAGTTTGACCATTCTTACGATTCTACGCCGGGGCTCCAGGTTGGGTGTCGAACCGCTAGAAGTGCATTTGCAGGAACCTTCCCGAGGTGGAACGATCTCAGCAAAGTGCAGGAGTGGGGCTTGAGGTGAGGTGCCAAGTTCCTTTGTTACCTGCTGTCTTTTCTCAGAATCTGTGTACCAGAGGCCAGAGGCACAGGCTGAGATGAAGACTTGCCCCAAACTTCCTCTGCTGTCTGTGCAACTAGCCGCAGCTTTGCTTCCTGATCCGCCGCCGTCAGCGCATTGCCTTCCATGGTGGAAGCGAATCCGCACTGCGGACTGAGGGCCAGCCGCTCCAGCTCAACAAACGCGGAGGCGGCTTCAATCCGCTGCTTCAGTTCGTCCGGGTTTTCCAGCATCGCGCGTTTGGAACTCACCAGCCCCAACACAACCGTGCGGTCTGGCGGCATTTGGCCAAGCGGCTCGAATCCGCCGGAGCGTTCATCGTCGTACTCCAGCAAAAATCTCCGAAACTTGGTATTGCGAAAAACCTTTGTGATGGGACCATAGTCGCCGCTGGCGTAAAACTTGCTTTGATTATTTCCACGGCATAAATGCAGGCCGAAAGTGATGCCGGGATGATCCCCGATCACGGCATTATCCATTGCGATCGACAAATCCAACAGCCGGTCAGGATCGCTGCCTCGCCGCCGGTATCCCTGCCGCAACTCCGGATCAAGCAGCGCCGTGTACTGCGGCGAGTCAATCTGAATGTAAGTACAGCCCAGGCGAATCAACTCTTCCACTTCATCGCGCAGTATATCGACCAGATCGGCGAGATAGGCATCGATCGTCGCATAAGCCCCGGCGGATTTCTTGCTGTCGTAGTAAGCCGAGGCCTGCTGCGCGCTGATCAGCGTAGTCTTCGCCGGATGCCTGCCTCGCGCGCGCACATAAGTAAATTCTTCCGCGCAAAGCGGCCGCTTGCGTCGCAGTTTAGAAACCACTACCGGGCGCGGTAGCACTAACTTCTCGCCCTTTTCGTCGCGGAAGGGAATTGCCCAGCCACCGTATTTATCGAAGCCGTCGACGGCATCGATCAGGTGTCCATAAAAAGCGTAGCGGCGCACCTCGCCGTCGGTGATCACATCCAGCCCGGCGCGAATCTGCAAGTCGATACACTCGTCGACGGCGCGGTCTTCCACCGCTTTGAACTCCGCCGCCCTAAGATTCCCCGCCGCGAATTGCTCTCGAGCTTCTTTTAAATACGCCGGACGCAAGAGACTTCCTACGACATCGCTACGGTACACAAGCACCTCCTCGAAAGGCGCGTCAGAATTCAACTCTTCTTCGTCATGCGTTTCTTCGGAATGCTCTTCTCCGAGGCGGAAAGTTTTCGAATCACTTCCTGGGGCAAAGGCGCGCTCTTCATCCGGTGAGCCTCAGTAGGATGCACGCCCGCCCACACCCGCGTCTCCCAGCCTTCCATGGCCAGCGCGCCCGCGCGCAGGAACTTGTGGCTGACCACGAAACTGCTCTTTCTCCACTCGGTGACGCAGGATTCCACCACCAGTTCGTCGCCGTATGTCGATGGAATCATAAACCGCGCTCGCGCCTCCACCAATGGAATGCCGATGACACCATGAGCCTTGAACAATTTCTCTAAAGGAAGCCCCGCCGCGCGAAACAGCGCAGTCGTGCACTGATCGAACCAGCGAAAATAGTTGGGATAAAAGACAATCTCCGCCGGATCACAATCTCCCCACTCGACCATGATTCGAACACGATTCACAAACATAGTTGACTTGTCGGCAGAGCCGAAACAGCGCGTCTGCAAATTCACGATAACTTATCTTGAATTTCCGTGCTTGTCGAGATGCGCCTGTCGAGCTTGTCGAAGTAAGGCCTAGCCCAACCTTGCGTAGAGCTGAAAAGGCGCCCAGTAAAAAGGATTGTGAAACGCGCTGTGGTGCAGCAGCGCTAGTTTTGCGGCTCGCAGAGCGGCATCCGGAGTCGCGCCCTTATCGAGTTCGTCGTAAAACTTATCCATAAGCTGCTCGGTGGGAGCGTCGGTCGCGTCCCACAGCGCCGCGATCACGTTGCGCGCCCCGGCTCGCAAAAACGCCCAGGAGAGCCCCACCAACCCTTCGCCCGAATACGCCCGCTCGCCCGCGCTATAACATGCCGAGATCGTGACCAGATCGGCCCGCAGCGGACGGCGAATAATATCGCGGGCATAGAGTTTGAACGAGTCGTCTTCCGCGCTGCCTTTCGAAAGCACAATCGCCGAATCCAGCGGACTCAACCGGCTGGCCGTACCGTGCGCCACAAAATGGATATAAGAAAATCTTTCCGGATTGCTGCCGAGATAAGCCGAAGGCGTCGCCTCGTTCCGCGTAAGCACCGTCTGCTCCGCCGCCGGAAAATGGCGGGCCACGCTTTCCATCTGCGCCGCAGCCTGCGGGAGTTCGGGATATCGATCGCTCGGCGCGACGCTGTTCCCAACCAGTAGGAGACTGCGGGTACGTTTCTGTTTTGCTGCGTTTGCCCCGCCCGCCTGTGCACCACTTAAAACCCGCAACGAGCTGGCATCCGCAATCGTGACGTCGTCAATCCAATAGTGCAGCTTCGCGTCGGAAGTTTTTGCCCCCGGCAGCTTTGACTCGGCCAGCTTTATCTTAGAAACCCTAGCTTCAGCGCCCTCCGCATCTGGCACCAGTACGGTTTCGAAATTCAGATTATTCAAACTCCCATCGGGAATGATGATGACCTTTGCGTCTTTCTTCAGCAAAGCTCGCGCCGGCGCAATCAGCGTGCGATAAAGATATTGGCCATCCCCATCGCCGGAAGCCAGAACGTCCTGCGTCCCCCCGAGAGCCTTGCGATACCGTTGCACAGCCGCATCGATCTCCACTCCGGGAGGAAGCGTGAACAGAGTCGTCTTCCACGGCGTAATTGCCCACAAATACGACTGCCTCTCGCCCAGCCAGTAAAAAAGAACGGTGCCTTTGGCCTGCCGCGCAATCTGCTGAGGGTCGAGTGGCGGCGGCCCGAATGCAGATGTCGGTGTCTTTGTCTGCAATCCCAACCCTTCGGCTAGCGTGCGGGCGCGGCCGTAATCGGCCCATCGCAGGGCCGCTTCGGTTTTTCCGGACGTCACTAAAAAACGAATGTAGTCGTCGTAGATGCGCGAGGCGTTGTTAGAAAACGGCAACTTCGAATCGTCGCGCTCCAGCGATGATCGAGCTGCTTCAAATGTCGCCAGCGACGCACGGTACTCACGGTCGGCAGAATCTGTGCGGCCTTCGGCTTCATAGAGTTGTGCGAGTGCATGTTCAGCTCGCCATTTCAGTGAGGCATTCGCTTTCGGGTCGTCTACGACCTCGAGAAATATACGCTCCGCTTCCGCCTCCTCATGCGAGCGTGCAGCAACCATCCCCTTGACCAGGAGCGGGTAGAGTTCGTCCAGGCGATTGTTCTCGGCCTGTGCGATGGCAATGGCTTCGTCGGAATACTTACGTGCATCCTCCAGTTGGCTACCTTCGACCGACACAAGAGCCAGAGCGCGCAAGGCGTTGTAGATGTCTTCTCTGCCATTGATCGTGGTAGCAAGGTCGAGAGCTTTCAGATAAGACTGTTTCGCGCGAGGTAGATCGCCAAGACTCGCGTAGACATATCCCGCGTTCGTAAGCCAAGACAGCTGATCAATAATGTCGCCAACCTGAATAGCACCCTTCTCGGCTTCAAGGGAAAGATCTAACGATCTTTCAGAATCTCCGAGGTTGTAATAGGCCCAACCCAGATTACCGAGGGCAGCTTGGGCTTCCCCAGCGGCCCCCAATGTCGTTGAGGTTTGGTAAGCAGCGTTTGTCCAATCGATAGCTTCATCAAAATACCCTTCTCGCATCGAGGTCAAGCCTAGGTTGAGCAAGGCAGTCTCCCCGAGAAAATGATCGTTATGAGCTCGGGCGAATTGCAACGATTGTTCGAAGAATTGTTTTGCAACTTCAATTTGACCCTTTTGCACGGCCAGACTACCGCGAGCCCGGATGACATCGCCGCATGTTAATTCGGAGGATGCCTGGCACATTTGAGTTGCCTGTTCGAGCTTCTCCTGTGCTTCCGGAAACCGGTGCAGACGGGAACATGCTGCGCCCTCGATGGCAAGACTTTTAATTAGCTGATCTTTGTTGCTGGGGCGAGTTGGTAAGGAGTTAAGGGTCGTAAGCACCCGCTCGTACATTCCTTGCCACAGGAGCGATTCAGCTTCCAAGATTCTAAATTTCGATGCCAACTCCGGATTCGAACGGCGGAGTCGTTCGCATCCCGCGTTGGCTTCGTCCTGACTTTGTTTTAGATCGCCCTGCAGGAAAGCCTTGTAAGCATGGTCAAAAGCACGCTGCGGGCTGCTGTGATTACAGGCTAGCCCGCAGGTGAGGAGCAGTAAGCAAAGGACAGAAACTAGGGATGTGTTTGGCCGTTGGCCGCGGCGGTGGCGACCTTCGACGACGCCGATGTCGGACAACCCAGATGCATGTCCAGCATGTGCAGCGTGAAGTAATTGCTGTAGCTGGGCTCCGACACCGAGCCATCTCGCGAATTGTCGGGGAAGCCACCGTCGGAGGGTCCGGTGCCCACCTCGATTTCGGCCAGCGATACGGTCCCGAAGTCCGGAATGAAGATCATGTTCCCGAACGTCCTGACCCCCGGAATCGGAATCGGCCCGATGCTTTTGACCAGTGAACATTGCAGCTTGGAGTAGCCGTTGCGACCATCGTTCCGCGCATCGCCCGAGCCATTCCTGGCCCGTTTTTTGAGATCGTCAATGTAGGCGATTTTGGCATCGTACTGTTTTTCCAGGCTTTCCGGAAGGCCCTTGGCATCGGCGATGCCGTCATATTGGCTCTGCACGCGATCCAGGAAGTCAGTGTCCTGCAAGTACGTCAGGTCGCCCTCAGGTTTAGCGCCGCAAATGCCGAGATTGAGTACAACCTCCACCGGATAGCCGGCAATCCGGAGGTTCTCGAAACGTGTGCCGAGAAACGTGACCCGGGGAACATGGCCGTCGACCATCGGGTGCGTGGTGGAAACCTGAGCCACCACACGATCAGCCGTGAGAACGTCGACCACATTCAGTCCCTCGAGCACCGAGGTCGATTGCGTCACCCAGCCCGAGTGATCGTTGCCCAACACATCCCTCTTATTCTGGAGTTGGCTGCCCGACACGCGAGTGTGGGCGGCCTTGAACGAAATCAGACCCTGCACGCTGGTTTCGCCAATCGATTCGGTAAACAGACCTTCGCGGCGAGTTTTATCCAGCAGCAGGTGCCCATAATTTTCGATGGGTTGCTTGATTGGGTGTTCCAGTTGGCCGCTGAGCACCTCTGCTTCAGCGTGATACACGTGATAGCGCTCCAGCACAGGACCCGATTCAATAGATGGTTTTGGCATAGCCGCCATGTTATCAGCTCCTCTCGATTGAGCTCACTTCTGAATTTGTAATTCGAACGACGCCCGCCCAACTTCCTTACTTTCTCCCGTGTCCGTAAGGCCGTGAACAATCAAACTGTAGCTACCCGCCGCCCGCTTCGCTCCCGGTACCTGGAGCGGCCACTCATCCTGCGTTGCGGTGGACGATGATGGAAAGGTCAGCGACCATTCCAGCTTTCCCGCGGAATTATACAAATCCGCCATGTGCCGCGGATAATTATCAGGCGGAATTCTTACCATCAGCAGAAACCCCTGCTCCGGCCCAACTGAAATTACCTGATCGCCCGCTCCATACGTGCCCAGGTTGACCGAGGCGAAAGGCAGGACCTGCGGGCGGTTCATTGCCTGCTGGAGGTGAGGATAGGTCACCAGATTCTGGTACCCGACCACCACCAGAAGCAAAGCCATCACCGGCACGATCAGCGCCGGGCGCAACCATCCCCACCAGCCTGCTCTCGATATGGCCGGCAGGCTCCGTCGCGAGTCAACGGCGACAGGGCCAGATTTTTCCGCCAACAAAATCTTGCTCTGCTCTACGAATAGAGATCCGGTACGCACATCCAGTGCGCAATCCGGACATTCGAAAAAGTGCGCTTCGAATTCTTCACGGGCGTCAGGATCAAGTTCGCCGAGCAGGTAACTCTCCGTCACTTTTCGGCGAACCACTACTTCGTGGTCCATTGCTAATGCCCCCTTACCCATAGTGAGCCGAGGCGGCGAATCGTTTCAGGGCCCCTAGGCTGAAGTAAATGCCGGCTCATCATTTCCCGTATCCTTCAAATACAGCGATTTGAACGATTGCTTGGCGCGGTGCAGCAGCACCCGCAGATAATCCCGGTCGATGCCAAAGTCGCGGCACACTTCGTCCTTGTCTCGCTCTTCGAGAAAAACTTCCCGTAGCAACCGCCGGTCCCGCTCCGAAAGTTTATCTAGGATTTCGCGAACCTTCTCTTCCGTTTCTTTGGCCGCAAGCAGGCTAAGCAAATCCAGACCCTTGGCGGGAATTTCTTTCTGCTCGTCGTCATCGAGCGAGCTGCTCCGCGATCCTGCCCGATAATGCTCCAGCAATACGTTGTTGCAAATGGAGTTCACGAAAGAACCCAGGCGCTCCGGCTGAAGAATCTTTCCCTCGCGCAGAGCCACAAAAAATCTGGCGAAGGTTTCCTGACGGATGTCCTCGATCGCGTCTGGCGATTTCAGGCGAGAACGCAGCTTGATCTGAATCAGCGCGCTGAAGTAGGCGCCAAAGTGCTCCTGAGCGCGGTAATCCCCCGCCCGAAGACGTTCGAGATATGGTTGGTCAAAGGATTGAAATTGCAAGGCCCCGCCTCGCAGCGCTGGAGGTGGCAAACAGTGTAGCACCGCCGAACGCGAACTGGGCTGATTTTCCACGCTGGATGCGGCTAAAGACGGGCGCTTCACGGCAATGCACCGGACATGCGCGCGGCGGACGGGCGGGATAAGGCGAGAGGTACTCACGGGAAGAGAAGTGACTCCTTTTGGGCTAGAGCAAATCGGATGCCGCTGCGGGGAAAACGTCAGGAAGCACCGGAGCCCCTTCCCCCGAAAGGCTCCGGCACTTCAACGGGATTCCCAGCCAAGTGGTCGCTTAAGCCAGGGTCCTGAACTGTGGTGTAATCGCCATACGCTGCGATCTCGCCCACTTATCAGGATAGTGTCAGTAACCCGCGGATCGTTTCACAGGTTCGGTGGAAAATTCCCGCTGGGGGCAGGTTTCCGCCCGACGCGCAATTTGGCGGGGACGTTATTTATTCGCGGGATTTCCGCCTTCCAGCGCTGCCTTGGGCCAGCCATTCACCCAGGCAATCGTGGAGATTTGCAAATAAGCCTCGCCGCTGCTCGAGTCGTAGGCGTGGAAGACGATGATGTCTCCATCTTTTTGCTGTAGCAGCGATTCGCCGCCCGGCCCCAGCCACCAGCCGTTTCCCAGCAGCAGAGGAGTTCCGCCGCCATCGAACATGGCTTGCCCTTCCGCGTCAACGTAGGGCCCGGTCACGGATCGAGAGCGCCCTACCATCGTTTTGTAATTGCTCTTGGTTCCGCGGCAGCACAAGTCAAATGATACGAACAGGTAGTAATAATCGCCGTGGTGGACGATAAACGGCGCTTCAATCGCCTGCCAATCGCCGGGCAATCCCGGCGGATTCGGAGGAGGATTATCCGGACGCTTGCGCTTCGCCAGCGAATATAGCGTCGTATCCTCGGAGGACAACAGACCGGTGTTTGCATCGATCCGTCGCATCTTGATCCCGGTCCAGAAACTGCCGAAGGAAAGCCACGCGTGGCCTTCGCCGTCGACCACAAGATTCGGATCAATCGCGTTGAAGTCATCTTCCAACCGGGATAGCAGCACCAGCCCCCGATCCGCCCAACGAAAATTGGGACTCGTGGGGTCGAGCGTTTTGTTCGTGAGCAGCGCGATGCCTGACGTATTTTTGCCGAACGCTGAAAAGGCGTAGTAGAGATGATATTCGCCGTTGAAATAAGAGATGTCGGGCGCCCAAAGCTCCTTCGTTTCCGGACTCTGTTGTTTAATCCACTCAGGAATCTTGTCGAACACATAGCCGCACATCTTCCAGACGTGCAAGTCTTTCGAACAACGGATGGGAAGCTCACCTTTTCGGACCGGCCCGTTGGCCGTCCCGAACAAATACCATGTGTCGCCATCCTTGGCGATGGAGGGATCGTGCGTGTATTCCACGTCTCCCTCAACCTTCACCACTTGTGGCGCGGTCTCCCGGTTATCCTTCCCGAACGCGAATACAGAGGTCACCAAGCAAACAGCAAGAAAGAATGCAGCTTTATCTCGCATCGCACCTGCCTTTTCGTGAAATATGGCAAACGTTTACCCCGTCTTGGCTATAACACCACTTGGCTATAACACCACAAGGAAGTCCGCCTCCTAGCCCACCTCAGCGGAACTCTTGCGGGTTGCTCCTGAGCCTTTGGTTTTAGTCGTCAGCGCCGGGTACCGTCCGGTAGGCGCTAGTGCGGTCGAGCGCCGCAGCACCAGGCTGGTGGTCAGTTC